>CAZNRK010000028.1:0-26180 GCA_964575435.1 uncultured Bacteroides sp.
TATCTAATAAGACAACACGTTTGATACGTCAAAAGGAAAAGGATCTTTTGCGCAAATATAATAATACTTTCCTTTCTGTGGAAAATTTCAATCTTGGTCTTGTATGGTGTTACTATAAAGAAAATAACGATAGCACAACCCGAATCTTATTATATAAAATCTCAGAGGGTAAAATTAAGAATGAATACGTCATTCCCTATCCCAAATCTTTTGATTGGATATATAATTATTACAACCCCTGCCCTGAAATCCTGAAAAACTATTCTCCCCTTGACCCAAATACATTTAGACTTACAACAAGAGAAAACCAAAAGCTTCAAGTTCGTGATATAGGGGTGGCCCCCCCTATGTTAAGTGAATTTTCGGATAGCATTGAAGTATATCTTGGTAATTTCTACTATTTTACAGGGAATCAGGTAATGGCCCAAAAGTATGGCGATTCCGATAGCACAATATATGTTCCAATCGGGAGTTTTTATTCAAGTTTGGCACAAGATCTGCGAGACTATATTCTTCCAACTGCTTTCCCATACGATTATAATTCTAAAAATAACGAATCACCGGATTCGACCTTAAACCATGATGCACCATAGCCTCGGAAAACCTAATAGCGTATTGAGTTTCAAGATCTAAGGTTAAGGATTCTCATAAATCCCAGTGGTATGCACATATTCATTCTAAAGTATTTGGGTATTCGGCATCGGGAAAAGATATAATTGTGAGAATAAGATAAGTACTCGAGGCCTTAGGAGTACATCAAATTCAGGATTTTCTGCATAGGGCGTTTTTGGCGATTTGAGGGAAAATGCGTAATTTTGCAGCTGATTAATCAAAATTTGATGTATGCTTCAGTTTGTAGCTAAACCTTCTGATTTATATTCTGTGGCCGAGCAGGCGCAGATGGCTATCGAGGGAGGCGCGAAGTGGGTGATATTTGACCCTGTCGACCTCTCGGATGATGCTGTGCGCGAGGCTCTTACACTTCTTGTGGATTTGTGTAAAGAAAATGATACGATCCTCACTATCACGGGCCATATTGAAGCCGCCCGCGAGATGCACATCCACGGGGTGCAGCTCCTTTCGGCTGCAGGCGCTGAAGCTGTGCGCGAGGAATTGGGACCCGAGGCTATTATTGGAGTTTCAGTAGGTGGCGCTGAGGGCATTGAGGCACTAAGAGGCAAAGACATGGATTATTTTGTGCTCCCTGAAGAGACCTCTCAGGCACGAATGTCGGAAATTGTAGATAAAGTGCGCAGCGGAAGCGATAAAAGTGCTATCGTGGCTCGCGGAGATTATGATTTGGAAGAGGTCGATGTGGTCATGGCCACGGGCGTGAGCGGAATCCAACTCTCCCGCTCTATCCTGGAGGCTCCGGACCCCGTTGAAGCCGTACGTAAAGTGTTATCAATGCTTACACCCAACTCCTAACTTTCTATAACCTGACGCAATTTCCACTTGCGTCGAATACCGCTTACTTTGTCGTGCAATTGTCATTGAAATCAACGATGTGGAAGGTGCTTGTGCCGGTGATAATCGGTGTGGGCGTGATGGTGTATCTCTTTCACTCTGATTTTAATCTTTCAGTGCTCTCTGAGATAGATTTCGGATGGCGCACCATTTTGGGCATCATTCTGGCCGTGGCATTTGTAGTGGGCAGAGATTTCGGGCTCACGTGGCGGTTTCACACTATAGCTGCTCCGGATTTGAGTTGGGGGCGCTCTCTGAGGGTTGACCTCATGTGTGCATTCACTTCTGCCATAACCCCTTCGGCTGTGGGCGGAAGCGCCTTGGCCATCTTCTTTTTGAATCGGGAGGGGGTAAAAGTAGGACGCGCCACTGCTCTTACGCTCACCACGCTCTTTCTCGACGAGCTCTTCTTTGTGATCTTCTGTCCCATAATCATGCTCGTATTGCCGATGTCCGACCTTTTCGGAGCGGAAGCTCATGATGCTGCGTTTATGAAGGGCGTGCAAATCACGTTTTGGATCGTCTATGCAGGCATAGTGGTCTGGACCGCTATCCTCTTTATCGGCATCATCCTTAAGCCACAATGGATTAAGGCGTTGATGGTCAAGTTATTTTCTTTGCGTCTGCTGAGGCGCTGGCTCCCTGCCATTGAGCAGACAATGGACAACATGGAAGCTACCTCTGCATGGGTGAAAGGTCGCTCACTGAAGTGGTGGAGCCAGGTGTTCGGAGCCACGGTTGTGTCATGGTTTTCGCGCTACGCTATCGTGAACGCACTGTTTTGGGGGTTCGTGCCGGGGGCATCGATGTTGCTTGTGTTTGCCCGTCAGTTTGTGGTATGGGTAATTCTGATGGTAAGCCCCACGCCCGGCGGCTCCGGTGTTAGCGAGTGGATGTTTACGGAATATTACGGCGACCTTATCGGCCTCCCGGCTTTGGCTCTGACCATAGCCCTGGTGTGGCGACTTATCACATATTATATCTACCTGCTCCTGGGTTGCGCCCTGATGCCTACTTATATACGCACAAATCGACAATCCGTTGACTCTCAATCCAAAATCAAATGAATCGATTCTTTCTCCTTCTCTCCCTCTTTTGCTCTCTGATCGCCGAGGCTGAGCAGCCTACGGTGTTCGTGCTTCCGCTGCACGACGAAGTAGACACTCATATGTGGCTTCAAACGCGCCGGGCCGTGGAGCAAGCCAAAGCCGAGGGTGCCGAGCTGTTTGTTGTGCACATCAACACCTACGGCGGAGCCGTGGACGCAGCCGACTCGATACGAACGGCCCTGATGCGTCTGTCCATTCCCACGGTTGCCTATGTCGACAACAACGCTGCCTCGGCCGGGGCTCTGATTACCCTGGCTTGCGACTCGGTTTTCATGGCTCCTGGAGCGAGCATGGGTGCCTCGACCGTTGTTAACGGCCAGGGTGAACCCATGCCGGAGAAATATCAATCGTACATGAAATCGATTATGCGCGCCACAGCTCAGCATCACGGCAAGGTCTTTGTGGAGGTTGACTCAACTTGGGTATGGCGCCGAGACCCGGCACTTGCCGAGGCTATGGTTATGCCCGACAAGGCCCTCTCCTACACCTCCGATGAGGCTGTTGCAGCCCGTATGGCCGATGGCATCTCGCCTTCGCTCCATGAAATGATTACAGATCATTTCTACCCGGAATATAATAATGTGCAATTTGAGTCGACCTTTTCCGACACGATTATGGGATTTTTGGCCTCTCCGGTGGTGCGTGCGCTGCTCATCGCTTTGATTGTGGGCGGAATCTGGATGGAGATGCACACGCCGGGACTTGGATTCCCCTCCGCAGTTGCTGTTGTAGCGGCTATACTCTACTTTTTACCAGGGATGATAACCGGTGCAATGCCCGGTTGGGTTATTATCTTCTTCATAGCCGGATTAGTGCTATTGGCCTTGGAAATATTTGTGATTCCGGGGTTTGGCGTGTGCGGCATATGCGGCATCGCGGCCATACTGGTGTCTGTAGTAGGCGCGATGCTCTACGACGGAGGCATCTCACCGCGCTACAGCTCCGACATCCTCTCCTCGATCACCATAACGTTGGTGGGCGTGGTGCTGGCTGTGGGGTTGGTGTGGTATTTGACTTCAAAGCACGGCCCCAAATGGGTGCGTCGCCACTCCGAGCTGCAGGCTGAGCAACGCGTTTCGGAAGGATATATCGGAGTGGATATGAAATTGGCACGATATGTTGGCGAGAAGGGCGTGGCAGTAACGGATATGCGTCCGGCCGGTAAAGTGCGCATCGCCGATGAGGATATGGATGCTGTGTCAATGTCAGGCTTTA
Source organism: uncultured Bacteroides sp. (assembly GCA_964575435.1). Taxonomy (GTDB): domain Bacteria; phylum Bacteroidota; class Bacteroidia; order Bacteroidales; family Muribaculaceae; genus CAG-873. The sequence goes on from CAZNRK010000028.1 coordinate 3,792, forward strand.
TCGATGCCGGCAGGCGGGTTAAGGTGGTGAAATTTGAAAACGCCCAACTATACGTAGTGAGTGAGGAGTAATAATATGGTGGTTATTATTTGCGACTTCATTAAAAATTGATGACATTATGAAATTCATTGCAATCATACCTGCGCGATATGCCTCATCGAGATTCCCGGGCAAACCCCTGGCAATGCTCGGGGGCAAAACTGTGATCGAGCACGTCTACACCCAAGCTCGCAAGGCTCTGGATGAGGTGCTTGTAGCCACTGACGACGACCGCATCATGCAAGCCGTTAACGCCTTTGGAGGAAGAGCCGTGATGACTCTGCCGGAACTGCCCAGCGGCACTGACCGTGTGCGCCAGGCCTATGAGATCTCCGGCGGCGACGCCGACGTGATCATTAATATCCAGGGCGACGAGCCTTTTATCTCCCCCGATCAGATCCGCGCTCTCTGCCAATGCTTCAGCGATCCGCAGACTGAGATTGCCACCCTTGTCCGGCCCTTTGGGCATGAGGCTTCGTTCAGCCAGATAGCCAACCCTAACACCCCAAAGGTGGTGCGTGACCGGAAGGATTTCGCACTGTATTTCTCCCGTTCGGTGATTCCTTATCAAAGGGACGCTGAGAGTGACGCTTGGGCTGAAGGATTTGAATATCTCGCTCATGTGGGGATATACGCTTACCGGGCTGATGTGCTCAAAGAGATTACGGCCCTGCCTCAGTCGCCCCTGGAAAAGGCCGAACGCCTTGAGCAATTGCGGTGGCTGCAAGCCGGCTACCGAATCAAGACTGCCGTGACCTACCTCTCAACCATTGGCATCGACACTCCCGAAGACCTTGAGCGCGCAGCCGCATTCCTCGCACAAAACTCCTGACCAAAATTCTGCACCTGCCTGCATCCCCAAAATTACTCCTCACTCCTCGCTCCACACTCCTAACTCCTAACTCTTTCTAATGACCCCTCCTGAGATTCATCCCATTACCGATATATGCCTGCCGGCTGCCAACGTCCTCACCCTCCCCTCTGGCATGAAGCTCTGCTGCGTGCAGGGCGGAGATGCAGAAGTGGTGCGCTTGCGCATTGTATGGAAAGGGGGCGAAATGGACTGCAGGCTGCCGCATGTGGCTCGCATCGCCGAAATGCTAATCCCGGAGGAGTCGAAGAATTTTCCTGGTGGAGAAGTATCGCGGCTGTTGGATTATAATGGCGCTCGCTTTAACGTGACCACAACCAACCACAGCACCATCTTCACACTCACGGTGCTTTCCTCAAAGCTTGCATCAGTGCTTCCCATCGTGGCTGACCTCATCCACAACCCCGTATACAATCCCCACACCTTCAGCGTGATGCGCGATATCGTGGCCATGCGTTATGCTACCTCGCTCGTTGACGTTGATGCCCGAGCAGCACTGCTGCTCAACCAGGCCATGCGCGGTTCGACTCATCCGCATGCCACATCCCCTACTCCTGACCAAGTGCGAGAAATCAGCCTCGAGGAAGTGACAGATTTCTGCCGACACACCCTGCGCTGTGCCTCCGAAGCTTTAGGATTCCTCTCAGGGAATTTCACCGACGAAAATCTCACGGCTGTGAAATCATTGTTGGAGTCCATGCCCGATGACCAGTCACCTATGCGTCAAGTGATTGACTTTGTCCCGGGGAATCCCGGCATCGTCACCACTCACATCCCCGAGGCTTTACAGGCCGGCATCTGCATGGGGCTTCCGGTGCCGGGAGCAGCGAGCAGTGTGGGAGTTGACATCCGGAACGCTATCAGCGCATTGGGCGGCTATTTCGGCTCCCGTTTGATGAAAAACATCCGAGAAGACAAAGGCTACACATATGGGATACAAGCCTTTATGCTCAACCACCTTGAGGGAGCGTCGATGCACATCTCCGTACAGACCGACGTCAGCACCGTCGACCCCGTGATTGATGAAACACGCAAAGAAATGCGCCTCTTGGCCGAAAATCCCCCACAAGGCAATGAATTGGAGCGTCTACGGCAATATTTGGCCTTGGAATTGGCCGCTGTGGTCGATACGCCATTCAGCGTGGCAGATGAATATATGCGACAGCTCACCGGCCTTGTTCCCTCTGATTTTTTTCTCCAAAGAGTGGCCTCTCTATCCACCTTATCGCCTGAAATTATCTCCGCAACAGCCTCCGCATATCTCTCCCCTGATGAATTACGCATAGCCGTGGCCACGGCGTGAAAATTTTGGCTAAAAAATTTATCCTTATGTTAGGAAAAATTCGTAACTTTGCCGAAAATTTCAGGCATAGGCCAGATTTTACATTCTAAGCGCTTATTTTTCATCTCTAAGGCAAAATAATGGATTGGATTAAGGAGTTACTTTTCCCGGGCAATACGACGATTGCAAGCTCGCTTGTGTTGTATTCGTTTGTTATCGCGGCGGGTATTTTTTTAGGCAAATTAAAGATTAAGGGCGTGTCGCTCGGCGTGACATTCGTGCTGTTTATGGGCATCCTGATGGGTCACTTCGGATATGAAGTGAACGACGGTATCCTTAAGTTTGTGCGCGAGTTGGGCCTTATCCTCTTTATCTTCTCGATCGGCTTGCAAGTGGGTCCGGGTTTCTTTTCCTCTTTTAAGGAAGGAGGCGTGAGGCTCAATATTCTGGCAGTGCTGGGCATTGCTCTCAACGTTGTCATCGTGCTTTTGATTTACTATTTCGGTAACGTCCACGACATCTGCGCCCTGGTGGGTGTGATGAGTGGTGCGGTGACCAATACTCCCGGCCTTGCCGCTGCTCAGCAGACAGCCTCCACAATGCTCTCCAACGGAGCGGAGCAGGCCAACATCATGGCTTCGGGCTATGCCGCCGCTTATCCCCTCGGCGTGGTTGGCATTATCGTGGCTATGTTTGTGGTGAAAGCTGTGTTTAAAATTAATACTGACAATGAAATCAAGGAAATTGAGCAAGATCAGGAAAATTCGCAACTCAAGCCCTACATGATTTCACTGAAAGTGACCAACACGCTTGTCGATGGCCGCACCCTGGCTCAGCTGCACGATATCATCCAGTGCAACTTCGTGGTTTCGCGTATGATGACCACTTCGGGCGAAATAGTAATCCCGAAATCCACCACAGAAATCCACACCGGCGACATCCTTCTGATCGTGGCTTCAATGCAAGATACAAATAAATTTATGGCAGTGCTCGGCATCGAGACAGAGATGAACTGGGAGGAAACCCCCACTCCTGTGTATTCCCGCCGCATTCTGGTGACGCAAAGCCAATTTAACGGTGTAACGCTCGGCTCGCTGCGCCTGCACAAGGGCTACCGCCTGAATTGCACGCGTGTCAATCGTGCCGGCGTCGACCTCCTTGCCTCGCCCGGTCTGCGCCTGCAAGTGGGCGACCGCATGACCGTTGTGGGCGATCTGGAAGACATTGATCGTCTGGCCTCACGCATGGGCAACTCCATGAAGCGCCTCAATCAGCCCAACCTTATCACCATCTTCGTCGGCATCATTGTCGGCATCATCCTTGGCTCGATCAACATCGGCTTTGGCATGAAGCTCGGCCTGGCCGGCGGACCGCTCGTGGTGGCCATTCTTTTGAGTCGTTTCGGCTATAAGCTCAAGCTCGTAACCTACACCTCCACCTCAGCATCCATGATGCTCCGCGAGCTGGGTATCTGCCTGTTCTTAGCCTCTGTGGGCATTGCAGCCGGCAAGGGATTTGCCGACGCGGTGTTTAACTACGAAGGCATGTGGTGGGTGATCTGGGGTTTTGTGATCACTGTGATCCCGCTGATCGTGGTAGGATGCATCGCAAGGAAGAAATATGGCATCAACTATCTGAGCATCATGGGTCTTATCTCCGGCAGCTACACTGACCCACCAGCATTAGCCTACGCCAATAACTCCACTGCCAACGATGCTCCTGCCGTGTCATATTCTACGGTCTACCCTCTTACGATGTTCCTGCGCGTGGTGGCAGCCCAGACTTTGATTTTATTGTTGGCCTAATTTCCCGACTGAATTTCAAATAATTCGCAAATTTTCATTATCTTTGCATACTAATAATTCAGAGCAAAATAATAATGGGATTTTTCAGTAGCTTATTCTCAAAAAAAGATAAAGAAACCCTCGATCGTGGTCTTGACCGCACCAAAGAGGGATTTTTCGGCAAACTGCGCCGCGCTTTCATGGGGCGGAGCACCATAGATGATGATTTCCTTGACGAACTCGAGGAGATCTTCATTTCTTCTGACGTGGGAGTTGAGACCACGATAAGCATCATCGACCGCATCCGCGAGAGAGCCAAGCGCGAAAAGTACGTCTCCAACGATGAGCTCAATCAGATGCTCAGCGAGGAGATCATGGACCTTCTCGCCGGCGACGATGAAAACCCCGACGGGCGCATGACGGTGCCGGAGGGCAAAAAGCCCTATGTGATTATGGTCGTGGGCGTAAATGGTGTGGGCAAGACCACAACGATTGGCAAACTCGCCTCCCGATTCAAAAAAGCCGGATATAAGGTGATGCTCGGCGCAGCCGACACATTCCGCGCTGCAGCTATCGAACAGCTGCAGGAATGGGGGCGCAGAGCCGATGTGCCTGTGGTGTCGCAAAACCTTGGCTCTGATGCTGCGGCCGTGGCCTATGACACCTGCGCATCAGCCGTGGCCAACGGTGTTGACGTAGTGCTAATCGACACTGCCGGTCGACTTCACAACAAGAAGGGTCTGATGGACGAGCTCACAAAAATCAAACGCTCCATATCGCGCGTTGTGCCCGATGGGCCTCACGATGTGCTCCTTGTGCTCGACGGCTCTACCGGCCAAAACGCGTTCATTCAGGCGCAGAATTTCTCTGAGGCTACCCAAGTCACCGAGCTCGCAATTACCAAGCTCGACGGCACGGCCAAAGGCGGCGTGGTGCTCGGCATCAGCGACCGTATGAAGATTCCCGTGAAATACATCGGTCTGGGCGAAGGCGTGGACGACCTTCAGGTCTTCAACAAACGCGAATTTGTAGACTCTTTATTCAAAAAGTGAGACAGGCCGACATCATCACAATGGGGTGCTCAAAGAATCTCGTTGATTCAGAGCGCCTCCTCCATTCTTTTGCCAAAAACGGCATCAAGGCACACCACAATCCTGAGCACCTGCACGGCGATATTGTGGTGATCAACACTTGTGGCTTCATCTCCGACGCTCAAGAAGAATCAATAAATATGATTCTGGAATGTTGCCGAGCCAGAGAGGAAGGCAAGATCAAGGCGGTCTACGTAATGGGCTGCCTGACAGAACGCTTCCGCCCTGAGCTGAGTGATGAAATTCCGGAGGTTGACGGTTGGTATGGAAAATTTGACTGGGTGAACCTCATCCGTAATATCCGACCCGAGGCTCAGCCGGCATCGTGGCACCGCTCCCTCACCACCCCACCCCATACTGCATACCTGAAAATCTCTGAAGGGTGCAACCGCCACTGTGCCTTCTGCGCCATTCCCCTTAGCACAGGCCGATTCACCTCTCGCCCCATTGAAGAAATCGTGGAGGAAGTGAAAGAACTTGTGGGCAAAGGAGTAAAGGAGATAAACATAATCGCCCAAGAGCTCACTTCTTATGGCATAGACCTCTACGGCCGGCGTCGAATAGCTGATTTGATCGATGCAGTGGCAGAGGTTCCGGGAGTGGAATGGCTGCGTCTGCATTACGCCTATCCCACTGATTTCCCGGAGGATATGCTCGATGCCATGGCTCGCCATCGCAATGTGTGTCGCTATCTTGACATAGCCTTGCAGCATATCTCCGACCGTGTGCTCCAAAACATGCACCGCCACATCTCCGCTTCCGAAACTCGCGCTCTACTGAAGAAAATTCGCGAAAAAGTGCCCGGCATCGCCATCCGCACCACCCTGATGGTTGGCTTCCCCGGTGAGGAAGAGGAGGACTTTGAGCAGCTCGTCGACTTTGTGCGCGAGCAGCGATTCGACCGCATGGGCGCTTTCGCATATAGCCCCCAGGAGGGCACTTTCGCCTTCAACCATTTTGAGGATTCAATCTCCGAGGAGGTTAAGCAAGACAGGTTGGATCGTTTGATGGCCGTGCAAGAAGAAATTGCCGCAGAGCTGGCGTTGGAGCGTGTTGGCACGCGCATGCGCGTGCTCGTAGACTCTGAGAACGAGCAACATTACGTTTGCAGGTCAGAATTTGACTCTCCGGAGGTCGACCCCGAGGTGCTTGTGGCTAAGCAATATGCTGACGGCTCTCCCGCTCTCCTAAGTCCCGGCGATATGGTTGAGGTTGAGATCACCGATGCTCTGCCTTTTGAACTTTTCGGCACCCCCGTAAAATAAGCAATCAATTATGAATCAAGAAAGTAACACTCCCGAGCAGGAGCAAAATACATCCGAAAAGCCAAATGAACCCAAGGGCCACCCCTTCTTGATCATCGCCCTTGCTGTGGTGGTTTTGTTTGTGCTTTCGCTAATGCCGTGGAGCAAATGGACCGCAGGTAAAATCTCTGATTTCAATCTGCTGAGCGACCTTTTCCCCGTGGCTGAAAGCGACACTACCAGCCAAGAGGCCGACTCGGTGCTCCTTGACCCGGAGCTTGAACTTCTGGCCGAGGAATTCAGCAAACAGACCTACGACACCATCTCAACCGACTCAACCGTGCGTCTCGTCGTGGCCGAGACGGCACCGCGCGTCGATGGCGAAATGATAATTGAAGACTACACTCCGCTGGGCACCGGCATGGCCCACTTGAAGGCCGCCCTTGAGAGGCGCAGCTATAGGCCTGTGCGCATCGGGGTGATCGGAGATTCATACATCGAGGGCGACATCTTCACTCAAGACATACGTCGTTTGCTCCAAGAGCAATACGGCGGCCGAGGAGTGGGCTACGTGCCTGCTTTCAGCGAAACATCAGGCTTCCGACGGAGCGTTAATCATAAATCCTCGGGATGGACAGAGCACGATCTGAGGAAATCCACTTCAGATAAATTCCCGCTCTCCGGACAATATTTCTCCGGAGGTGCCGGAGCAACGTTCACATTTTCAGGCACTTCCAGGATTCCTAATCTTGACCGCTGGTCGCGGTCAAAGGTGATGTTTATCGCCCCGAACGGTGGCAAAATCACCCTCTCGCTCGACACTCTCACGCAGACATTTGACGTTGTCGCTTCGGCTGATTCAGTGCAATGCCTTGAGCTGCAAGGCGCTGCATCGCGCTTTACACTTAAATCCTCAGCTCCCGGGCTTAAAGTGTTGGGAGCTTGGCTTGAAGACGGCGCAGGAGTGGTGGTTGACAACATGTCGTTACGTGGCGATTCAGGTATGTCGCACCGCAGGGTAAGTTCTGATATTACCGAACAGATGCGCCAATATGTCGACTACGACCTCATTGTGATGGAGTACGGCATCAACGCCCTCTCAGAGAAGCAGAAAGATTATACGAACTATCGCAAGGCCATGGTTCAAGTGGCAGAGCATCTGAAGAAGTGCTACCCCAACGCCGACATCGTGCTCATGGGCATTGGCGACCGCGGAGTAAAGAAAAATGGCGTGTATCAATCTATCTCCACGGCTCCGGCCATGGTGGCAGCCCAACGCGGTGCCGCACGCGATGCCGGTATTCTTTTTTGGGACACTCGCGAGGCCATGGGTGGCGAAGGCGCAATCGTGGACTGGCGCACAAAAAAGCTCGTCAACGGCGACTATATCCATCTCAACTCGGACGGTGGCAAGCGGTTGGCTGAGGAGTTTGTGAAATCACTGAATCGTTCGCTAAAGTAATATATGACAGGCTCTTGGCCGAGAATATTATTAGCTTTGCTACTGGGTCTTTTGGCAGGATTCGGAGGCCATGCTGCGCTTGCAGATGACGATGACAACCAGCAGCACTTGCGCGAAAATCCAGAAATGGAGAGTTCCGAAGCCGGCAAGGATATGTCTGCCTCAGGGACGATGAAATATTCGTACCTTAACCTCAACGCCAATAAAATTGCTCTCAATGGAGCTGATTGGAGCAGGCTCTATTCGCTGCTCGACGCTGCTCCCGACACACTGGTATCAATCCTCCATATTGGCGACTCCCATATCCAGGCCGAGGGGTCAACGTCTCGCACTCGAGCCCTTCTTCAAGACAAATTCGGAGCAGCCGGGCGCGGACTGATCATCCCCTTCCGTCTTGCCGGCACAAACCAACCTCTCGACTACAAAATCTCTTCTTCTTCATCCTTCACTTCTGCTAAGCTCTTGAAACAACCCTGGGAGGTGGAAATGGGCTTCACGGGCATCTCTATTCAACCCGAAGATCGCAACTTCGAGCTTTGCATCTCAACCACCCCATCCGGAGATAATAATCAGAGCTTCAATCATCTACGCATCTTCTTTACCGGAGCTGCGCCTACCGTTACTCTCGCGAAATCTGACATTACGCAGTTTGATTTCGCCCAACACAAAGAAAAGGGCTACGTTGACGTTTCATTTGATTTGCCCGTGAGCGAGCTCACTCTCAACCTTACCGCCTCGCAATCTTGCACTATCCATGGCATTGAGCTTCTGAGCAGCGATAAAGGAGTGAGATACAGCGCGATAGGCAATAACGGTGCCACTTTCTCAAGCTATAACTCGATAGGCTCGTTTGGCCGCGACATCGCGCCGCTGCGCCCTGATCTGGTGATCATAAGTCTGGGGTGCAATGAGGCCTTCGGTAAGGTCACGGATACTGCAATGCGCGCAAGCATCGATTTGATGGTCAAGAACATCCGCCGAGCTAATCCTCGGGCGGCCATCCTGCTCACTACCCCGGCCGACTGCCAGCGCTCGAAGCGCCGACGGATAAAGACCGGCAAGCGTCGCTACCGCACAGTCAGCAATTTCAGTCACAACCAAAACGTGGACCGACTGAGGAGGGTAATCCTCGCTTATGGGCGCGACAACCACATCCCCACCTACGACTGGTATGCGGTGGCCGGAGGAGATAAATCTTCCGCCATGTGGCTCAAAGACGGCTTGATGAGTAAAGACCGAATCCACCTTTCATGGAAGGGGTACGCCCTGATGGGTGAGCTGCTCCATGAAGCTCTTATTGACGGTTATTCCGCTCACTCCTCCCGCTCTGCGTCTTCAATTCCCAGACCTTCAAACGATTAACCCTGCGCAAGATTCAAGAGATGACCCTCCGGATTGAAAATATTTTCTCTGACATAGCTGACCGCGCCACGGAGATGTGGCAGTCTGTGACCCATGCTCTGTCCGGGTCTGATTTGGCTCAGGCCTTGCGCGATATTCTCGCCTACGACAGCGCGAATCCCCTACTCTTCAATTCCGGCTTGTTCCTCTTCCTCTTCCTCGGTTTCATCCTGATTTATATGGCAGTAAGAAGGTGGAACAACGTGAAGATGATCGTAGTAATTCTCTTTTCTTTGTATTTTTACTACAAATCCAGCGCGCTTTACTGCCTGATTCTTCTCGGAGTGTGCATTAGCGACTACGCCCTGGGCCGCGCCATGGGGGCAATCAGGAGCAAGGGCTGGCAGAAGGTAATTATTGCGCTTAACGTTGTGGTCAATGTGGGCATGCTTGTATATTTCAAATACTTTAATCTCTTGGCCGAGACATTTGCGCAGATCACCTCTACGCGTTTTGACCCCCTCAACATCGTTCTCCCGGCGGGCATTTCTTTCTTCACCTTCCGCTCAATCAGCTATCTCGTTGACATTTATCGCGGCCACATCCTTCCGGCCACGAATTTCCTGCATTACGTCTTTTATCTCACGTTCTTCCCCCCACTGCTGGCCGGTCCGGTGGTTAGAGCAAAGGATATGCTGCCACAAGTGGCTGAAAATCCGAGAGTTACTCGTGCTATGGTGAGCGAGGCGCTTTTCCTTATCATGGCCGGACTGATTAAAAAAGTAGTGATAGCCGACTACATCTCCGGCAATTTCGTTGACCGCATCTTCGACAATCCCTCGCTCTACAGCGGATTTGAAAACGTGATGGGCGCTTTCGGTTTCGCCCTTCAGCTCTACTGCGACTTCTCGGGATATTCTGACATGGCCATCGGCGTGGCCTTGCTGATGGGTTACAGGTTCAACGATAATTTCAACTCCCCCTATAAGGCTCAAAGCCCATCGGAATTTTGGAAACGTTGGCACATTTCTCTCTCCTCCTGGCTCATGGATTACATTTACATCCCTCTCGGAGGCAACCGTAAAGGCAAGGTGCGCCAGCACGCCAACCTTATGACCACAATGCTTATCGGCGGCCTTTGGCACGGTGCCTCGTGGATGTTCCTGATCTGGGGCGGATACAATGGCCTGCTGCTCGTGGGGCATAAGATGGTAAGAAACGTAAAGATTTTGCCTCGCAAAGCAGAGCGCCTGTGGGCTGTAAGGGCTGTGAAAGTGATGTTTACACTGGTGCTAATGGTGATAGGTTTTGCAGTGTTTAGAGCCGAATCTCTCAGCGATTTGGGCGATATGGCCACAGCTATCTTCACGAATTTCCATGCAGATGTAGCCCCGCAGTTTGTGGCCGGCTACACATTGATAGTGGTGGCAATCGTCACAGGGTTCACCCTTCACTTCCTGCCTGCGGCTGTGAAAACCTGGGCAAAAAGTGCCTACTCATGGTTGCCGTGGGTGGTGCAAGCGCTGATTTTGGCCGGAGTGATTTTCCTTGTGATTCAGACTCGTCAGAGCGAGCTGGTGCCTTTTATCTATTTCAAATATTGAGAGCGAGCGGGCGATGTCTTCGATATACGTTCATATCCCTTTCTGCCACGCCAAATGTGCTTACTGTGACTTTTATTCCTCGCCACGACTTGAGCACATGGAGCGTATGGCGGACGCTATCCTGCGCGAGTTCGAGCTCAGAAAAGCTGAAATCTCTCCCGATATTCAGACTCTTTATTTAGGTGGCGGCACGCCCTCGATTCTCCCCGACCCCCTGCTGGCCAGGCTCATTGCCGGGCTGCCCGACCCTGCCGGAGAATTCACTATTGAAGTGAATCCCGAAGGCGTAACCCCACAACGCGTAGAAGCCTGGCGCGCTATGGGGATTAACCGCGTGAGCATGGGCGTGCAATCTCTTATTGATGCCGAACTTCTCGCCGTGGGTCGGCGACACACGGCTGCCCAAGCCCTCGACGCTGCGAAAGCAATTCGCTGCGGGGGCATCTCCAACATCAGCCTTGACCTCATCTATGGGCTCCCCGGCCAGACGCTACAAACGTGGAGAGAATCGCTAAAGGGCATCCTCGACTTCCACCCTGACCATATCTCGGCTTACATCCTGAGCTACGAACCCGGCACCCGCCTAACAGCCATGCTCCGCTCCGGAAAACTTGAGCAGACAGACGATAAGATCATCGAGGAGATGTATACAGAGCTTTGCTCCCTCACCGCCCAAGCCGGATATGAGCATTACGAAATCTCGAATTTTGCGCTTCCGGGTCGAAGAGCGCGCCACAATTCCGGTTATTGGCACGGTGAGCAATACCTTGGTCTCGGGCCTTCTGCCCACAGCTTTGACGGTCTTATTCGTCGCATCAATCCCTCTTCAACAAAAGTTTACCTGTCTTGTCTGGATAGAGGTCTGACTGCTTACGAAATTGATGAGGAAAACGAGGACAATAGGTTCAACGATCTGCTGATTACACGACTGCGCACTCTCGAGGGCCTTTCGCTCAACACTATCGAACCTCACCGACGTGAAATTCTGCTCAGAGAAGCAACCCCTCTGGTTGCCTGCGGTCATGTCCTTCTCAATGGCTCTCAACTCGCAATCCCTGAATCTCACTGGCTCATTTCAGACAGCATCATCTCCTCGCTTATGCAGGTTTAATCCCTAATATTATCAGAGGATAGCTTGAGGAGATCAGAAAGAGAGGCTGAAGGGTGTTTTTTTATGTAATCACGCACCAGTCGGTAGCCGATATAGCGCCCTACGCGGCCGGGTGCTTGGTTGGCCAGCAGTGGTGATGCGGGAGCTGGGGCGAGCATCCGGTCGATGAGCACGGGGTCTGTGTCATAAAGCATGCGTCGGGATGCTATTTCTCGCATCATATCGTCGTAATTGCTCTCGCACCAGCGAAGCTGATCGGGGGTATAACCCAGAGCGGTTGCGAGGTCGGCATCATCGACCAGTCGCATGCGAGCCTCTACCAGAGCGCCTTCGTAAAGGAGCCAATCTATAAGGGCAGGGGCTGAAGTTTCGGACATTGGCTGTTGCGTGGCAGCCAAAGCTGCAGCCACATCGTAGGGGAGCATTTCAGGGGTTTTGCCTGTGCGGCGATAGGATTCCCAGTGGCTGTAACCGGGATAATCTTCTCCGAGATAATGATTTAGGGCAATGAGCATCACATTGTCCTCGCGAAGCAAGGGTTGAGGTTTACCCCACACGATGCTATAAAACTTCATGGCGGGGAGATCGAGACCGTTTTTGCGAGCAGAGGCCATGATTGAGGCCAATTGCTTTTGCAGGGGCATGATATCGGAATAGACTGAGTCGACATCGGGTTGGAAAATCTTCACGGCGCTCCCTGTGCTCCACCACTGCAGGAGCTCGGGGGAGATGGAATCATAGCCCATTGCGCGGAACATCAGCATGGCGCCGGGGAGGTTGGCGGCGCTTACTTCAGGAGTGTCGCAAGCAGCCATATCGCGCATTTCAATGTCAAGCCGGCCCACCTCGACAGGCTCGGCAGGCTTATCGGTGCAGGCCCAAACCATCAGAAGACCGAGGGCACAAAGGGCAGATTTCAGGATTCCTCGCATTGTAGTCATTTCGGGATAAAATTTGGGACAAAGGTACGATTTTTTTGCTATGATAAAAAATTTTGTTGTATCTTTGCATAATAATGCGCGTTTGGCTATTTGTAATATTATTAATTTGTGCTTCGCTCGGGGGGCAGGCTGCTGCTGCCGTAGAGAACGAGAAGCCCTTCACCGTGGTGCTTGATGCCGGCCATGGCGGCCACGATGTTGGCTGCGAGGGAGCGTTGACTAATGAGAAAACGATCACTCTCGACGTGGCCAAACGGCTTGGTCAGATGATCTCTGAACGGTATGGCGACTCGGTAAAAGTAGTCTTTACTCGCCGCTCCGACAAATTCCTGTCTCTCCAGGAGCGCGCCGAGGTGGCCAATAAAGCTAAGGGTGACTTATTCATTTCAATCCACGTGAATTCGGTGGATAAAAAATCGAAAAATCGCAAAACCGTGCATGGTGCTTCGGTCTATACCTGCGGATTGCACAAAACGGACAACAACCTCAAGGTGGCCATGCGCGAGAATGCCGTTATGGAGCTTGAGCCCGATTTTTCAAGCACTTACCATGGATTTGACCCCAACTCATCGGAATCTTACATCATGTTTGAGCTCTCGCAGGGTCGACACCTCCAGCAGAGCCTTGACTTCGCCTGTCTGGCTCAAGAGCATTTGATCGACGATGCAGGAAGGGCCGACAAGGAGGTGCGTCAGGCGGGGTTCTGGGTGCTTTGGGCCACATCAATGCCCTCTGTGCTGGTTGAGCTCGACTTTATCTGCAATCCTGATGTGGAGAAATTTCTCAACTCCGCAGCAGGGCGAAAAAAATGCGCTACCGCGCTTTTCAACGCGTTTCAAACCTATTATGACGAAAAATATTAACCTGTAAAATCTATTACCCCTATAAGATTGTAATATATTATATGAAAAAGATATTCTCAAAGGAAGTAATCATCGGCCTATGTGTGCTTATCGCCCTTGTGGTGCTGTTTTTGGGTATTGATTTCTTGAAAGGGATCAATGTGTTCAAACCGGCCAATTTCTATTATTCGACCTACAGCAACGTCGAGGGTCTCGCCGTGTCATCCCCGGTTACCATCAACGGCTTCAAGGTGGGCCAGGTGCGCGAGATTGAATACGACTTCGCCCATCCGGGCAACGTGGTCGTGCAGATGAGCCTTGACCGCAAGCTCAAACTGCCCAGAGGCACCAAAGCCGTGCTCAGCTCAGACATCCTCGGCACAGCCACCATATCGCTTGACCTTGGTAAGGAGTCGGCTCTTCACACATTGGGCGACACGCTCATCGGTGAAAACGCCACCGGACTAATGGACGCCGTGAGCAAAGACCTGATGCCCTCCGTGGCTCAGATTTTCCCCAAGGTCGATACTCTGCTGACCAATATCAACGCCCTTGTGGCCGACCCAGCTCTGGTGCAATCGGTGAAGCGTCTGGATGCAATAACCGCTGCTTTGCAGGTGACAACGCAACGCCTGGCTGCCGTGACCGGTTCGCTCCAGCCCATTGCCGCCGACGTCAAAACCATCACAGGCAATGTTTCCACCATCTCCTCTGACCTTACTTCCCTCTCGGGCAATCTTGCCACCCTTCCTCTTGACTCCCTGGTCAACGACCTGCAAGTGGTCACCGGCAATCTCCGTGCCCTCTCCAACGAGCTCAACAATCCCAACTCCACACTGGGCAAGGTGCTCAACGACCCTGCTCTCTACAATAACCTGAACTCCACAATCTCCAGCTTGGATTCTCTCTTTGTTGACATAAAGAAAAATCCCAAACGCTACATTTCTATCAAACTTTTATGAAAAACGTAGTGGTGCGCTCGATTTCGGGCCTTGTATATATTATTGTTATCGTTACTTGCATCCTTTGCGGATGGAAAGCATTTACGGGCTTGATGGCGATTTTTGCCATCCTGGCCATGCTGGAATATACAGAAATGGCTGCTCCGGCCAAAGACAATGTATCGGCCATGCGCTACGCAGCCCTTGGTTTGGACGTGTTTGGTGTGCTGGCGCTCACATCGCTTCCTGCCTTGCATAATTATGGAGCAACCCTGACGGGGCTAATCTGCTTTATTGCATATCTCTTGCTGCGCTTCATTGCCACTCTTTACGACCGACGCGACCACGCAATGCGCTTCACGGCTAAATCCGTGCTGGGAGTTATGTACATCGGTCTGGCACTGTGCGCTCTGAATTTCATCTACACCACCACAGCCATTGCCGGAAGCCACATGTTCGTGCTTCTGATATTCATCACCATTTGGATCAACGACACGGGCGCCTTCTGCTTTGGCTCCACCCTTGGTAAGCATCGCCTTTTCGAGCGCCACTCTCCCAAGAAATCATGGGAGGGATTCTGGGGCGGAATGGCCTGCTGTGTGGGCTTTGGCATCCTCTGTTTCTATCAATTCAACAGCATAGGGATGACGCTCGTGGAGTGGATTGCTACCGGCGTGATAATCAGCGCATTTGCCACTTGGGGCGACCTCTTTGAATCAATGATAAAGCGCACAGTCGGCGTCAAAGATTCCGGCGCGCTCATCCCCGGCCACGGAGGCATCCTTGACCGTATAGATTCCCTCCTTTTCGTGGCTCCAGCCATGCTATTATTCTTACTATTAATTGATTAACCATACTCAAAACTCCTCACTCCTAACCCCCTAACTCCTAAATTATATGGCACAAGATCCTGAACTCCTTAAAGAAGTGACTCGCAAAGCCGAGGCCTGGCTCTCTGAAAGCTATGACCCCGAAACTCGCGCTCAAGTTAAGAAAATGCTTGAGGCCGAAGATAAAACCGACCTCATCGAATCATTCTATAAAGATCTCGAATTCGGCACCGGCGGCCTGCGCGGCATCATGGGCCCGGGGTCAAATCGCATGAACATTTACACCGTTGGCGCTGCCACTCAGGGCCTTGCCAATTACCTGAAGGACGCCTTCATGGATCTGCCCGAGATCTCTGTGGTCGTGGGACATGACGTGCGCAATAACTCTCGCAAATTTGCCGAAATCGTGGCCGACATCTTCTCGGCAAATGGTATCAAGGTTTACCTCTTCGAGAACTTCCGTCCCACCCCCGAACTCTCCTTTGCTATCCGTCATCTGGGTTGCCAGAGCGGTGTGAACATCACTGCCAGCCACAACCCCAAGGAATACAACGGCTACAAGGCCTACTGGGCTGACGGCGCTCAGATCATTGCCCCCCACGATGTGAACATCATCAACTACGTAAGCCAAATCAAGGACGTAAAGGACATTAAATTTAAAGGCGACCCCTCTAAGATTCAGATAATCGGCAAGGAAATGGATGATGCGTTCCTGGCCGCTATCAAGACCCTGTCTCTTGATCCCGAGGTGATTAAGCGCCACCACGACCTCAAAATCGTCTACACCCCCATCCACGGCACAGGTGTTGAACTCATTCCGGCTTCACTGCGCAACTATGGCTTCACCAACATCATCCACGTGCCCGAGCAGGATGTGCCCTCCGGTGATTTCCCCACCGTAGAAAGCCCCAACCCCGAAGTGCCCTCTGCCATGGCTATGGCCATCGCAAAAGCAAAGGAAACGGGCGCTGACGTGATCTTTGCATCCGACCCCGACGCTGATCGCATCGGCTGCGTGGTGCGCCTGGAAAATGGCGAGTATCAGCTCATCAACGGCAACCAGATCGTGATGATTCTTCTGAACTACATCATGGTGCGCAACCGCGAGTTGGGTCTGCTCAAAGGCAATGAATACATTGTCAAAACTATCGTTACCACCGAAACCATCCGGGCGATTGCCGCCAACAATAACATCCAGATGTACGACTGCTACACCGGCTTCAAATGGATCGCATCCGTGATTCGCGAGCTTGAGGGTCGCGACCGTTACATCGGTGGTGGCGAAGAGAGCTATGGCTTCCTTGCTGAGGATTTCGCTCGCGACAAGGACTCTGTTTCAGCCATCTCTTTGATGGCCGAAATCGCGGCATGGGCTAAGGACCGCGGAATGGATTTCGCCCACATGCTCATGGATATCTACGTAAAGAACGGTTTCTCGCTCGAAGAGGGCATCTCCGTGGTGCGCAAAGGCAAGACAGGCGCCGAGGAGATTGTGTCCATGATGAAGCAATTCCGCGAGAATCCGCCTAAAGAGCTCGCCGGCAGCCCTGTGGTCACCATCAAGGACTACGCTGATCTCAACCTCACCGATGTGCCCACCGGCAAGGTCGAAAAGATGGACTTCCCCACCACAAGCAACGTGCTCCAATACTTCACAGCCGACGGCACTAAAGTATCCATTCGTCCCTCAGGCACAGAGCCCAAAATCAAATTTTACCTCGAAGTGCACGACAAGCTTGAGTCGGTTGACCAATACGATGCCGTAAAAGCCAAGGCTCAAGAAAAGATCGGGAAGATTAAAGCACAACTTGGTATTTAATGCTATAAGTCTCTGAAATGCAGGTACTCTACGAAGATAATCATATAATTATCGTAAATAAAGCTCCGGGCGAAATCGTGCAAGGCGACAAAACCGGCGACAAGCCCTTGAGCGAAATCGTAGCGGCCTGGATAAAGGAGAAATACGCAAAGCCCGGCAATGTGTTTGTGGGTGTGTGCCACAGGTTGGACCGGCCCGTGGGCGGCGTGGTAGTCTTTGCCAAAACCTCGAAGGCGCTTGCAAGGCTCAACGAAATGTTTCGTAGCGGAGCTGTGCACAAAACCTACCGCGCCATCACTCGTGGCACCCCACCTCAGCCTGATGCCACACTCACCCACTATATCACATCCACCGAACGCAACAACAAAAGCTACGCCTCTCTTTCGCCCCGGGCCGGGGCGAAAGAGGCAAAGCTTCAATATCGCCTTTTGGCCCAAGGTGATAATTATAACCTCCTTGAAATCACTCTTTTGACCGGGCGGAAGCATCAAATCAGAGCTCAACTCTCGGCCATTGGTTGCCCGATTAAGGGCGACTTGAAGTATGGCGACAAGCGCTCGAATCCAGATGGCAGCATCTCGCTGATGGCTCATTCAGTTAGGTTTGTGCATCCGGTTTCCGGTAAAGAAATCTATGTTGAAGCCCCGGTACCGGAAGACAACCTTTGGAAAGCTCTGACCTCCGGCATAAACGATGAAAGAAAATGAAGAAGGAAGATCTGAAAATCGTATTTCTCGGCACACCGGAATTTGCAGTTGAAAGTCTTGACAGCCTGGTAAGCAACGGCTACAATGTGGCTGCTGTGGTCACGATGCCCGACAAAGTCGCAGGCCGCGGACATAAACTCATCCAGTCGGCCGTTAAGCAATATGCTGTGGCTAATAACCTTCCGGTGCTCCAACCAGAGAAGCTCAAAGACCCACAATTTATAGAGGAACTGCGCCGGATTAATGCCGACCTTTTCATTGTCATTGCATTCCGAATGCTCCCTGAGGTAGTATGGCAAATGCCCCGGCTCGGCACTTTCAACCTCCACGCTTCCCTTTTGCCTCGGTATCGCGGAGCTGCCCCGATCAACTGGGCTGTGATTAACGGCGACCGGGAGACGGGTGTCACCACCTTCTTCCTCAAGCACGAGATCGACACCGGAGACATCCTCATGCAGCAGCGCATCGAAATCGCCCCGGATGAAAATGCAGGCTCCGTGCATGATCGCCTCATGCACCTTGGAGCAGAGATGACCATCGCCACAGTCCGTGGCATCATTGATGGCGACCTCACCCCGATTCCTCAGTCCGACATCCTTAAAGGCGAAGCTCCCACTCCTGCCCCGAAAATTTTCCGCGAAACGTGCCGAATCGATTGGACACAATCTGCTGAAAAGATTCACAACCTCGTGCGCGGTCTTGCCCCCTACCCTGCAGCTTGGTCCACTCTCTTGCATAAAGACAAGAAAGTGGACGTAAAGATCTTAGAGACAGAAATCTCAACTAAAAGTGCACATAACGATCCGGGGGAAATTATCGTTTCAGAAGGAAAGATGTATGTGGCAACAGGGACCTCTCTCCTTGAAATAAAAACACTGAAACCCGAAGGCAAGAAGGCGATGACAGCACAAGAATTTATGAGAGGCACCGACGTCCATAACGATAAATTTGAAGTATAAGACCATGGCTTACGAACCCCTTGCCGAACGCCTGCGACCCCGCACTTTGGACGATTACATCGGCCAGACGCACCTTGTAGGGCCGGATGGCATCTTGCGCAAGATGATCGAAAGGGGACAAGTGTCATCTTTTATCCTTTGGGGGCCTCCCGGTGTGGGCAAGACCACGATAGCAAGGATAATTGCCAACTCCACCAAAAGCCCCTTCCACACGCTTTCCGCTGTGACTTCCGGTGTGAAAGACGTCAGGGAAGTGATTCAGCAATGCAAGGTGCAGGCTCAGAGCATGTTTTCCGAGGGAAGGCCTATTCTATTTATCGATGAAATCCACCGCTTTAGCAAATCGCAGCAAGACAGCTTGTTAGGAGCTGTTGAAAGTGGGATTATCACACTAATCGGGGCTACGACTGAGAATCCCTCGTTTGAGGTGATTCGCCCCCTGCTCTCTCGCGCCCAGGTCTATACCCTTAACCCCCTTGAGGCCCCCGAATTGCAACAACTGCTCGACAGGGCTTTAACATCCGACTCCCTTCTGGCCTCGATGAAGCCAAAAGTCGAAGGCACGGATGCACTTTTCAGATATAGTGGCGGCGATGCACGCAAACTCCTCAACATCCTTGAGCTTATCGCACAGTCAATCCCGGCAGGCTCCCCGATGGTCATCAACGACAAAGTCGTTACCGACTCGCTCCAGCAAAATCCTATGGCTTATGATAAAAACGGAGAGATGCATTATGACATAATCTCCGCCTTCATCAAAAGCGTGCGTGGGAGCGACCCCGATGCAGCCGTATATTGGCTCGCCAGAATGATCGCCGGGGGCGAAGACCCGGAGTTTATCGCTCGTCGCCTTGTAATCCTCTCGGCCGAAGACATAGGCCTTGCAAATCCCAACGCCCTCCTTCTCGCCAACGCTTGCTTTGACACCATAAAGAAAATCGGAATGCCCGAGGGGCGGATTCCTCTTGCTGAGTGCACCGTGTATCTGGCTAACTCCCCCAAAAGCAATTCCGCCTACATGGCAATCAACCGAGCCTTGCAGCTCGTTGAGCGGACGGGCAATCAACCCGTACCTCTTCACATCCGTAATGCTCCCACATCCTTGATGAAAGAGCTGGGGTACGGTGAAAATTACAAGTACGCTCACGATTATCCGGGAAATTTCGTGCGCCAGCAGTTCCTGCCGGACTCGCTCAAAGGCACCCGTCTGTGGCATGCTTGCGACAACCCTCAGGAAGCCGCGATGGAGCAGCGCCGGCAGCAGCGTTGGGAGGAATCATCTTGAACCATCACCGCTCGTCAGAGTTATTACAGAAAAAGAATGAACCATGGACAAAAGAGTAATAATCGTAGGAGCCAGTTCCGGTATCGGCCAACGTTTGGCTGAAGATTTTGCACGGATGGGATGCAAAGTAGGCATTTCCGCACGCAGAGAGAAAAACCTGCGCGAAATTGCCGAGAGATTTCCCGACAAAATTGTATATCGCGCCTTTGACGTTGCTGCTGAAGATGCATACGGAGAGTTTGCCTCCCTTATCGAGGATAACGGAGGCATGGACATCCTCATATACGCCGCCGGAGCAGGATTCACTAATCCGACGCTTGACCCCGCATTAGACAGCCGGATCCTCCAAGTCAACGTAAAAGGCTTCACAACTATCGTTTCAGCCGCGTATCGCTATTTCTGCGACACGGCCAACGAAGGTCCCGGGCAAATCGCCGCTATCACCTCTGTGGCCGGCACCAAAGGCATCGGCATCGCAGCGGCCTACAGCGCCTCGAAGCGATATCAGCAAAACTATCTGCAAGCTCTGGTACAGCTCTCCCGTTCGCAAGCCGTTGACCTTTCTATCACGGATATTCGTCCGGGATTTATCCGCACGGATTTGCTCGACCCCAATCGCTCCTACCCCATGATAATGGCCGTAAACTATGCAGCTCCACGCATCGAGAAAGCCATCCTTAAGCGCAAACGTGTGGCCGTGATTGATTGGAGGTGGAATATCGTTGACACGCTTTGGCGTTGGATTCCAAACTGGATGTGGGAGAAAGTAAATATACAACTGGAGAACTAAATTCACTCAATGTGGCAATTCATCACTGATCATTGGGCGCTCTGCATCGGGCTCCCCTACATACTTGGAATGATAGCAATCTGCGGGGTAATCATCTCTGAGAAGCGTAATCCCGTGCGCACTCTGGCATGGTGTGCAGCCCTGCTCTTCATGCCCGTGGTTGGGTTGATCTTGTTTCTTGTGTTTGGGCGAAGCATAAAGAACACTCGCATGGTGAGCCGCAGACATCGCCGCAAACTTAAACGCGTGGACTGGAGTCGTGCCCCACACTATTCCCGCCTACGAGTCTCTGACGCCTCCCTGCGACTGATCCGACTGGCCGAGACGCTGACAGATGCACCTTACACTGTCGGGGGTGATGTGCAATTTTTCACCGACGGTGCCTCTAAATTCCAATCGCTCAAGACAGACCTCAAAGCTGCTCGGCATTACATCCTGATGCAATATTATATCTTCCTTGATGACAATATCGGCACAGAGATTCGCGACATTCTTATCTCCAAGGCACGCGAGGGGGTGAAAATCCGAGTTATCTATGATGATATCGGGTCGTTTGAAGTCAAGAAGAATTTCTTTGACGAGATGCGCCAAGCCGGCATCGAGGTGCACCCCTTCTTTGAAATCAAATTTCCCAACTTTGCATCAAAAGTCAACTGGCGCAATCACCGCAAACTCTGCATAATTGACGGTCTGGTGGGCTATGTCGGAGGCATGAACATCGGCGACCGATACATCTCAGGAGGAAATTTTCCCGTTTGGCGTGACACACATCTGCGCATCACCGGCCCTGCGGTGGCGTCGCTCCAGTATTCCTTCTCCGTTGACTGGAACATAATGGGCCAGCCCCTGATCGAAGACCGGCCAGCCAACCCCGAGCCCAACGCTCGAGAGGGCATCGTAATGCAAGTGCTCACCGGAGGTCCCGTCTCGCAATGGCCCAACCTTGCCTTCCTCTTCCAGCAAGCCATCTCCGGAGCAAAAAAGCGCGTTTATATCCAAACCCCCTACTTCCTTCCCACCGAGGCCTTGTTGCGGGCCCTGCAGACCGCGGCTCTGAGCGGTGTAGACGTCAGAGTGATGTTGCCGTTGAAAAGCGATGCCACTGTGCTTTCTAAAGCCTCAGCCTCCTACATCACCGAATGTCTTCAAGCCGGCATAAAGATCTACTTCTATCTTCCCGGCATGCTCCACGCTAAAATGGTCATCGTTGACGACGAATTTGCCAGCATCGGCTCCACAAACTTCGACTTCCGCAGCTTCGAGCACAACTTTGAGATCAACGTCCAGCTCTACTCAAAAGAAGCCTGCGCCCAAGCCACTGAAATCTTCCTCGCCGATCAAAAACAAAGTCAACGCGTCGACCCCACCCAATGGAAACATCGCCCCTGGACCCTCCGCGCCGCCCAATCCCTCCTCCGCCTCATCAGCCCCGTCCTATAATCACCC
>CAZNRK010000029.1:0-5094 GCA_964575435.1 uncultured Bacteroides sp.
ACTGCCAGGCCGGCGCTCCGCCGGACGACTTCTCCGTGCTCGGCCAGAACTGGGGTTTCCCAACCTACAACTGGGAGGAAATGAATCGCGACGGATTCGCATGGTGGAAAGCCCGTTTCCGTAAAATGAGCGAATATTTCGACGCTTACCGCATTGACCACGTCCTCGGTTTCTTCCGTATCTGGCAAATCCCGATGGATGCCGTCCACGGTCTGCTCGGCTATTTCTCTCCGGCCCTGCCTTTCTCTCCCGAAGAGCTTCGCAACAACTATGATTTCTGGATTGATGTGAATCTCCACACCACTCCCTATATCATGGACTATTTCATGGGCGACTTCTTTGGCGAATACACCGACGAAGCCCGCGCCCGCTTCCTCGAGCCTCTGGGCTATGGCCGCTACAAACTCAAAGAAGAATTCAACACCCAGCGTAAAGTGGCCGAATACTTCGCTCGCGAAGAAAAGAGCGAAAAGAACACTCGCCTGTGCAATGCCCTCAACGGCCTCATCGACGATGTCCTTTTCATCCCCGATCCCGAGAAGCCGGGCCACTATCACCCCCGCATCTCCGCGCAGTTCACTTACATCTACCGCTCTCTCACTGACTACGAGCGCTGGTGCTTCGACCGCCTCTACAACGACTTCTTCTACCACCGTCACAACGACTTCTGGTACGGCAAAGCCATGTGGAAGCTCCCTCCCCTCATCGACTCGACCGACATGCTCGTCTGCGCCGAAGACCTTGGCATGATTCCCGACTGCGTTCCCGCCGTAATGAGCGCCTTGGAGATTCTGTCTCTGGAGATCCAACGCATGCCCAAAGACCCCCATGCCCAGTTCGGCAACACATGGAGCTATCCCTACTACTCGGTGTGCACTACATCAACCCACGACATGGCCGGCATCCGCGCCTGGTGGGAAGAGGACCGCGAAAAGACACAGGATTATTACAACCACGTGCTCCACGAAGGCGGCTCTGCGCCTTACTTCGCTGAGCCCTGGGTGTGCGAGAAGATTCTTGACCTGCACCTGAAATCGCCCTCCATGCTCTGCATCATCCCTCTGCAGGACTGGCTCTCGATGGACGGCGCCGTGCGTCGCGAAGACCCGCGCGAAGAGCAAATCAATGTCCCCGCCAATCCCCGCCACTATTGGCGCTACCGCATGCACATGACTCTCGAAGACCTTCAGCGCAGCGAAGCCTTCAACTCCAAACTGACATCTATGATTAAATCCTCCGCCCGCTGACACCGGCCGAAAAACTTAACAGCGAGGGTGAACGTTTTCAATTCACCCTCACTGTTTTTTAATAAAACCTATACCTAAAATCTCCTCTTTCGCATAATTTCTAAACCGTAATAACCCATAAATTTTTCAATCACCGCCATGAAGAACTTTTCCGTATTTTTAACCGCCCTGTTTTTCTTGTTTTCAATCTCTCATGCAAAGGCGCAGGAAGTTGCTGACAGCGTGTTGGTTAATGGCGAAATCTCCACATTCAATCTCCCAACTGTGTCGCCCTATTTTTTTCAGCATCAGTTTCTCTCGGTAATTGCGGCAGAAGTTCCTGAAGAGGCCGGCAGTGGGCTTTTTAATTCGCCCAATCAACTAAATTCCTATGTTCCTTTTGTCAATGGGTTCAAGTCGCCATTTGCTGATTCAGACATCAAAGTGGAAACTTTTGAGGATGAGGGCAAGAAAATATATGTGTGGCAGTTCCCCGAGACTCAATACCTGAGGGAGGCCTTATATATGGCCTTTATCCCTGTCCATGGCAAATATGTGGCTTACGCTATCTGCATCGGTCAGGAAGTGGATTGGGAAATATCAAAATCCACGCAACAGATGCGCAATACTTTTGGCAGAGTCAAAAAACCTAATTCGGCAAAAGAATGTGTTGAAATATTAAAGAAAAGAGGAGCTTTCTCGGGAATAGTCTCTCCCGGAGAATTTTTCCAGGAAGGATATAAATCGCCATCATATCGTCCACAGGAATAGAAAAATCCCCGATGCCTGCGTGAGAGTTTAAGGTCTCATTTATTGCTGAATCGGTCAACGGCTTTGGTAAGAGAAAATGTTGGCTGAATCGAGCATGTCAGTGGCGACGCGGAGGTAAACACGAGCCGTGGCGCTGTCGCCGGTGAGTTCCAATCGGTGTGCGCGGGCGTGGATCTCGAGTATGGCATTTTCGCGCGCCATGCTTCCGGCGGGAGCGTCAATGGCTTTTTGAGCGTCAATGTGAGCGCGGGCGGTGGCTTGCTCGGCGTATTGCGAATCATCGCCCGGACGTGTAGTCTCGGCTCCGGCGCAACCCACCAGAAACAAAACCATCGGAATTATCAAAAAACGCATGAAAGAAGAAAGTTGATATTTGATAGTTGTTTGAATCTTGTTGGCCCCCTCAAGTCCGTCGCTCCTATCCCTTGATTTCTTTTGCGCGGTCGCGCACGCGCTCCATGAGCCATGTTGGGGTGGAGGTGGCGCCGCAAATGCCTATGTGCTCGGCATCGGCCAGCCATGAAGGGTCGATTTCTTCTTCGTTGCTCACCAGATGTGTGCGAGGGTTGACGTCAAGACAATGGTTGTAGAGCACTCTGCCGTTGCTGCTTTTTTTACCAGCAACAAAGAGGACCACATCTTGCGATGCAGCAAAGGCACGGAGGTGATCAACGCGGTGGGCCACTTGGCGGCAGATGGTGTCGGATGTGAAGAGCGGGGCCTCGGGACTCAGACGGGAGCGAATGGCCTCGCTGATGGCGCGAAAGCCTTCCAGGGGCATTGTGGTCTGGGAGTAGAGTGCAACGGGGCGCGTGAAGTCGATGGCGGAGATTTCCGATATGTCTTCGACCACGATGGCGTTGCCGTCGGTTTGCCCTACCAGGCCGTTGACTTCGGCGTGGCCGCGCTTGCCGTAGATCACGATTTGTGGGCGGGAAGCGGCGGGAGTGTTGTGGTAAGTGTCGTGGATGTTGCGCTGCAGGCGGAGCACTACGGGGCAGGTGGCATCGATGATCTTAATACCGCGCTCGCGGGCAAGGGCGTAAGTCTCGGGGGGCTCGCCGTGGGCGCGAAGGAGCACTTTGACGTCGGAGAGCCGGCGCAGGTCAGCGTGAGTGATAGTGGTCATGCCGGCTTGGCGCAGGCGTTCCACCTCGTCTGAGTTGTGCACGATGTCGCCAAGGCAGTATAGGGTGCCTGAGGCTGAGAGCTCTTCTTCGGCTTTGCGTATGGCTGTGACCACTCCGAAGCAGAATCCTGACTTATCGTCAATCTCAATTTTTGCCATTGATTTGGGCGATGCGGAGATTGAATTGGTTCAGAAGCCAGGCGTCTTGCTCCTCGAGGGTCATTGTGGAATTGTCAAGGGCAATGGCGTCGGCGGCGCGTCTCAGAGGGCTTTCTGCACGGGTGCGGTCGATGTGGTCGCGATGCACTACGTTGGCCAGAACCTCTTCAAAGCTCACTTCTGCTCCTTTGGCTTTCATTTCAGAGAATCGGCGCTGGGCGCGTGTCTGGGGAGAGGCGTCAAGGTAGATCTTGAGTTCGGCATCCGGAAATACGGTGGTGCCGATGTCGCGACCGTCCATCACGATGCCTTTGTCTTTGCCAAGCTCTTGCTGCATGGCCACCAAAGCGTGGCGCACCTCAGGGATGGCCGACACGGTGGAGACGTGGTTGGAGACGCGCAAGCGACGGATTTCCGTCTCCACATCCACGCCGTTGAGCAGTGTGTGCTGCGTGTGGTCGGGCATAGCCGAAAAATCGATCTTGATTTCGGGCAGAGAAGCAAGAAGGGCCGGGACGTTGACATCGCCGGTTTCGGAGATCATGTCGTGGTCAAGGGCGTAGAGCGTGACAGCGCGGTACATGGCTCCGGAGTCGATATATCTGTAGCCGATTTCTGCAGCCAGGCGGCGAGCCATGGTGCTTTTGCCGGATGAGGAGAAGCCGTCGATGGCTATAATTATTTTGTTCATCGTAAGATTTCTGAGAGTGCGATATTGAGATTGAACATCAGGGTGGTGGCTCCGGTGTGGGGTTGGGCAAATGCGATGCCAAATCCTATGCTCTTGAGCTTGAGGCCTGCACCGAGGGAGAAGCCGGAGAGGGTGGAGCGATGGTAGCGGGCCATATCGGTGCGAGTCTTGTAATTATATCCCAGGCCGACATACCAGTTTGGCGACGACACCAAGTCAATGCCGAAGACCAGATGGCGGAAGAGGTTTGAGGCAAAGCCTTCTTTCTTCACGGCCACAGTGCCGGTGTCTGAATTTTCCATTTTATAATAGGGGAGCTTCCATTGGGTGAGATTCCATGCCGTTACGGAGAATCTAAGGGGCAGGGAACCGAAGCTCTGCGACCAGCCTAAACGCAGATCGATGGGCAGACGGTCGTAGCTCTCGTGGAATCGCTTGATCTGACCACCGAGATTTGCTGCGACAAACGAAAGGGAGAGGTCACGCTCCGGGTCATAGTAATTGATACCAAGATCCGTGGCCAATGCGGCAGCCGAATATTCGGCATATGAGCTATAGAGAAATTTTACGTTGATGCCGCCGCGCAGCCTGTCGGTGATGTCGTGGGAGTATGCGACGGAAAAAGACAGATCCTTGGGCGAGAGGGTGCCGAGCTGGTTGCCGAATTCGTCTGCTTCGATCACTGAGCCGTAGCCAAAGTAGTTGATGGCGCCGGAGAGAGTGCCGTATCTGCCTACAGCGTTACCATAACGGATGCCGGCAAAATTGCTGTCGCCTACATATCGCATGTAGGAGAAAGATACCTGTTTGCTCATTTCCTGCCCCAGGAGAGCCGGGTTTTGGTCCACGAGAGTGATGTCATCGTCGACCAGAGTGATATTCACACCCCCCAGGCCATAGATGCGGCTCGAGAGAGGAATATTCAGGAAATTATATGCCGGCGAGCCCTCAGATGCAAAAGCCAGAACCGGCAGCAAGAGGGCTAAGATAAAAATATGAAGGTGCTTTACGCTCATACTGATATTAACGTCTCGGTAGGTGCATTTATTGCCCGGAGGAAAGGGTAGGGGTTATTTCTTTTTTGAGGAAACGGTAAGTGGTATTTCTTTTTTGAGGAA
>CAZNRK010000029.1:5194-26077 GCA_964575435.1 uncultured Bacteroides sp.
GTAGGGGTTATTTCTTTTTTGAGGAAACGGTAAGTGGTATTTCTTTTTTGAGGAAACGGTAAGTGGTATTTCTTTTTTGAGGAATGTGTAATGGTTATTTCTTTTTGCGTGAACGCAGCCTGCGAGCTTCGGTGGCGTGATGGAGGGCGCTGGATTCGTCGCCGGCTTTTTCATAGGCCTCAGCAAGGGCCTCGTGCACTGCCGGGACCTCAGGGGCAAGCTTGAGGGCCCTGAGCAGGAGGTCGAGGGCATCGGCGATGTCGCCGGTGGCGGTGGCCAGCCGGCCACCTTCAAGCGGGGTGTGCCAGTCGTTGGGGTCAAGAGAGGCGGCGCGTCGGAATGCGTCCAATGACTCTTCAAACCGCTCCATGGAGGCTAAAGCCTTGCCGCGTGCCAGGTGGGCTGGATGATAATCAGGACTCAGAGAGATGGCTTTGTCGAAATTGGCCAAAGCGGCCTCCATATCCCAGCCTTCCTCACGGCATTGCTCGCCCATCTCTACAAATTCTCCGGCCAGACGTTTCATCATTCGTGCCTGGTCGGCCAAGCGGGCGCGCAGGTCGGAAATCTCCTGTCGCAAGGAATCGATAACCGACAGCTTGCGGGCTATGAGGCGAGCCACAGGAGGGCGGCCGAGCTCGTTGCGCGTGCAGGCGGCTTCACAAAAGGCTGTGGCGGCCTCGCGATAGTTGCCGCGATCAAAGGCAGCGGCAGCCCGGGCGTAGTCGTCATCTGCCGTGGCGCCGGCAATGGCTGACTGGATCAGTGCGGTATCGTTAAACGACTGACTGAATTTAACCACCGCCGGATTGACAAATATGTCGCTGGCATTGATCGTGGACCGCAAGGAGATGCCGGCTAAGCTGCGGCAACGGCTCAGAGCCACATAGGTCTGCCCTCCGGAGAAAGCCCCGCGACCGATGTCGATGCAGACATGGTCAAAAGTGAGACCTTGACTTTTGTGGATAGTGAGGGCCCACGCGGCCTTGAGTGGATATTGGGTGAAGGTACCGAGCACCTCTTCGTTAACCTCGCGTTTGTCCTCATCGTAGGTGTACTTGACGTTTGCCCAGATTTCGGGCTCCACGGCGTGGCGCGTGCCATCGGCCACTTCAACGATTATTGTGCCCTCGCCGAAGTCGTGCACCTTGCCTAAAGTGCCGTTTACCCAACGGCGCACCCCGGTGGGCTGACCGTTCTCCGTCGCTCCCATATCGTTGCGGATAAACACCACCTGTGCTCCGATTTTCAGCTCTAAGTTCATGTCGGTGGGCAGGGAGGCCAGGGGGAAATCGCGGTCAATCTTCCCCTCAAACACCCGAACAGCCCCGGGCAGGAGCGCCAGTTCGCGAGCGTTGATTTCGTCTACGGCGTCGCGGCGCGTGGCAATGGTCATGGTCATTTCGCCCGATGGGAGGATGCCCACGAGGCGGTTAAGTGCCTGGATGTCAGAGTCGAGTGGTCGGCCTATGCGCACTCGGTCGAGAAGGCGGATAAAGACGTCGTCGCTCTGCCTGTAGACCTTTCTCAGCTCTATCGGCACCAGATGCAGCTCCTCAAAGGCGTGGGCGTTGAAGAAAAACATCCCGTCGCGATATCGGTGGGCGAGGATGTCGCGCACATCGCCGGGAATTACAGGCTCCAACTGGAACACATCGCCCACAAGCAGGAGCTGCTTTCCGCCGAAGGGCAGCCTGTGATTGCAGTAGACACGCAGAATCCTGTCGATCAAGTCAAGAATATCAGCCCTGACCATCGATACCTCATCAATTATTATTAGGTCAATGGCTCGGAGCATTTTCACCATGTCCTTGCGATATTTCAACCGTTTGCGCAGGCGGCTCTGATCGGCCACCTCGGGGTCGTCGCGCAGCATGGGCTTGAAGGGGAGCTTGAAAAAAGAGTGAAGGGTCTGGCCTCCGGCATTTACGGCTGCGATGCCGGTGGGGGCAAGCACCACGTATTTCTTTTTTGTGGTGGCCTTGAGATATTGCAGAAACGTAGACTTTCCCGTGCCTGCTTTCCCGGTGAGAAACACGGAGTTGCGGGTGTAATTTATCACCTTCAGAGCGGCTTGGAATTCCGGGCTGGAGGCGTCGATTTTTGATATGTCGATGCTGTTGGCTGTTTCCACACCGCGAAGTTACGAATAATTTCCGAATCCTCCTAAGCCAATTTCTCACCGCCTCTTATGCCGTGCAAGCCCTCTTAACATTTATTATAAATCTATTGCACCCGCGAAAGAAAAGAATTACTGAAATATTTCGTAAATTTGCGCCAAAATACAAAAACTCTCATTCCTATATAAAATAATGAAGAAAAGTGCACTGCAAAAGGCACGCGCTGCCTACCAGCCCAAGCTCCCCATCGTGCTCACAGGTCCTGTAAAAGCCGTTGAGGGCAAACCCACCGAGTCGGTGGCCGACCACGAGGAAATCAAAAAACTCTTCCCCACCACCTACGGCCTTCCCGAGCTCCGTTTTGAAAAGAACACCAACCCCACCGCCTCCAAGCCCATCAACGTCGGCGTGATCCTCTCCGGCGGCCAGGCTCCCGGCGGCCACAACGTGATCTCCGGCCTCTTTGACGGCATCAAGAAAATCCACCGCGACAGCCGCCTCTTCGGCTTCGTTATGGGCCCCGGCGGTCTTGTTGATCATAAATATATCGAGCTCACCGCTCCCATTATCGACGAATATCGCAACACCGGCGGCTTCGACATCATCGGTTCAGGTCGCACAAAGCTCGAAAAGAAAGAGCAATTTGACAAAGGCCTCGAAATCCTCAAAGAGCTCAATATCTCAGCCCTGGTTATCGTCGGCGGCGACGACTCCAACACCAACGCTGCCGTCCTGGCCGAATATTACAAAGAAATCGGTGCAGGCGTGCAGGTGATCGGTTGCCCCAAGACCATCGACGGCGACCTCAAAAACGACCTTATCGAGACATCTTTCGGCTTCGACACCGCCACTAAAGTTTACTCTGAGGTGATCGGCAACATCCAGCGCGACTGCAACTCCGCTAAGAAATACTGGCACTTCATCAAGCTCATGGGCCGCTCCGCCAGCCACATCGCTCTTGAGTGTGCACTCCAGACCCAGCCCAACGTCTGCATCATCTCTGAAGAGGTTGAGGCCAAAAACCTCTTGCTCCAAGACGTGGTCAACGGCATCGCCGACATCGTGGCCCGTCGTGCCGAAGATGGCAACAACTACGGCACCGTGCTCATCCCCGAGGGTCTGATTGAGTTCATTCCCGCTGTCAAGAAGCTCATCTCGCAGCTTAACGACGTGCTCGCTGCCAATGGCGAGGAATTTGCAGCTCTCGACGCCCACGCTCAGCGTGAGTTTATCCTCAAAAATCTCAGCGAGGAGAATGCCGCTGTCTACGCTTCCCTGCCCAAAGGCGTGGCTCGCCAGCTCACACTTGACCGCGACCCCCACGGCAACGTGCAGGTGTCTCTGATCGAGACTGAAAAGCTCCTGAGCGAAATGGTGGGCAACCGCCTTAAAGAGATGAAAGCCGAAGGCAAATACAACGGCAAATTCTCGCCTCTGCACCACTTCTTCGGCTACGAAGGCCGCTGCGCCGACCCCTCAAACTTCGACGCCGATTATTGCTACGCCCTTGGCTACAACGCCGCTTGCCTGATCAATGCAGGCGTCACCGGCTATATGTCAAGCGTGCGCAACCTCGTGAAGCCCTCCGTGCAATGGCTCGCTGGTGGCATCCCCATCACCATGATGATGAACATGGAGCGTCGCAACGGCGAGCTCAAGCCCGTGATCCAAAAAGCGCTCGTGCGCCTCGACGGTGCCCCCTTCAAGAAATTTGCCTCACAGCGCGACCAGTGGGCTATCGACACCTGCTACATCTATCCCGGTCCCATCCAGTACTTCGGTCCCGCCGAAGTCTGCGATCAGCCCTCGATGACTCTCCGCTACGAGCACCAAGGCAAATAATCCCCCGCACATCCCTAACTCAGTTTGCATAACCCGAAATCCCGGTGATTCTCTCCCGAATCTCCGGGATTTCCTTCATTAAAACCGATTAAAAACCGGTTGGTGAGTTTGATATTTTTATTTTTCCGAAAAAAATCTTAACTTTACCCCGAAATTCTTGAACTAATCCCCACCATAGGCGTTAAATTTATAAAAACAGACAAAGAAATCACGCTTCAATATTTATAAATCGCCTAAAACACATTATTATGGACAAGAACGTAGATAAAACCACATCAAACTTCGACGCTTATCGCGAAAAAATGCACCCCCGGGAAGAAGAAGGACGTTCGGTGGTGCCCACCCCTAAAAAAGCTGTAGCCCTCGCATTCGGCATCTTTATGATTATCGTATATGTAGGCGTAGGTGTGCTCCTGCTCATTAACTTCTTCAACTGGAGCGAAGGCTGGACCGCAGCCCGCTACATCGTTGGCATCATGCTCATCATCTACGGCATCTTCCGCGGTGTGCGCCAGTTTCTCGGCATAGGATGTTACAGCAAATAATCTCTTGACCATGAAAACCAGATACCTCATCCTCATTGCGGGAGCCATCGCGGCCCTCGCAATGTCGTCGTGCATTCATCCCGAAAAGCCACGCAACACTGCCACCTCCGGCACATCTACAATCTTCTGCGACAACTCCTTCGAGAACATCCTCGAGCAAGAAATCGACGTGTTTGAATACATCTACCCCGATGCCCACGTCCTGGCTCGCTATGGCACAGAAGCCGAAGCCCTCGACTCGCTTCTCTCCCTCAACACCCGCACGATTATAATCCCTCGTGAGCTTACAAAACAGGAAGAGAAAACCCTGAAGGCTAAAAACCGCACACCCCGAAGCGCCAAAATCGCCGTTGACGCCGTAGCTCTCATCGTAAATCCCGAAAACCCCGTCGACTACCTCTCCATGAAAGAAATCTCGGAAATCCTTTCCGGCGAGACTAAATCATGGGTCGACCTCAACCCCCACGCCCCCGACCGTCCCATCTCAATCCTCTTTGACGATGCCGGCTCAGGCATGGTGCAATACATGCGCGATTCGCTCCTCTCCGGCAAAGAGCTCGGTCCTAACGTCTATGCTCAAGGCTCAATCTCAGGTGTGGTCGACGCCGTCAAAAAAGACCGTTCGGCAATCGGTGTAATCGGTGTGAGCTGGCTCACCACTGACCTGCGCAAAGTGGCCACAATCGACTCCATCGCAGCCGAAGTCACCGATGAATCCCGTTCTGTGAAAATGGACGATATCAACACTCAAGTCAAGAACTCCGGTGTAAAAGTCCTCGGTGTCATGCGTCCCGACGACCGCCGCGCGTTCCGGCCCTTCCAGGAAAACATCTACGACGGCACCTATCCTCTCACCCGCTCGATCTACATGATCACCGTGGCCCATTCAGGCTCTCCCGCCGGTGGATTCTACACATTCCTCACCGGATACACCGGACAGAAAATCATCATGAAAACCGGCATCCTCCCGGCCCGAATGCAGATCAACGTTGTAGAACTGGTGCAATAGAAAACCAAAAACACAAAAAACTCATCCTACGGCGACCCCCCGGCGCAATAGAAACCAAAAATCTACGTTATATTAATATATGTTTAGCCCCCTCGGGGGCTTTTCATCGTACCTAACCATTTCCAGAAATCAAAAACAATAAAAAATAATTCACAAGAAATGAAATTCAAGTTTCTCCTTTCCCTCCTCCTCGGCGCAGCCCTGACCGCCAGTGCAGAAGGCTTTAAAGACGGCATTGAATACTTCAAAGCCGGCCAGTACGCCAACGCCAAAACCATCCTTGAGCAGACCCTCAACAACTCCGGCACCGACAAAGCCATGGCTTACTACTACCTTGGCCAAATCGCCCTCCAACACAAAAACAACGCAGCAGCTCAAAAATCATTCGAAGCCGGCATCCAGGCCAACTCCGAATGCCCCTACAACTACGTAGGTCTGGGCTCTGTCGCTCTCCTCGACGGACAAACCTCCTCTGCAAAAGAATACTTCAAAGACGCCCTCAAGCTCGGAAAGAAAAACCACGAAATCACTGTCGACATCGCTCGTGCATATTATAATGCCGATCCCGTAAAATTCGCCAAAGAAGTCCAGGACTACCTTGCTAAGGCTCATAAAGAAAGCAAGCATGCCGAGCCAGCAATCTACATCCTCGAAGGCGATATGCTCTTCGATGCCAAAGACCTCGGCGGAGCTGCCGGCAAATACGAAATGGCCACAACCTATGATGAAGGCAACCCCGAAGGCTACGTAAAATATGCCAACGCTTACATGGGTGTGAATCCCCAGTACGGTGTGGCAAAACTCGAAGAGCTCCTTGCCAAACAGCCCGGCTCGGCCCTCGCACAGCGCGAACTCGCTGAAAAATACTATCAGACCAACCAATGGACCAAAGCCGCTAACCAATACGGCAACTACATCAAAAACCCCAACCACTTCCCCGAAGATCGCGCTCGCTACGCCGTCCTCCTTTACGCTAACAGCGAGTACGACAAATCTCTCGAGGTGGCCAACTCTCTCCTGGCTCAGAACCCCGCCGACTTCCAGACCCGTCGCGTGCAGTTCCTTGACCTTGCTGAGCTCAAAAACTTCCCCGAAGCAGAAAAAGCTGCCCAAGAATTCCTCAGCCTCAAGCCCAACACCGACCGCAACGAAAAATTCAACCCCAACGACTACGTTACCTACGGCTACGTCCTCTCGCAGCTTGGCAACGATTCCCTCGCCATCGAGCAATACGAAACAGCCGTAAAACTCGATCCCTCTAAATACGATAACTTCAAGACCCTTGCCGATGCCTACACCCAGGCTCAGAACTACCAGAAAGCAGCCGAGGCCTTCGAACAGTACATCAACAATAACCCCGAACCCTCCCTCACTGACTATCTCGTGGCCTCCGGTCGCTGGCTCAACGCCACCTCCCACACCGATAAAGAAGATACAGCCACTCGCCAGGCCAACGCACAGAAAGGCCTTGCTGCCATCGACAAAGTTATCGCCGAAGCCAGCAACGCAAGCCCCGTCTTCTATCAGCGCAAAGGCCGCCTCTACTATAACCTGGCCGGCACCAGCGACGAAAACGTAAGAGACTCCTACCTCAAAGTCGTTGAGCTCCTCGACGCTGACCCCGCTAACGCCGACCCCGCCAATCCCTCCAACAAGCTCTCCCTTTACAGCGAAGCTTACCTCTTCATCGGTAACTACTACGAGCAGATCGGCGACAAAGAAAACCAAAACGCCAACTACGCCAAATCGGACTACTACACCAAGCTCCTCAAAGGCGAAGCCGAATAATCCCACATCCTAAATACATCCACTAAAAAAGGACACCCTCGGGTGTCCTTTTTTAGTGGATTATAAAATGCATCTCATCTCGATGCAATTCAGGCATTGTGCGTTTGCGCCTTAGTCGATGTCCGGGTCGAGCCCCCAGGTGTCAGGGGAGATGGAGCGAAGGTCTTCGCCTTCGTCTTCTTCATCATAGTCGTCATATTCACCATATGCTTCGGGGTCGTCGCCGGGCTGATACTGGAATACGAAGTCGTCTTCGCCGGGGACGCGGTGATTAGCGTCGAGAGCGCGTTGAGAGATGTCAACGGTGGCCAGGCGGTTGCTCTCGTCGTTGACTGCTCGCCAGAGCACATCCTTGAGCTCGGTGAGGCCTTGGCCGGTGACTGCGGAGATGAATACGTGCGGGATGTCTTGAGGCACGTGGTTGCGCAGCTCGTTGATAAGGTCCTCGTCGAGCATGTCGCATTTTGAGATTGCGAGGATGCGGTGCTTGTCGAGAAGTTGGGGATTGAATTTCTCGAGTTCGCCCAAGAGCACTTCGTATTCTTTCTGAATGTCGTCGGCATCGGCCGGGACAACGAAGAGCAGCACGGCGTTACGCTCGATATGTCGCAGAAATCTCAGACCCAGGCCTTTCCCTTCGCTTGCGCCCTCGATGATGCCGGGGATGTCGGCCATGACAAAGGATTGATTGTCGCGATAGCTCACGATGCCGAGCTGAGGCTCCATGGTGGTGAAGGGGTAATCGGCAATCTTGGGCTTGGCAGCCGAGACTGCCGAAAGAAGGGTTGACTTTCCGGCATTAGGGAAGCCGACGAGTCCAACGTCGGCAAGGAGCTTGAGCTCGAGCACAACGGTTTTTTCGATTGCGGGTTCGCCGGGTTGAGCATAGCGGGGGGTGCGGTTGGTGGGGCTTTTAAAGTGCCAGTTGCCCAAGCCTCCGCGGCCGCCTTTGAGGAGCTTTACGATCTGCCCGTCGTAGGTTACTTCTGTCAGGAATTCGCCTGTTTCGGCATCATAGACCACTGTGCCGCAGGGCACTTCTATGATCACATCGTTGCCGTCTTTTCCGGTGCTTCGGTCGGCCGAGCCGGCCTCGCCGTTGCCGGCAAAGATATGGCGGTTATAGCGCAAGGGCAGGAGGGTCCACATGTGCGAATTGCCTTTTAGCAGGATGTGGCCGCCGCGACCGCCGTCGCCGCCGTCTGGTCCGCCTTTGGGCACGTATTTTGCACGATGGAAATGTCTTGATCCGGCTCCGCCTTTACCGGAGCGAAGATTTATCTTTACATAGTCAATGAAATTGGAGTCAGCCATAGTTAGTTAGAAGTTAGACTGGGAGGTCGAGGGCGGCCCGCCCTCGACAAATCCCAAGTTTGAAATTAGGAGTTAGGAGTTTGACTGGGAGGTCGAGGGCGGCCCGTCCTCGACATTTTAGTTATGAGTAATTTATTTGGTGTTTCATGAGTATTAATTAAGTTCTGAATTTCATAAGCTCGGCGGCTTGGCGGAAATCGGTGGGCGAACCGATGTCGATCCACGTGCCGTTGATGGGGAAGTACGTGACTTTCAGCCCGCGGTCAATTGCCATGGAGATAAGGTCGGTGGCATCGGTGCGGGTGTCGGTGGGGAGGGCGCGCAGCAGGGAGTTGGGGAAGATGTAGATGCCGGCATTGGCAAAATAGGAGTATGACGGCTTCTCCTCAAGGCCTGTCACCGCCTCCGGAGCGTGCGGGTCGGTAGAGAGGATGGCATAAGGCACTGATACCTGATAGGGCACGGCGGCAATGGTGATGTCGCTGCCGGAGGCGCGGTGGTGCAGGTACATGTCTTCAAACGATATGGTAGTGAGCAGGTCGGAATTCATCACCAGCGTATTGCCCTCGGCCGGGAGAGAGGCGAGGGACGCGGATCCAACGGTGCCGAGCGGCAGAGTCTCTCGCACACATTTCACTTTCACTCCGCCCACAGGGTTTTGGAAGTGTTCTTCTATTTTATCTGCAAGATAATTGGTGGTGACCGTAATGTCCGAGATGCCACACCGCGCCAGGGCCTCGATGTTATAGTCGATTATGGCCTTGCCCCCGATCTGGAGCAATGGCTTGGGCGTGGAGAGGGTGAGGGGACGCAGGCGCTCGCCTTTCCCGCCGGCCATGATTACTGCCGAAAGGGGGAGGGCGGAAGTTTGCACCGACAGGTCAAGAATCGACACAAGTCGGTTCCGGTGGTCAAGCACAGGAAGCAGACGTATGCCCCTGCGGCGCGCTTCGCGGATTTTCTCCACGTTGTCGTGACCCCGGGTCAGCGACATGAAATCTGTGTGCATCGCCTCGCTCACCGGCCGGTCAATGCCCACTCCGGAGATCAGGGCACGGCGCACGTCGCCGTCGGTGATGGTGCCGAGCATACTGCCCTCAGCGTCAACGGCAAAGAGGGTCATAGCTCCTCCCGAGAGGTCGTTTAGCTTTTTCAGAGCTTTCAGCAGGGTGTCTTCTATGCTTATCAGGTGCTTGTCCATGTATATTGAAAAACAAAATTAGGAGCGATAAAGTTGAGCGAAAAGAGCCTCGGCAACGAGCCAATCTGTGGGTGTGTCAAGGTCAAGGCTGCGAGCCCGATCCATAACGTACGGCACCCGGCGTGCAAATTTTCCCATCGGTTGGCGGCGCAGGCTCTCGGGATTGATCACATAGACCGCGCCGTTGTACTGCCAGGCTTGCGGGGCGTCTTGTCTGCGGGTGTATAGCCCGTCGCCTTTTGAGATGTGCAGACAACCGGAATCAGGGTCGGTCTCAAAACAGTCGTAGTAAGGATTGCAAGCGGCTTCGGCCACGCTCACCACCATATCAACCTCCTCGGAGTATAGCTCCATGCACCCGCGCACATCCTCGGCGGTGCGGAAGGGGGAGGTGGGCTGAAGGAGCACTACGCTGTCGTAGGCCAATCCTCGGCTGTCGGCCCAACGCATCGCATCAAGCATAACATCGCGGCTTGCCGCCGTGTCTGTGGCTAATTCCGGCGGACGCATGTATTCAACTTCCAGGCCGCACCGGTGTCCCACTTGTGCGATTTCGGCATCGTCGGTCGAGAGGATAATGCGAGAGGGCGAAGTGATCTTCAAGGCCACGTCAATGGTGTAGGCGATAAGCGGGCGGCCTCCCAGGAGCTTGATATTCTTGCGAGGGATGCCTTTGCTGCCGCCGCGTGCAGGGATAATTACCAGAGGATTTCGGGTCATATTTATTATTTGGATTCGCAATCGGGAGCCCCGTCGTAAAATGTTTTGACAGCCAAAGCCTCGGGGTCGGCCTCGAGGATGGTCTGCACCATAATTTGCAGAGTGTCGGGCTTATAATAGGGGTTCTCGCTTGTCCGGGCAAGGCTTTTACCTTCAGGCGAGATGGCGAAGGAGATGGCGCTCGCGATACCGTCGGCGCTCTCTTTGCAGTGGATCACAGAATTGCCCGCAAGGCGTCCTTTTTGCCGGATGCCTGTATCAACGGTGCATATGCCAAACGACGGCACCTCCACGATTCCGCTTGAG
This sequence comes from uncultured Bacteroides sp., assembly GCA_964575435.1. GTDB lineage: Bacteria > Bacteroidota > Bacteroidia > Bacteroidales > Muribaculaceae > CAG-873. The sequence goes on from CAZNRK010000029.1 coordinate 16,040, forward strand.
GAATTGCCTACAACCGCTGCGGCCAGAGCCACTGCTGAGTGGTAGCCCTCTCGCCCCAGAGATTTCACAAGGAGTACCCGTCCGGGGTTAGCCTCAGAGTTTGCCTTGAGGCGAGTGATGATGTCTTCGCTGCCGGCATCGTTGTTGGGGTAGGTGATGATGATTTTGTAGTCGGGAAAGCGGTCGAGGGCCTGAAGGAGCGCCTCGGTGCGCTCGCCGGAGCGTTCGGCTTCGGTGGTGACGGAGTGATACGTGACAAGAATCATCTTTCCGGGCTCGAAGTCAAAGCCCAGGCGCTCGGTAAGGTCTCGGTGGCTCAGGCGCGGGGCGTGCATTATATTCCACACCCCGATGGCCCCGGTGTTGACCACTCTTTCGGGCTGCTCACCCATGCGTATCAGTCGCCGGCGGTATGGCTCGGTGGCGGTAAGGTGCAGTGCTGAGAGCTTGGTGATGGCGTGGCGGATGTTGTCGTCGATTGCGCCTTCTGAGATTTCGCCTCCGGCTATATGCACTATGGGCACGCGCATCACAGCAGCTGCAGAGGCCACGGCCAGCATCTCGAATCTATCGCCAAGAATCACGACAAGGTCGGGAGAGAGAGTTGACAGCGCGTCGGTGACACCGGCAATGCACTGCGACATGGCCCGGGCCCGAGCCGCAGGCGAGTCGTCGTGATAGTGCATCTCTACCTGAGCATCCGGCGAGAACCCGTCGGCCTCGATTTCGCTCACGGTCATGCCAAACTCGGGCAAAAGGTGCATATTGGTGGCTAAAATCTGCACTTGCACTCCGGGCTCGTCTCTCAAAGCTCGAGCCAGAGGTGAGAGCAGTCCCCAGTCGGCACGAGTGCCGGTGGCAAAGCAAATTTTCTTTTTCCTGCTCATGGGGTGGGACGATTTATTGGGAGGATTTGAAGTTGTGGAGGCGTTGGAGATAGTCGCCGAGCCATAAACCGAAGAGAATCAACGCAAAGCCTACGTAGCCGATAAAGTTGATATGCTCGCCAAAGACAATGGCGGCTGCCACGAGGGTCACGATGGGCTGGAAGTAAAGGAAATTGTTGGTCTTGACTGCACCTAAGCCTTTGACTGCCAGCGCCCAAAGGTAAAAGCCCAGAATTGAAGCGCCGAGCACGAGGAAAAGCAGGTTGGCCACAACCATTGGCTTTGAAAACGCCTGCAGGATCGACACATCAGACGAATCGAAAAGAAGGAAGGGCAGAGCCGTGAGCACCCCGTAGAAGAAGACCTTACGGGTGATGAACATGGCGTCGTACACGGCATTAAGTCTCCGCAAAAGTATAGAATAAAGCGCCCAACCCAGGGCTGCACCAAGGGAGAGAAGGTCGCCCAAAGGATTGATCTCTATCGACCCCGTTGCGCTGTTGAAGATCACGCAGGCCACGCCGGCAAAGGCCACGAGCGACCCGATAATCATCCCCTTTCCGGGCTTTTCGCTCTTGTAGAAAAATCCCACGAGAAAGACGGTCATCAGCGGGGAGGTGGAGGTCAGAAGCGAGACGTTGGCCGTGAGGGTGAGTTGCAATGCTGTGTTTTCGGCTATAAAATAGAGAGAGCCGGAGCAGAGACCGCACACGAGCATCGTCATCTCATCGCGGAAATTATTGCACCACAGCCTTTTATGGCAAATCAGGAGGATAATGAACCATGCCAGCACAAACCGGTAGATATACGCCTCGGTAGGGGAAATCTGCCCTTGCTCCATGATCACTTTCGTGGACACAAACGACAGTCCCCATGCAATTACCGAAAGCGAGGCGGCGATTGCGGGAAAAATTTTTGAGATCAGTTTATTATCAAAAAATCCCGGCATAGTAGTGGAAGGGAGAGGGGTTATTCTTTAAAGAGACCGGAGTAGCGCTCCATGAGGTTGAGGAAGCGCAGATCGTCGCGCAGCGGAGCCATGTTGATGGGGCTGTCGGTGTTGAGCATCCAGTTGTAATAGTTGGCGTAGCCTTTGCGCAGGGCCTCTTCGGCGCATTGCAGGGCTTTGTCATTGTCGCCGCGAGCGGTGTAGAAGCATGCGCCGTAATAATTGGCCAGACCGTCGTGGTCTGCCACGGTATTAAGGATGTTATCCATCCATGCCTGAGCCTGGGCTTTTTCGCCGAGAGCCTCGAGGGCAAAACCTTTGAGCGAACGCACATTCTCAGGCGCGAAACCCTCAATATCGGCTGCATTGCGTCGCATCAGCATGGCGGCTTGAGGTTGGTTGAGATTTTCGAGCACGTCGGCGCGCAGAAGGTAAAGCTTAGGGTTTTCGGTCTCTGTGAGGCAGGCCTCACCAAGGAGATCAGCGGCCTCTTTGTAGTTTTTCTCATCGATATAGCACTGTGCCATTTGCATCAGTGCCTCCGGATTGCCGGGCTTGACGGCCAAGGCCTTTGCTGCTGCTTCAATTGCCTCGGAGTTCCTCCCCAGAGCCCTAAGAGCCTGAGAGCGAAGGATGTAGTAGACGGCATTGTCGGTGATTCCGGCCAAAGCATAATCCACATCGTCGAGGGCTTGCTGATATTGTCCCATATTCATCTCGCATTCAGCAAGGGAAGCGTAGATGCCACGATAGTTATAGAGCTTTTCGTCAAGAATTTTACGGTAATCGCGGATGGCAGGAGCAAAATGATTGTGGCCCTGAGCGATTTGAGCGCGAAGGTACCAGAACAGAGCATTTTTCGGTGCCTGCTGGATGGCAGAAGTCAGGCCATTGATCACGGCGCTGTAATTTGTGTCGGCATATTTGACCAAGGCGTCAACGGCGCGCGGGTTGGTGGAATTGATGCTGAGGGCCAGGACAAGATCGTCTACGGCGCCGTTGTCATTTCCCATAAGCTGACGCACAGAAGCGCGGCGCAGGTATGTGTCGGCGTTGTTGGGGTCAACTGCCACAGCCTGGTCAAGATAGTCATTTGCCAGGCCGAGGTTGCTCTCTTTCACGGCCACACGTGCCAAACCCAGCATGGCGTCGGCCGATCGCGAATTCATGCGCAGCAGGCGCTGATAGTCGACCTTGGCAGCGGGATATTGCTCTAAGTTATATTCAGCAGTGGCTTTCTGGTAGATGGTTGAGAAGGAGTTGGGCTCGATGTCAAGTGCGGAGGTCAGGTCGGCCAGAGCTTGAGCGTAACGGCCGGTGTTCATGTAAATTCCGGCGCGGAGGCAGAGGGCGTCAAAGCGCAGCTCGCGGTTGCTCTCGGGCATATATTTAAGTGCCTCGTTGACATCTCCCATGGCCAGCAGATACTCGTCATGGTTGAAATATTCGCGAGCGCGAGCCATGAAGGTTTCATAGTCTCGGGGGTCTTCTTTGAGAGCAGTGGCGTAGGCTTCGAGCACTGCGCGTGTCATCGGATGGTCAATGCTTCGCTTCTGAGCCGGAGCCGAGAGGAAACACAAGCCTGCGGCCAGAAGGATTAGGAATTTTCGTATCATAGGGTTGAGATTTTCTAAAGATTGATGATGGTGGAGCGGATGGCCGTCAGGTGGTCAAGCAGGGCGGGGAGCATGTCAAGGCGGAGCATGTTGGCGCCGTCGCTTTTGGCCACAGAGGGGTCGGGATGCGTTTCGATGAAGAGGCCGTCAACCCCAACTGCCACGCCTGCTCGCGCTATGGTCTCAATGGCCTCGGGGCGGCCGCCGGTCACACCTGCGGAGGTGTTGGGCTGCTGCAGCGAGTGGGTGATGTCAAGCACCACGGGGCATGCGCAGGAGGCCTGCATTGTGGGGATGCCGCGATAGTCCACGATGAGGTCGCCGTAGCCGAAGGTGGTGCCGCGGTCGGTGACCATCACTTGGTCGTTTCCGGCAGCGCGGACCTTCTCGACTGCGTAGTGCATTGACTCCGGTGCCAGGAACTGCCCCTTCTTGATGTTGACGCATTTCCCGGTGCGAGCTGCCGCCACAAGCAGGTCGGTCTGCCGGCAAAGAAATGCTGGAATTTGAAGCACGTCGACATATTGCGCAGCCATCTCTGCCTCGCCTGTGTCGTGGATGTCAGTCACAACCGGCACGTCAAATTCTCGGCGCACCTTCTCGAGAATCTTCAATGCTTTTTCGTCGCCGATGCCGGTGAATGAATCCAGACGCGAGCGGTTGGCCTTTCGGTAAGAGCCCTTGAAGATGAACGGAATGGAGAGGCGCGAGGTGGTTTCCTTGATTTTTTCAGCAATTTTCAAGGCCATTTCCTCGCCCTCGATCACGCATGGGCCGGCCAGGAGGAAGAAATTATCGGAGGAGGATATGTAGTCGAGAATATTCATCGGGTTTAAGCAGGTTGTAACGGGATTAATCGAGATTTATCGGGTTTTATCGGGATTCAACGGGATTCAACGGGATTTAACGGGTTTTATCGGGATTTAACGGGTTTTATCGGGATTCAACGGGATTTATCGGGATATATCGGGTTTTATCGGGATTCAACGGGATCTTTTATTTGGTTGAGGATATGGATGGCGGTGGTGGCGAAGAGGGCGGCGGTTTCGGTGCGCAGGCGTTGGTCGCCGAATGTTACCGGCACAAATCCTCGCTCTCTTGCACGTTGGATTTCTTCGGGCGAGAAGTCGCCTTCGGGACCTATGAGCACCACCACATCAGAGCCGGGGCGATATTCAGCCGTGAGGGCTTTGCGCTCGGTGGCATCATCGCAGTAGCCCACAAAAAGTTGAGCCTCTCCGAAGTCCTGAGCCAGAAATTGCTTGATAGTCAGCATTTCCGACACCTCGGGCATGAATGTTTTGAGAGATTGCTTCATGGCCGAGACAGCGATTTTGCGCAGCCTTTCGGTCTTGATCTCCTTGCGCTCGCTGTGGGCGCATTTGAGAGGCACGATGCGGTCGATGCCGATCTCCACGAGCTTCTCCACGAGCCATTCCATGCGGTCGATATGCTTTGTGGGGGCAATGGCAAGGGTGATGCTGCACGGCCATGAGCGCTCGATTTCAATTTTCTCTCTGATAGCCACCAGAGCATTGTCCGGGTGGGGGTCAAGCATCGAGCAGCGGTAGCGCGAGCCTTTGCCGTCGACCACCACAACCTCGTCGCCCACGCCAAGGCGAAGCACACGCACAGCGTGGCGCGATTCCTCTTTGGGGAGCACCGGGTCAGTGGCAATATCTGGAGCGAAAAATTGAATCATGACAGTGGACCGGGATTATTATTCAGCGTATCCGCCGGGATTTTCAGCGGCAACATTATCAATGGCCTCGCGCTCGTCGGCTTTAGAGACCGGCACGTGTTTGTACTGGAAGAGCACTGCAAAGAGCACAGCCACAACCAGAGCGAAGCCGGCGAAAATGTACCAGGCTGTGGTCCAGTCTCCCACGAGATAGTCGCCGTCCTGATGGCAATAGTAAGCGATTACCTTGCCGGCGGCAAAGGTGCCGATAGTGGCGCCAAGGCCGTTGGTCATGAGCATAAAGAGTCCCTGAGCCGAGGCTTGAATCTTCTTGCTGGTTTCTTTCTCGATAAAGAGGGCGCCGGAGACATTGAAGAAGTCAAAGGCCACACCGTAGACAATCATCGATATAATGAAAAGCCACAGACCGCTGCCGGGGTTGCCCAAACCGAAGCATCCAAAGCGGAACACCCACGCAACCATCGAAATCAGCATCACGATCTTGATGCCGAAGCGCTTAAGGAAGAAGGGAATCAAGAGAATGCACAGCGCCTCGGAGATTTGCGACAGCGAGGTCAGCAGAGTGGGATTCTGAGCGCCAAAAGAGTGGCTGAACTCCGGATCGGCCTGGAAATGAGAGATATAAGGACCGGCATAGCCGTTGGTCACCTGCAGGCACATACCTAAAAGCATAGAGAAGATGAAGAAAACTGCCATTTTCCTGCTCTTGAAGAGCTTGAAGGCATCCAGGCCAAGAGCCTCGGAGATTGAGCTTTGCTTCTGATTCTTCTCCAACCGGCATTGGGGCAGGAGCAGGCAATAGACAAACATCACCAGACTCAGCAAACCCGAAACGCCAAACTGCCAATAGCTGAACTGGAAGGTAGCCTTTGAGCCGAGCATAAAGCCAAAGTGGCCGTCATCGACGTATGCGCAGTTGACAAACCACATCGTGGCGATAAAGCCGATGGTGCCGAAGACGCGGATGGGTGGAAAATCCTTGATGGTGTCCATGCGGTTGTCGTTGAGGATGCGGAAGGCCACAGTGTTGGCCAAAGCAATCGTTGGCATATAAAAGGCCACCGATAGGGTGTAGAAAGTAAAGAATACCGCAAAATCAGGATTTTCAGCTCCGCGACCCATCATGAAGCATTGGAGCATAAATGCGCCGGCAAGCAAGTGGCAGAATCCGAGCAGACGCTGGGGCTGCACAAATTTGTCGGCGATAATGCCCATAATCGCAGGCATAAAAATTGAGACAATGCCCTGCACGGCATAAAAGAGCCAGATGTGCTCGGCCATGCCGACCTTTACCAGGTAATTGCCCATACTTGTGAGATAAGCTCCCCAGACGGCGAATTCCAGGAAGTTCATGACGATGAGCTTGAGTTTGATGCTATTCATGATGGAAAATAAAAAGTTAGGAGTTAGGAGTGAGGAGTTAGGAGTTAGGAGTAGTGCGTTGCGGTATACGAGATTTCTCAGCCGGGGAAAAATAATAATGACTGATATGGAAAAAATAGAGGGAGGTTATTGGGCTTCGCGTTTCTTAATGATTTCTGAGATGCGGGCAGCCTCTTCGTAGTTTTCATCTTCGATAAGGCGGTCGAGCATCTTGCGCAATTCGGCAATGCCCATAGTTTCGGGATCGTTGCCCCCGGAATGGGAGCTGCCGGTTTGTCGCGATGGCTGAGTGGAGGACGGCTGCTGCTCGCGGGGCACGGCGTTGCCGTTCTCGTCAAAGACCGTACCGGCCTGATGCAGAATCTCTTCAGTGGTGAAAATCGGGGCACCGGCGCGCACAGCCACAGCCACAGCATCAGATGTGCGGGCATCAAGCACGATGTTGCGCTCGCCATCGGTAAAGGTCATCTCCGAGGAGAAAATGCCGTCTTCAAACTTGTAGATAAACACCTCCAGGAGCTTGATGCCGAAGGCCGAAGCGAAGTTGCAAAAGAGGTCGTGGGTCATGGGGCGAGGGGTGTTGAGGCCTTCGAGCTTGATGCGGATCGATTGCGCCTCAGCCGCTCCGATCACCACCGGAATGCGTATCGGGCCGTCCTCTTGTGCAAGAATCAGGGTAAAAGCGCCCGACTGCATGGGCGAATAGGAAATGCCCATCACAGAAAGAGCCACTTTATCGGGGTTTGAATTATCGTTGGTTGACATATATCAGAAATAGGATTTATATCTAAGTTGCAAATTATCGAAAAATAGGATTTAGATCGAAGTCAAGATTCTGAAATCCGGAAAATTGCCGCTATTGAGGCAAAGGGTCGACGATTACGCCGGAGCCGTAGCAGATGCGGGCGTCCTTGTCGTAAAGCACGGCAAACTGTCCCGGGGCTATGCCCTGCACGGGTTTTGGTGAGTAAAGCCGATAGTCGCCCTCGGGAGTGCGTGAAATCTTGCCGGGGAGAAATTCGGGCATGTGGCGGTTTTTGAATGTTATCTCCACATCCTTGCAGTCATCTCCCCAGGGGTCGAGGGTTATGAAATGCATGTTATGAAGGTCGATTTCGTGGCCGTACTGCAGAGGGGTGTCGTAGCCGTTCGACACATATATTATATTATTCTTTACGTCTTTGCGGACTACGTACCATGGACCTCCGCTCAGCCCCAGGCCTTTGCGCTGGCCAATTGTGTGAAACCAGAAGCCTTTGTGCTCGCCGAGGGTGCGCCCCGTGGCGATGTCGACAATCGCTCCGGGCATTTCGCCCAAGTGGCGGCGGATGAAGTCGTTATAGTTGATTTTGCCCAGGAAGCAGATGCCCTGCGAGTCCTTGCGGAAGGCATTGGGCATGCGCGATGATATTGCGATTTCGCGCACGCGAGCCTTGGGAAGGTCGCCGATGGGGAACATCAGGTGCTTGAGCTGATCGTAGGATATGCGCGCCAGAAAGTCGGTCTGGTCCTTTACGGCATCAACGCCGGTCGAGAGCCAACGCAGACCGTCGCGCTCGGTGATTGTGGCATAGTGGCCTGTGGCTGTGGCGTCGAAAGCGTGACCCCAGCGCTGCTCGAAATATCCGAATTTTATGATCTTGTTGCACATCACGTCGGGGTTGGGCGTCAGGCCCTCGCGCACAGAGCGAAGAGCGTACTCCATCACATTGTCCCAATATTCCTGGTGGAGGGTCACCACATCAAAGGGCAATCCGTATTTCGCTGCAATGTATTCACACATTTCGATATCCTCTTCAGCAGAGCAGTCGCCCTCGTCGGTGTCGAGGCCGATGCGGATGTAGAAGAGATGCAGGTCATGGCCCTGCTCCAGCAATCTGTGCACGGCCACGGCGCTGTCCACGCCTCCGGATATTAGAACTGCTACCTTCATATCAGGTTGGGGAAGAGGGGTGTCAATCGTTTGATTGGGTCTGTTGGTTGATCACACGTAAGGCCAGCATCATGCTGTCGATGTCGACGTTGCCGGCCAGTACTCGGTGGCGCGCATCAAGGTAGTAGAGGCAGGGAGTGGACCGGATGTCGAAATATTCGTCAAGGTCAGCGGCGGCTCCGACCTCCCAGGTCTCCGGGCATGATTTGGCAGCTGTCTGCCAGTCGGAATCCGGGTCGTAGAGCACCACGATTTTTACCAGACCGCGATCCAACATTGATTTCAGATTATAATCAGCGGCAAGGCGCGCCTTGGTCAGGGAGCAGTCCATGCAGTCGGGGTTGGCAAAAAAGAGGATGACACGCGAGGCGATGACATCATCAAGATTCCGGCGCACACCGGCTGTGTCGGTGTATTGAATGTTAGGCACACGATTGCCCACGCCGCTGCTCTGCATGATTTTAGCCTTGCGGGCGTAGCGGGCGCGAGAAGCTGCGTCTAATTTTTTGCTTCGGGCGGCTGCCTGACAAAATGGCAGAAACAGGGCGTCGGAGGCATACTGAGCCGAGTCGCCTTGAAACCAGTATTCAGCAATTTTCACCATTTCCGGCACTCTTTTGGAGTCGGCTTTCTCCACGGAGGCGATGTATCGGTTGATTGACATCATCACCGTGTCGGCCGTTGCGTAGGGCATGAACGAAGCCCAATCGCCAAAGGCCTCCTGGAGCTTTGTGATGGTAGAGAACGTCTGCTTTATGTTGGCGCGATCCCAGAAATGATGCACCAGATAGTTGCATCGCTGGTCAAGTGTGACCTTGCTGTCAGGCACCACGGGGTAGGGGAAAAGCCTGCCGGCGTCGGGGTCGTCGATGCGTGTTGTGGAGCCGCTGTTGGTCTGCGCCATAGCCAGCGCCGGGAAGAAAAATGCAAGAAAAAGATATATGTACTTGTGCATATCGGTCAGAAATTTTATGTCAAAACCTGCCAAAACTGATTTTTGGCATTTCTTTTGCAAAGTTAATGATTGAATTTGAGTTGTGCAAACTTTTATTCATTGAGATTGTTAAAAAATAAAAGGGAAAGAAACTTACGAACCTTTTACTACCAAAATACGAAAACACTAAAATTTCAACTATATGAATTTCAACAACTTCACTATTAAATCGCAAGAAGCCATCCAGAAGGCACTTGAAATCACACGCTCGGCCGGCCAGCAGGCCATCGAGCCGCTGCATCTGCTCAAGGCTGTGATTGAAGAGGGAGACTCTCTGGTAAAATTCATTTTCCAGAAGATTGGCGCCTCCGTGCAGCAGGTGAGCGGACAAGTTGACCGCGAGATTCTGAACCTCCCGAAGGTCTCAGGCTCAGAGCCTTACCTTTCGCGTACCTCTAACGATGTGCTCCAGAAAGCCCTTGACATTGCCAAAGCTCGAGGCGACGAATACGTCACCCTCGAAGCCCTCCTTTTGGCCATTTTTGAAATCAATTCTCCGGCATCGACCATTCTGAAGAAGAAGCCGTCGGTGCTGATGATGGGAAAGATTTTCGGCGTGGGGCTTGTGGCCATC
>CAZNRK010000030.1:0-25330 GCA_964575435.1 uncultured Bacteroides sp.
TGGGGCGTGGTGGTTTTGAGGGGAACGGACGCACCATGGTGCGTCCCTACAAGTGTTTTACCCTTGTTCTCCTGTACTCCCGTTGAAAAATTCGTTTAATCCGTGTAATCCGTGAAATCCGTTGTTTTTATCCAGAATGTGGCGGCCGAGCCGACCGCCACCTCCCAGTCATGTCGCGCGCGGGCCGCACGCGACCTCCCAGTCACATTGTGGCGGCCGGGCCGGCCGCCACCTCCCAGTCACGTGAAATCCGTAGTTTTCATCCGCATGTGGCGGGAGAATGCGTTGTGGGTTTGAAATTTTTTTGTAATTTTGCGTGTTAATCCATTCTTACATTATGACTTCTTTTATCATCGCTCTGATTACACTCGTTGCCGGATATTTCATCTACGGCGCTCTGGTGGAGAGGGCTTTTAAAACCGACCCCTCCCGCCCCACGCCGGCATCAACCATGGCCGACGGAATAGACTATGTGGCCCTCCCAACGTGGAAGGTCTACCTCATCCAATTTCTCAACATCGCCGGCGTGGGCCCGATCTTCGGCGCCATTATGGGCGTGATGTACGGTCCGGCGGCTTTCATCTGGATCGTATTGGGCACGATCTTTGCCGGAGCTGTCCACGATTTCTTCTCCGGTATGATCTCACTGCGGCTGGGTGGAAAATCCCTGCCGGAGATCGTGGGTTCGGAGCTTGGCAAGAAGATCAAGATGGTGATGACGGTCTTCACATGCGTGCTGCTGGTGATGGTGATCGCCGTGTTTGTGCGCACTCCGGCCAACCTCCTTGCATCCCTCACCCCCGACCACCTCAACGCCACCTTCTGGGCCATCTGCATCTTCCTCTATTACATTCTGGCCACCCTGCTGCCCGTTGACAAGCTCATCGGCAACCTCTACCCCGTCTTCGGCTTCGCTCTGCTTTTCATGGCTGTGGGCATTATGGGATATATGATTTTTAACGGTGTGGCCATCCCCGACGGCTTCTCTGACGGCCTCTACAACCGCCATCCGGCCGGCGAGGCGGCTCCGATTTTCCCTATGATGTGCATCTCCATTGCCTGCGGGGCCATCTCCGGATTCCACGCCACGCAAAGCCCGATGATGGCGCGGTGTCTGAGAAATGAGAAGCACGGACGGTTTGTGTTTTACGGCGCTATGGTCTCCGAGGGCGTCGTGGCTCTGATCTGGGCCGCTGCAGCGATTGCCTTTACCGGGGGCTACGACTCTTTGGCTTCTTACATGTCCACCCACGGCCAAGACGCCGGCATCCTTGTGCATGAGGTATGCGTCGACTGGCTTGGCACCTTCGGCGGCATCCTTGCCATTCTTGGAGTTATCGCCGCCCCTGTCACCACCGGCGACACTGCAATGCGCTCCTTGCGCCTGATCATCGCCGACGGCATCGGCCTGCAGCAAAAGAAGTTTCTGAAGCGCCTGCTGGTGACCCTCCCCATCGTGGCCGTGAGCTATTGGCTGATCAACATCAACTTCGACATCCTCTGGCGCTACTTTGCATGGTGCAACCAGACTCTCTCAATCTTCACCCTCTGGGCCTGCAGCGTGTTTATGGCCCGCTATCGCCCCGAAAGCCGTGCCTACCTGCTCACGATGATTCCCGCAATGTTCATGACCGCTCTGTGCATTTCCTTTATCTGCTACGCGCCCCTGGGGGCGTACGTCGCCGGCGTGGGTCTTCCGATCTATGTAAGCGAAGCCATCGGAATGGTGGCCATGGCCTGCTGCACGTGGGTGTTCATGCGCTGGAAAAGCGCTTATAAGCCTCAAATAGGGTAAAAAATCTGCTCCCCGGTATCAACTTTTTAAGCCCCGGGAGTGTTTATTTCTTGTCAACTATTTCTTTCCCTGTATAATTCATCCATTTCATCTCCCTTTGCTATGATATGTAAGAGATTGACTCTCACGGCGATAGTCGCAGCAGCCGGCTTCCTGTCAGCGGCAGCGCAAACTCCCATCACCGCGGAAGAAATGCCCACCCAATGGGCCTACACATCAGAATTCGTGCAGCAAGACCCTACCTATGATTCTTGGTGGTCACTCTTTGGCGATTCCAAGCTCGACACCCTGATCGCACGCGGCATCGCCAACAATTACGACCTCCTGGCCGCGGCCTCGCGCATCAAAATCGCTCAGGCACAGCTCCAACAAGCCCGTGCTGCTTATTTCCCGCAGATTTCCCTTTCGGGAGGCTGGACCCGCGAGCAATCCTCCGGAGCCATCACAGCTGCCCCTAAATCCACTACCGACTATTTTGACGCCGGCCTTACGATGAACTGGGAGATCGACGTATTCGGCAAAATCACCTCCGCAGCCAAGGCTAAGAAAGCCGCTGTCAACGTCTCTCGCGCCTCCCGCACAGCAGCCGAGGTGAGCCTGGCGGCAAGCATCGCCACGGCCTACATGCAGCTGCGTACCCTCCAGGCTCAGGAGGCAGTGATGACGGCCAACGTGGCCACCCAGAAGCGTGTGCTCGAAATCACGCAGGTGCGCTACGAGACAGGTCTCTCCTCAAAGCTCGACGTGACCCAGGCCCTCACCACCTACGCCTCCACCAAAGCATCCATCGCTGAGGTCCACACCTCGGTGCGCACCACCATATTTGCCCTCGCCGTGCTCATCGCCGACTTCCCGTGGGAGCTCGAAGCCGAGCTCATCGACTATACCGGCATACCTGAATATCAGAAGATTGTGGCTGTGGGTGTGCCCATGCAGATGCTGCGCCGACGCCCCGACATCATTGAGGCTGAGGCCACTCTGGCCCAAAGCGCCGCCGAGCTGGGTGTGGCTAAAAAAGACTTCCTGCCCACGATCTCTCTCCAAGGCACAATCGGCACATCAGCCCACCGCGCCGGCGACCTTTTCACCGACAAGAGCTTCACCTACACTATAGCCCCACGGCTGAGCTGGAACATCTTTGACGGTCTCTCGCGCCGCGCAGGTGTGGTTGCCGCCAAAGAGCAGATGCAAATCAGCATCGACAACTACAATTCCACCGTGCTCACAGCCCTCCAGGAGGTCAACACGGCTATGGCATCCTACACCGGCGCTCTGCGCTACATCCAGGCCCTCGAAGAGGCTGCTCAGGCCGCCAAGGAATCGTTCACCCTCTCGGTCGATCTCTACAAACAGGGTCTGACATCATTTATCAACGTACAAAACTCCCAGGCCTCCGTGCTCCAGCTCTCCAGCCAAGTGGTGGAGGCTCGCGGACGCGCCCTCTCATCGCTCATCAACCTCTACCGCGCCCTCGGCGGCGGCTTTTAACAAAATCAAAATCGAGATTAAACCCGATTCATCCCATTAAATCCCGATAAATCCCGATTAAACCCGATTCATCCCGATAAAACCCGTTTCAACCCGATAAATCCCGATTAATCCCAAAAAATTCCCGATATGAAAACCTCTAAGGCTCTGACAATTATGATTCAGGGGGCCGTGCTGGCAGGATTGATGGCTGCCGCAAGCGCGTGCTCCGGCAAGAGCGATAAGACCGCCGGGCAGCAAGTGCCCGAAATTGATGTGGCAGAGGCTGTGACCGACTCGGTGGTCATCAGCAAGACCTACCCCGCAACCCTCAAGGCCGAGAGCTCGGTCGATGTCGTTGGGCGCGTCAACGGATATCTCGTCTCGCAAAACTACAAGAACGGCGACCGTGTGCGCAAAGGCCAGGTGCTCTTCCGCATCGAGGACACCCAATACCGCGACGCCGTGGTCCAGGCTCAAGCCTCCCTTGAGAATGCGCGCAGCGCCTACGCCTACGCCTCTAAAAACTACGAAGCCATGCAGCGCGCGCTGCAAAGCGACGCCGTGGCTCAGCTTCAGGTGCTCGAAGCCAAAAACGCCCTGGAGCAAGCCGAGGCGCAGATCAAGAACAGCGAGGCAGCACTCTCCACTGCCCGCACTCTCCTGAGCTATTGCACCGTCACGGCGCCCTTCGACGGCGTGGTCTCAGCCTCGGTCTACAGCGATGGCGCCTACATCGGCGGCAGCGCCCAGCCCGTGAAGCTGGCTTCGATCTACGACAACTCCAAGGTCAAAGCCGACTTCTACATCGACGATGCCTCATTTCAGCGCAGCCTCGGCAACGACAACGGCCGCTCAAAAATCAATTACGACAGCGTGCCCGTGAGCTTCAGCGAAACCCTCCCCCATAATTATTTCGGACGCCTGACCTACATCTCCCCCGACGTAAACACCGGCACCGGCACCATGCACCTGCGCCTCGAGATGGACAACCCCCACGACGAGCTGCGCGACGGTATGTACTGCATGGTGAGCCTGCCCCTCAAGGTGGTGCCCCAGGCTGTTCTGGTCAAGGATGCCTCCATCAGCACAAGCCAGTCGGAGAAATTCCTCTACGTGGTCAACGATTCCAACCGTGTGGTCTACACCCCCATCACCGTGGGCGATATGGCCAACGACTCCATGCGCATCGTGACCTCCGGCCTTCAGCCCGGACAGAAATACGTGACCCGCGCCCTGCTCAAAGTGCGCGCCGGCATGGAGGTGAAGCCTAACCTCACCAAATAGCACTGCATTTGTATTGATTTAAACCCCTAAGAGTCAATGTTTTCCAAGTTTTTTATCGACAGGCCGATTTTCTCAATCGTAATCGCCATCATGATGCTTCTGGCGGGCCTGCTCACCATAAAGACCCTGCCGGTGGCGCAATTTCCCGACATCACGCCCCCGACAGTCAACGTCATCGCCACCTATCCCGGCGCTGACGCCCAGACCGTAGCCACCACCGTGGGCGTGCCCATCGAGCAGCAAGTCAACGGTGTGGACGGTATGATGTACATGAGCTCATCATCCTCCTCCGACGGCTCTTACAACCTCACCATCACCTTCGAAAACGGCACCGATCTGGACATGGCCACCGTAAAGGTGCAAAACCGCGTGTCGCTGGCCGAGCCCACCCTCCCCACCCAGGTGCAGGAGCAAGGCGTGCAGGTGATGGCAGCTTCGTCTGACGTCATCCTCTTCGTGGCCCTCGAAGCCGACTCTGCCTACAATTACGATGCCCTCTACCTCACCAACTACGCCCAGCTCAACATCGTGGATGAGCTCAGCCGCGTCGACGGTGTGGGCCGCGTGCAGGCCTTCGGCTCAGGCGAGTACAGCATGCGCATATGGCTCGACCCCGAGAAGATGCGCATCCGCGACATCACTCCTGCCGATGTGCGCCAGGCCATTTCCTCGCAAAACCTCCAGGTTTCGGCCGGTGAGGTGGGCGCTCCGCCCGTCGACACCGGCGAGGCCTTCCAGTTCACCCTCACCACAAAAGGCCGCCTCACCTCCACCGATGAGTTTGCCAACATCGTGGTCAAAACAAACCCCGACGGCTCAATGCTCCGCCTGGGCGATGTGGCCACAATCGACCTGGGCAGCAACTCCTATTCGATGCAAGCCGCCGTCAACGGCCGCGGCGCCGCCCTTATCGGCATCAACCAGCTCCCCGGCGCCAACGCCCTACAGGTAGCCAAAAACTGCATCTCCAAGCTCGATAACCTCCAGCAATACTTCCCCGAAGGGGTGAAATATCGCGTGATCCAAAACTCCACCGACTTCGTCACCGCCTCAATCGACGAGGTGCTCGTCACCTTCGTAGAGACCACCCTGATCGTGATGATCGTGATCCTTCTGTTCCTGCAAAGCTGGCGTGCCGTGATCATCCCGATGCTCACCATCCCCGTCTCCCTCATCGCCACCTTTGCCGTGATGAAGCTTATGGGATTCTCCATCAACACCCTGACCCTCTTCGGTCTGGTGCTGGCCATCGCCATTGTGGTCGATGATGCGATAGTGGTGGTGGAGGACTGCTCAAGGCTCGTCGACGAGGGCAAGCTCAATCCCCGCCAAAGCGCCGAGAAAGCCATGGAAGAGCTCCAGGGACCGGTGATCGGCGAGGTGCTTGTGCTCCTCTCGGTCTTTATCCCCACCGCCTTTATCAGCGGCATCACCGGCGAGCTCTACAAGCAATTCGCCCTCACCATCGCCGTCTCCACAGCCTTCTCAGGCCTCAGCGCCTTGACCCTCACCCCTGCCCTGTGCGCCCTCTTCCTCAAGCCCACTACAAAAGAGGAGGATAAATTTATCGTCTACCGATGGTTCAACAAAGGCTTTGGCGTCACCGTCAAAGAGTACATGAAGGTCGTGGGGCAATTTCTCAAGCGCCCGCTGGTGGCCATCGGCGTCTACATCATCATCACAGCCCTGGCCTTCTGGGGCTTCCTGGCCATGCCCACATCCTACATCCCGCAGGAAGATATGGGCTACTGGATGGGCTCCATTCAGCTCCCTGCCGGAGCCTCTATGGAGCGCACCAAAAAAGTGGTCGACGAAGTCGTGGCCCGTGTGATGAAGCAGCCCGAGGTGGCCAACGTCATCTCAATCACCGGCATGAGCTTCATGAGCCAAGGCAACGGCAGCAACCTCGGATCAATCGTTGTGGCCCTCAAGCCTTGGAGCGAGCGCAAATCCAAAGACATGAGCGTCGACGCCTCAATCGAGCAATTCACCCGCGCCACAGCCGACATTCAGGAAGCCATAATCTTCGGTCTCAATCCCCCGTCGATTCCCGGTCTTGGCATGACCTCCGGCCTGCAGATGCAGCTCCTGGACATCAACAATCGCGGCTCAGAAGCCCTGGCCGACGCCGTGGCCAAAATCCGCGAAGCAGGAGACAAGAATCCCGACATTGCAGCAGTGACCTCTCTGTATCAGGGCGGAGTGCCGCAATATCGCCTCTTCTTTGACCGCGACAAAATCAAGACCCAGCAGCTGAGCGTCAGCGACGTATTCTCCACCCTGTCGGCCTACATGGGCGGCTCCTACATCAACGACTTCACAGAGTTTGGCCGCGTATACCAGGTCACCATGCAAGCCGATGCCCAGGCCCGCGCCACCACCGACGACGTAATGCGTCTCTCCGTGCGCAACTCCCTGGGCGAGATGGTCCCCTTCTCCTCATTCACCACCGTAGAGGAGGTGACAGGCGAGTCAAGCATCGCACGTTATAATATGTACACCACCGCTTCGGTCACAGCCACCGTGCCCCACGGCGTCAGCTCCTCAGCCGGCATTAAAGCCATGGAAGAAATCGTGAAGAACGAGCTCGGCAACGAATACTCCTACGCATGGACCGGCGAAGCCTACCAGGAGACCCAAGGTGGCACCACCATCTCCTTCGTGCTCATCCTGGCCATCGTCATCACCATCCTGGTGCTCGCCGCCCAATACGAGAGCGTAACCGACCCCATCGCTGTGGTCATCTCCATGCCCACAGCCATCCTCGGCACCGTGGTAGGCTGCCTGATCATGGGCCAGAGCATCGACATCTACACTCAGATCGGTATCATCCTCCTGCTCGGCCTATCGGCCAAAAACGCTATCCTGATTGTGGAATATGCCATTGACTTCCGCAAGTCCGGCATGCCCGTGCGCCAGGCAGCAGCCAACGCCGGCGAGATCCGCTTCCGCCCCATTATGATGACAGCACTGGCCTTCGTCTTCGGCGTTATGCCCATGCTCTTTGCTCACGGCGCCGGCGCCGCATCGCGCATCTCGCTGGGCACTGCCGTAGTCTTCGGTATGTTTATCAACGCCATCGTCGGCACCCTCTTCGTGCCCAACTTCTGGGAGCTCCTTGAGCGATTCCGCGAAAAATACCTCGACAAATTCTTCAACCCTCAGGCCTACGAAAACGACCCCGATGACGCCCCCGCCTCATCCGGCCAGCCTGACCGGTCCGACACAATCTGACATCTCTGACCTTTCAGACTTGTCTGACCTGTCCGACTTGTCCGACATCTCTTAATTGTCTGAGTTGTCTGTCCCTTACCGACAAAAAAGCCGCTCCCCCACGGAGCGGTTTTTTTTGTAGCTTTGGGAGAATTAGCACAAAAAAGAGAGGCGGAAATTTTGTGGTCTGAGGAAAAAGTTGTAACTTTGCAGCCGAATTCGTAACCTCTGGCAGGACAAAAGCAGCCTGCGAATGTTGCGACTAACTTAAAACATTTAATAGAAAATGGATCTTATCAAAATTGCCGAGCAAGCATTCGAATCCGGCAAACAGCACCCCGATTTCGGCCCCGGCGACACCATCACAGTCGCCTACCGCATCAAGGAAGGTAACAAAGAGCGTATCCAGCAGTACCGCGGCGTGGTTATCCGCATCTCGGGCGATGGCAGAAACAAACGTTTCACCGTGCGCAAAATGTCTGACAACATCGGTGTAGAGCGCATCTTCCCCTACAATTCTCCCTTCATCGACTCTATCACCGTCAATAAATACGGTAAAGTACGTCGTGCAAAACTTTACTACCTCCGCGCCCTCACCGGCAAGAAGGCTCGCATTAAAGAGCGTCGCGTAGTGAATCAGTAATCTACTAACTTCGTAAAACTGAACTGACAATGAAACGTACATACCAACCCCACAATCGCAAAAGAGTAAACAAACACGGTTTCCGTGAGCGTATGTCTACTCCCGATGGCCGCAAGGTGCTGGCTCGTCGTCGCGCTAAAGGTCGCAAATACCTGACGGTTTCTGACCGCATCGGCTCGAAATAATCTTTATCCTAAATAACCCAAAGAAGCTGCCTCCGCTTGGAGGTAGCTTTTTTGTTTACATAGTTATTGACCTAAGGAAGCCTTTGTGCCCGTAAGTATTCTTTTGTTTGGTCAAAGAGCCTGGCCGGAGGCGAAAATGGATTTTTTTGGTGATTTTTTGAGGTGATTTGATTTTTTTCTGAATTTTTTGGTGCAGAAATTTGGTGGATTGAAAAATTGTGCTTACCTTTGCATCGAAATAAGGCGATTTAGTGTAGTGGCCTAGCACGCCACCCTCTCAAGGTGGAGACTCGGGTTCGATTCCCGAATTCGCTACTCGCCATCAAAACCGACAGCCCCCCCCAAAGCCGTCGGTTTTTTTGTTGTTCGCCCGACATGGGCATATTCTGGGTCAGCGGACAGGGGCGGTGGGTAATATGGGGTCAGCGGACAGGAGCGGTGGGTAACGCGGCCATTTTTGGAAAACTACGGATTATCGAGTGAGCTAATGCAGTCTGGAATGTAGGGGGACGCACCTTGGTACGTCCGTTACTCTAATGCGGGCTGCGCGAGACATTCACGGAAAAGGGCTGCATCCGAAAGAGGATGCAGCCCTTTAAGAGGTGGAGTATTTGTGGAGAGGGAAATTATTTTAGCTTGAGGCGCTGACCGATGCGGAGCTTGGCGTTGGCTTTGATGCCGTTGAGCTTGCAAAGGGCCGAGACGGTGAGACCGTGGCTTGAAGCGATGCGGCTGAGGGTGTCGCCTTTGCGCACGCGGTAGGTTTGTGAGGTGCGGGCAGCGGACTTGGATTTGTTGGCGGTTGAAGCGGACACCTGCACGGGATGTGTGCTGCGATATTTCTGCGCGTATTCGGCGTTGGCCTGAGGCGAGAAGTTTCGGGCGTTCTGATATGTTTTTTTATCAAATGTGTAGGTGTCGGTGTGGGTGGTTTGGTTGGCGAAGTCGAAGATGGCCGCAGGGTTGATAGCGTAGCCCATGTAGCGGGTCTCGAAGTGGAGGTGAGGACCGGTGGAGCGGCCTGTGTTTCCGCCCAGAGCGATGGGCTGGCCGGCTTTTACGTAGGTGCCGGGCTCAACGAGGAAACGGGAGAGGTGGCCGTAGACGGTTTCGAGGTCGTTGGTGTGACGGACCACGACGTAGTTGCCGTAGCCGCGACGCTCAAAGTTGGTGATGCGCACACGGCCGTCGAAGGCGGCGCGTATGGTGTCGCCGATATTCACTTTGATGTCCACACCCTTGTGCATGCGGCGGAAGCGCTTGCGGTAGCCGTAAGGCGAGGTGAGATAGCCGGGGTGAGGCATGGAGAATTTGGAGACGTCGATAACTGCTGTGGCAGGCACGTCCATATTGTTGTAGCAGTTCACGAGGTTGCTGTCCCAGCCTTCGGTGTAGATATCGAGCTCGGGCTCTTCCTCTTCGTCAAAGTTGATATAGTTGTTTACGGAGAGGTTGAACTGGTTGTTGAGGTTTTCCTGTTTGGCCAGGAGGTTGGATTGCTGCTCGGAGTGCTGTCCGGGCAGATGATAGGAAGTCTGAGCCGAGACGGCGAGGGTGCCGAGGGCCAGAGCCAGAGATATGAATATTTTTCGTATTTGCATCGCGTTATAGAGGTAAGAGGAGTGAGAGAGTATAGGGTCAATCACGCTCGTCGGCGCTGAGGATAGCCGGGAGGGTGATGGGTTGATAATCAAATATTTCCTGAGGCGCGAAGAAGCGACGGATTTCTATCTGTGCGTTTTCAACGGAGTCGGAAGCATGCACGATGTTTTCCTGACCGCTGAGGCCGAAGTCGCCGCGAATTGTACCGGGAGCGGCTTTGCGTGCATTGGTGGCGCCGGTCATGGCACGAACCACTTCAACTGCCTCCTTGCCTTCCAGACAGAGCACGATCACGGGGGTGGCCATCATAGATTTCACCAGAGTCGGGAAGAAAGGACGGTCAACGAGGTGGGCATAATGCTCGCGCAGGATTTTCTCGTCGAGCTGCATCATTTTGATGCCGGCAATAGTGAGGCCTTTGTCCTGAAAACGAGAGAGGACTTTGCCAACGAGAGCGCGCTGAATGGCTGAGGGTTTAAGGATTACAAGGGTCTTTTCCATGACTATGATTATGTGGTGTAGGGGGCTGATTGAAACCCCTGCAAGACGGAGCAAAAAGGTGGTTTTCTTTATTCGACTTCAAATTTACGAACTTTCTTTGGAAATAAAAAGTCTACGTTGTGCAAATTTTCTAAATTTGTATTAATTCTCTCTGTAACTTCTTACATATCAGTGAATTGTAAAATGTTTAAATTTTACTAAAAAATGGCCGCCAAAATTGACGGCCATTATAGGGGGCTGAATCCGGTAGCCGGATATCGGGGCTATGGAAATCGGATAATAGGTTTATGGGGTGTCAGATTACCCATTATCACACTCCATAACGGATTATTTCTTGTTGGCAGCCATCACTGCGCGATAGCAGAGCACGGCGATGGCGGCGCCTACGAGCGGACCTACGACCATAATCCAGAAATCGC
Source organism: uncultured Bacteroides sp. (assembly GCA_964575435.1). Taxonomy (GTDB): domain Bacteria; phylum Bacteroidota; class Bacteroidia; order Bacteroidales; family Muribaculaceae; genus CAG-873. Next base: position 11,113 of record CAZNRK010000030.1, read on the forward strand.
CCCACGCATTGGGAGAGAAGACGGCCGGACCGAAGGAACGGGCGGGGTTGACCGAGCAATTGTCAACGGGGATGCCCACGATGTTGACCAAGCCAAGAGCGATACCGATGGCCAGACCGGCAAAGTTGCCGAAGCCTTTTTTCTCATCAGTTGCACAAAGGATCACGAAAACGAAGAAGAAGGTGAGCAGACCCTCGGCCAGCAGAGCCATGCCGGAGGTGGCACCGGGCTGGAGCACGTTGGCAGCAAGGCAGTTGTCGCTTGCGTCGGTGATACCGCCAAAGGCGTAGTCGCCGTTGCCAAGCTCCATGAATGCGTATAGAAGGCCGGCACCGATGGTGGCGCCTACGAGTTGCGAAACCACGTAGCCGCAGAATTTGCCGAATTCCATTTTGCCCGAGAGGAGCATGGCAAACGACACGGCGGGATTGACGTGGCAACCGGAAACGTTGCCGATTGCATAGCACAGGCAGATGAGCACCAGACCGAAGCAAAGACCGATGCCAAGCACACCGATAGCGGGGCCGGCGAGCACTGCGCTGCCGCAGGCAAGGAGCACCAGGAACATTGTGCCCACACCTTCTGCAATGTATTCTTTCATAAGAGAGGAAAATTTAGGTGGTTAATAAAAAAGATTTACTTTATGGCCACAAAAATAATCCAAAAGATTGAAATTTCCAAATCTTGCCTAAAAAAAGCAACAAGTAGGGCCCAAAAAAAGGCTGCACTCCGGTGTAGCCTTATATATTAGGAGTCGCCACTTGTGGCGAATTTACCCTATCAGTAGCTATCAGCGTTTGCGCGAACGGCGCACTGAGCGAGTGGCAGATGATGAGGACGACGAGGGCGAGGAACTCTTGATCTGCTTGGGTTTGTTTTCTTTCGGAGCCTTTGTCTGGGAGCGGGATGTGCCGCGTCGAGTGCTGCGAGCTTTGGGTTTGTCGGCAGCCTGCTGAGCCACAGTGGCAGAATCGGCGCCCGCAGCCAGAGCCTCGCGAGCCTCACGGGCGGCGATGATTTTCTCGCGGTCGGGCACCCAGAGCTTCTCCTCAAAATTGTCAAGACGGGCCTGGATGCTGTCTTGGGCGCGCTTAAGGTCGTCGGGGTCAGGATAGAGCTGCATCATGGAGCGGTTGCGCAGGTTGCGGGTCTTATAGATGTCGCCTTTATAGAGAGCGAGATTGAAGAAATCGTCGTAGGTGCAGGTGGGGAGGTTGTTGTCGTCGGAGGTGAAGATCTGCTGTTGCGACAGATACGGACGCAGGTCAGAGAGCTTGACCCAGAACATGGGATATTTCACTGCCTCGCCGCCAAAATCGCCAGAACGGTGAAGCACGGGGCACACGGCCTCGACTGTGGTGCGCATGCGGTTGCCGCGCGTATCGTATTCCCAACGCTCTATCACGTAGTAAGAGAGCACTTCCGATGTGGGCACATCCGAAGGCTCGATGGTGAATTTCGGGTTTTTCTCGGTCGACCCTTTTGCCTGGGTGTAAGGGATATAGAAACGGTCGAGCACGTCGCGCACCTTCACCTTATAGTCGTCGGTGAAAATCTCGCGGCCGTCGAGATATTCGTAAGCATTGATATTGCCATCGGCCAGCAGGCGCATTATGATGCGGAAGAGATTCTCCTGCCCCTCGACGGGGTCCTCGGGAAAATAGAGGGGAGAATTCTGGTCGGTGTCATAATCGAGCTGGCGATATATCACACGCATCCAGGCGCGCTCGGCGTCAAGGTTTTGGGTGTCGTCGTCAGTGCTGAAGTGGGCTTGCATGCGGTCGGTGACTCCGGGTGTGGCAGATTGGGCGCGGCGGTCGCGGTCGGTGCGGCGCTGCACTCCGGTGTTGGAGCTTTCCTGCGCGGAGGCCGAGAGGGCGAGGCCGGCTGCAAGGGCAAGTATTGCTGTACGGATTGCGTTCATTTGGTCTGTATTTTTGTTGGCTGGGGGAAGGGAGCCGAAGATTAGTTGACAATGATTTCCATGGGCGAGAGGTCGCGTGTGATGCCGTCGGGGCCTACCGCTTTGATGCGTGAGATGAAGAAGCGCTTGCCGCGACCCAGGCGCTGGAAGGCTTGCTTCTGACGCTGCGAGAAGTTGGCGCCGTCGCTGACCTCGGGCATTGCGTTGCCCATTGAGTCGAAGATGATGGTTTCGAAGCTGACCACGCGGAAGGGCGTGTTGAGCAGGCCGTCGTCGATGGCTGCGCCCAGACCGGGAGCCTGGAGCAGGAGAGATTTCGGGAAGGGCTTACCGCCTTTGTAATGGTCGGTGTTGCCTTTGGCATCGGTGTAGGCAATGAAGGCAGTTGGGTCGGGCAGTTTGCGCACGCGAAATTCGGTGTTGGCCACATTTGTCTGCCGGCCGTCGATGGTGGCTGTGACGGTGAGCTTTGCGTTTGTGCCCACAGTCGAGGGTTTGGCCACCCAGTGGTCGCCGCTGCGGGTAAGGGTGCCGTTGGTCATGGTTGCCGAAATGGCATTCATGGGCACGCCGGGCACGGAGATGCTGATAGGGTTGTCGATGCCGGCGTAGAGCACGTTCATCATCGTGGCAGAGACGGTGGCCATAGGTTCGATCACGGTGTACTGCTCAGAAAAGTCATGCCGCGTGGTGGAGCCATCTCCGTGGACCACTTGCAGATAGCCCTTGTAATCGAAAGTACCGGTTGAATTTGCGGGGACGGTGTAGATGCCGTTGTCGGAGGCCAGTTTGTTGCCGTTGATGTAAATTTCGGGGCGCTGAGTGGTGTCGACAGCGGCCAGGACTATGTTGGCCTGATAGTTACCGCCGCGCATGATGATGCGGGAGGAGGGGATGACGAAGGCGTTAAGCTCGTTGACGCGGACATCGCCGGCGTCGACCTGCTCCAGGAGGTTGCCAAGCACCTCGCCTTCTGCAAAGCGGATGTCGTTCTGGAGTTTGGTGAGAAGGGTCACGGCTGCAACAACGGGCTTTTGGTCAAATTGCGTCTCTTCCCAGGTTTTGGGGGTGAGGGTGCCTTTCTGGAGCACGGGTTCTGTGGAGAGGGCGCGACGGATGCCGGCCTGCTTGGTGGTATCGGCCATCATTGAGCTCACAAAGTCGCTGTAATCGTTGATACGCAGGCGCAGTCTCTCGCCCATGGGATTGCCGGGGGAGAGCATGACCACGGAGGCAGCCTCCAGGTCGTCGCGAGCGATGATATTGTTGGGGTCGCCGTTCTTTCCGTCGGCTTTCTGCACGATCAGGAGTTTGATGGAGTCGACCAGGTTGAAAAGCGAATCGGTGGAACGCCTCACCCGGGAAGCCCGGTCGAGCCACTGCTGACCCTTGTCGGGATTCATCGCGGCAAAGTCCTCGAGCTGCCTGTAGATGGCATCGTTGCGGCGGCCCACGTTGTCGTTCGAGCGATTCAGACCGTCGTGCACTTGGGTGAAGCCGTCGAGCACGTCAGAAGAAACGTTGAGCGCAAGCATAGCCGTCAGAACGATGTACATCAGATTGATCATCTTCTGGCGAGGCGACAAGCGTGTGTTGTTTGCTCCCATTTATATAGTGAGATGGAATGGTAAGGGGGATGGTGATTGGATAATTGATTATTCAGCAGGGGTTTGAGGTTGCTGAGGCATTGCGGCCGACGACTGAGGCATGGTCTGAGCCGCCTGGGCAGCTGCGGCCATGGGAGAGTACATATTGATGGTCATGGCATGGAGCATGCGCTCGTAGACTTGGTTGAGCTGCTGCATGTAAGAGGCCATCTTCTCTACTTCCTCGCAATAGCGGGTGCTCTGCGAAGCCGAGCGCTCGTACATGTCGCGAATCTGCTTGATGCCGTTGTTCACGCGGTCGATGGCGTCGATTTGCGACGATACGCTGCGAAGCTGAATCTCGTAGATAGTGTTGAGGCCCTGGATATTATGGTTGAGGGCCTGCATCTGCTCGGCATATCCGTTGGAGGCAGCCGAGATCTCGTCGCTGTTGCCTGTGACGGCCTGATATGACTGCAGGAGGGTCTGCGACACGTTGTTGAGCGCCGCAGTTTGTTCTTGCATGGCGCGCATCTGCTCGGTGAGGGCTGCAAGCTGGGTGAGATAGTCCTGATTGATGGTGGCGGCATCGACAGAGGCCGGAGCCATCGAGCCGGATGCGTAAACCACCCCGCCTTGGCCGCCCTGGACATAGCCATCGGCCGAAGCAGCCGAGCCTGCCACTACCACGCCACCGCCGCCTGCCAGATTCGGGCGGTCGGCCTCGTCGTGGCTTTCAAGCACGGGGAACACGTCTTCCCACTTATAATCGCGAGGCGGACGGTCAAATGCTGTGAGCACAAACATCAGCACCTCGGTGCCCATACCGATCGATAGCAGCATATTGCCGCCGGGGAGGTGAAGGATCTTGAACAGAGCACCCCAGATAACGATTGCGGCACCTATACTGTATGCAAAATTGAAGAATCGCTGGCCTTTCTCGCTGGAGATGAAGCGGGAGATGGCGTTCTTATATTGTTTTACTTTTCCCATTTGGTAAGAGAAGGATTATTAGCGTTTAGATTTGGTGCCTTTTGCAAAGCCGATTTGGGTGCGAACGTTGCGGAAGCCGATGTAGGAGCGCTGCTCGTTCTGGTACTCCCACATGCGCAGGTCAGAGCGGATATTGTGGGCCACGTCTTTCCATGAGCCGCCGCGCACGATTTTGCGCTTCATCTTGTAGGGGTCTTCGGGCGCAGCTGAGTAGCGGTACTCGGGATTGAGGTCGGAGGTGAGCTTGGAGACGCTCTCGGTGTAGGCCGTCGAGGTCCATTCGCTGACGTTGCCGGCCATGTCGTAGAGGCCAAAGTCGTTGGGGGCGTAGGTGCCAACGCGCGAGGTGATGAGCTGTCCGTCCTTCACATAGTTGCCCTCCTGGGGCTTGAAGTTGGCGTAGAAGCAGCCTTTGTCCTCGCTCAGGGTGAGGTCGCCCTCCCATGGATACTGGTTTTCGGTGATACCAGCGCGGGCGGCGTACTCCCACTCAGCCTCTGTGGGCAAGCGATAAGGCTCGATGTAGATGCCGTCTTTGCCCAGTGAGCGCTTAAGGAAATCGGTGCGCCAGGCCGAGAAAGCGTTGGCCTGCTCCCAGCTCACTCCCACCACGGGATAGTCGGAATATCCGCCGTGAGAGAAATACATGCGCACGTAAGGCTCGTTGTAGGCGTTCTCGAAGTCGTTGACCCAGACTGTGGTGTCGGGGTAGATGTTTACGATGTAGGTGTTGAGGAAGTCGTAATCGCCTGTGAGGCCGCGTGTGATGGTAGAGCGCACGATTTCGCCCTCATCGTTGATGTAGGCCGTATCTTTCGAAATCTGGGGCACGGTGGTGGGCACGGGCAGGTCGGTATTATAGCGCCGGCGAGCCGGATCGAGGCGGTTTTTGCGCTTGGCGGCCTCGGTGTGGTTATAGATTTCGTAGCGATAGTTCATCTGTGTGTGGTCGAGCTCGCGCGCGCCGGTGATGGGGTTGGTGCGGTACACGCTCTCGATGGCCGCAAGCTCCTCATCGTTGGGATTGCGCCATGGGATGGGTTTTGACCAGTTGAGGCGGGGGGTGATGGGGTTGCCGTCGCGGTCTTCCACGATCTTGAAGTCCTCGTTGCTTTCGGCCAGACGCTCGCGGATGATGGAATCGCGCACCCAGAAGACAAACTGCTTGTATTTGCCGTTGGTCACCTCGGTCTCGTCCATCCAAAAGCCGTCAACGGAAATGCCGCGGGGGTCGGCGGCAAGATTCCATGCAGAGTCGGGCTTGCTCACGCCCACCTTCATCGAGCCGCGGTCAACAAGCACCATGCCGTAAGGAGCGGGCTCAGCCCAGTGCGAGCCCCCTACCCCAACCACTTCGCCGCCCGAGGCAGAGCCCGAGCCGGAGGCACACGAGGCCAACAGGCCGCACAGAGCCACGGGGAGGATTATGTCGGTAAGTTTTTTCATATATCGTCGTTGTTTCTTTTTTCCGTTTGTTTACATTAAGCGCACACTTTTGTGCTTGTTGCGATTCTTGTCGCCGAGGTTGAGCTTGAGCTTATAGCCGGCAAAGACCTCGTGGCTGCCTGATGAGGCTTTGGCGATGGCCGATGTGGAGTAATCATACGAGTAGCTGATGAAAAATCCCTTGATTTCGGCCCCGAGAGTGGCGTAAACCGCATCGTCCCAGCGATATCCCACACCGAATGTGAACATTTTCTTGAACCTTGCCCGGGCAGTGAAGACCGCGGTGGTGAAGGTGAAATCCGAAGCCACGATTACGGAGGGTATCACTTCAAATAACGTATTTTTTATTGGAATATTGCTTCCGGCGGTAAAATAGAGGGTTCTTCCGGCTTTAAACTCGAAATTCCGCTCTTGTGTGGACTCTGATCCGTCGATTTTCATCGTCACCGTCGGAGAGGTAAGGTGCAAGCATGACACTCCGGCATAGAACCATTTATGCGTGTACAGCACGCCGGCCGAGAGGTCGAGTGCTGTGCCGTGGATGTCCTGAGTGGGTATGGCATCATCGCCGCTCTGATGGTAATCATCGCCGTCGGGGATGAACACTTCCGAACCTTTGAATTTTTGGTCGTACATGCCCACGCCCAGGCCAACGGAAAATTCTCCGCCGAATTTCTTGAATTTATACGACACCTGAGCGTCGAAGTCGAGTGTGTTGTAGAGTCCGATTTTTTCTGTCATAACCTTTACGCCCACTCCGATGCGCTTGCCGAAGAGCTTCAGGGGCATGTCGGCCAGGCCTGTAAAGGTGGTCGGAGCGCCGTCCACTCCGATCCATTGCATACGGCTGCCGGCGCGGATTTGCAGGTAGTCAGTAGTGCCGGTTGCCGAGGGATTGTAGAAGGCCGGCACTTGAAAGTACTGCGAGAAGAGCGGGTCGGTCTGCGCTCCGGCCCTCATGCAGGCCAGGCTCAGCAGCAACACCACAATAATATGCCATCCTAACCTGCGTATCATTCAAAATAAAAGGTCAGGACAAACATTTTGGACGTAGCCTTCTTCACTGACTGCGTGAATTTCAGCTTGCCGGGGTCGTCGGCCAGATCGGGGCGGTCCTTGACCAGCACGTCGCTCAGACCGATGCAGAATTTCAGCTCCGGAGCGAACTTGAAGTAAGGCAGATAGATTTCGCACCCCATGCCCACACTCAGATACACGTCGGCCGACTTGAGCTTGAAAATATCGCTTCTGCGCTTGCTCACATCAAAAGCCGGCATCACTCCGCCGCTGAGGTAAGGACGCATGTTGCCGTGGCGCAAAGCCTGGTATTTAATATCCAGAGGCACAACCACATAGGCGCTTTTGATGTTTTGTCGCTCTTTGGCGCCGGTGGTGAGGTCAAGCATGTGCACATCGCGATTGCCGAACCACATGCCGGGTGTGACTCGGGCTGAGAAGTACTTGTTCAGACGCAGGTCCACAAGGCCGTTGACGCAGAATCCGGGCGAATATCCCGGCTGCTCGATGCGCCATTGCTCGCCATCTTCTGTGACCAGGCCGTTGTGGGTGAAATGCAGGTCCTGAGCGAACATGCCCACGGAGAAGCCCAGATGCCACGTGCGATTATCGGCGTACGGGCGGTTAAGAGGCTTATCCTTAGGGCGTTGGGCCCCGGCAGGGAGGGCAATGATCAGGCTCAGGAGCAGAGATAATATGACATTCTGAAATCTCATCAATTATATTAACGCTCCAACTCCTGATTTATTGCCCGGGGATCAATTTCCCTACCTTACGGCCACTTTTGCCGGGGTTCGGGATGCATTTTCCCTACCTTACTGCCACTTTTGCCGGGGTCCGGGATGCATTTTCCCTACCTGACGGCCACTTTTGCCGGACGAGAAGCCTGGTCGGTGGTGACAAAGTAGATGCCTAAGGGCATGTCGATGTCGGTGTTGTCGTCCACGACGTCAAGAACGCGTACGAGGCGACCGGCCACGTCGTAGATGCGGCATCCGGTCTGCGGAGTGGGGCATTTGATGCGGATAGCACCCTCAAGACCGATCACGATCAGAGGCTCATCGACGTCTACGCCTTCAATGCCGGCGCTACGGACGGTGATGATGTTAGACATGGGGCTGCGGTAGCCCAGACGCACGCTTTGCACTGAGTAAGTCTCATATGTGCTCTGATCAAAACCAGTGATGTGCAGACCCGGCTCTTCGGCGAGAATCTCTTCGGGCTCGGAGGCGGAATTGTTGTTGTAACGGGTGCGGGTCACGATCCAATAGTCCACGGTTTCGCCGGCCGGGGAGGTCCAGTTGGCTGTGTAGCTGTCGTCGGTGATGTCAGAGGCCGGGGTGGCTGTGCATGCCGTCAGGTTAGGCACGGGTAGACATTCGCCCTTCAGATCCACCACAATCGAGCCGGAGATGCCGCCGTCCATGATGGCCAGCTGGGCCTCGTGGGTGCCGAGGGCCGTGGGGGTGTAGGTGATGTCAAGGTAATAGCCCTCCTCGCGGTTGACCCATGAGGCGGGAATCGAGAGGGTGGAAGCGGTGAAGAGCTTGCCCTGCTCGGGATTGGTGCGGTTGTAGATCAGGATTGTGAGTGTGCCGGTGAGGTTTTTGCCATGGAAAAAGAGCTTGCCGGTGACAGAAGAGCCCAAGGCAACCTGGCTCAGGTCCAGAGATTGAGGCGGAGTCTGAGCCACCGGGGCATAGAGCACGGCCTCGCCGGTGGGTTGGGATGATCCCACGGTGTAGGGCAGATTCTTCTTGTCGCCCCAGATGTAATCGGCCAGATCGGGAAGGTCAATAAAGGGGTTACGGTTGTTCTGAAGGCGATACACGGCATCGTTTCTCAGGATCTCTTTCTGGCTCACGGGGTCTTCCTTGGCCCAGCGCAGCAGGAGCTTTACAGCCCAGTCGTTGAGGGTGGGATATGTGCCGGTGGGCACGAGCATATAGGTGTAGGCCCACGTGTAGTTCTGATAGACGGTGGCCATATAGAAATATGTGCGGGCAAAGTCGCCTTTAAATTCATCATCGGGCTCGAAGACGTATTTGGCGCTGCCGCCCTGTCCGGTCACGGCATATCCGACTTTCGAGATTCCGTTATTGAAATAGGCCGATTTGGACATATCCACCTCACCGAGGGGGTAATTGCTCTTGGCCATGTTGGCCTTTGCCTCTGATGGATAGAGGTGGTTAAGGTCAACATAAGCCGGCACCTCCTGGCTGCCTCCCCACCAGCTTTTCGGGAAGGAGTGCTCGCGATTAAGACCGGCAAAACTCGGGGCGTAAAGAGGAATGTCGGAGTACATATCGTACCACCTCTGCGACTGCGGGTAAAGGTCGGTTTCCTGAAAGGTGTATCTGAGATTGCTATAAATGGTGGAGTAATTTCCCGAGCGATTGAAATTCTTGACCACGTCGCAGGCGGCAGTTTTCAGCTCAGCGCCTTTTTTGCCGTTGAGAGTGGAATAATATCCGGCGGGGGGCACAGCAGAGGCCGAAAGGCCCGTTGCCGCTGCCAAAGCCAGAACAAAAAGTTTGAGCACTGTATTTCTCATGATAAAAAGGGATTTAGATTTTTGATGGAGGGGATATTTCTCCTGCTATTTCAAAGGAGAAAGGATTATAGATGGATAGGGATATTTCTCCTGCTATTTCAAAGGGGTAAGGATTATAGATGGAGAAGTGGACGGGTTGATTATTTCTCCAGAGATTTCTTATAGCAGCGGCGACGGCGATGGAGCCTGCGCTCGAAGTATTCCCACTGTTTCTGCACGCTTTCGTTGCCTTCGAGTTCGAGATTGCTTTCGGCCTCTTTGAAGCCGTCTTTGTTGAATTGGGCAATGAGGTCGCGGAAGAGCAAGGCGTTGACGCCCTTGTTCTGGTATTCGGGTTTTACGGCCACCAAGAGCAGGTCCACCACGTCGGATGCGCCTCTGATTGCTCGGAGCAGATGCCACCATCCCAGCGGAAAGAGCTTGCCGCCGGATTTGCGCAAGGCCTTTGAGAGCGAAGGCATGGCGATGCCTACACACACCAGCTTGTCGTCAGCATCAGTGATCAGGCACACCTCTTCGAGTCGCACGATGCCGAGGTACATATCGATGTAATACTCTATCTGCTTGGGGGTGAGGGCTGAGTAGCCGTAAAGGTCGGCGTAGGCCTCGTTGATGAGCTCGAAAATGGCTTCGCCATATTCTTCCTTAATCTTTTTGCGGGAAGTGAACTTCTTGACTTTCAGCCCCAGACGACGCTCCACGATGTCGGCCACGCGCTTGTACTTATCAGGAATCTCCTGTGGCACCTTGATGCGATATTCCACCCAGTCGACCTCCTTTTTGAAGCCCATGCGCTCCATGTGGTCGGGGTAATAGGGGTAATTATAGATGGTGGCCATTGTACCCATCTCGTTGAAGCCGTCGATGAGCATGCCCTCGTGGTCCATATCTGTAAAACCCATTGGGCCAACGATTTCTGTCATGCCGTGGTTGCGTCCCCACTCTTCTGCTGTGGCGAAGAGAGCGTCGACGACCTCTGCGTCATCGATGAAGTCGACAAAACCGAAACGCATTGTCTTTTGGCCTGTCTTTTCATTTACTGCACGGTTGATAATAGCCGTGATCCGGCCCACGGGTTTGCCATCGCGGTAGGCCATCCAGGATTGAGCCTCACAGAAGTCAAAAGCGGGGTTTTTCTTGGGGTTGAGAGTATTGACATCGTCGAAAATCAATGGAGGCACGAAGTAATCATTGCCTTTGTAGAGGTCAATGCCAAATTCCACGTATTTGGTGAGCTCTCGTTTAGAAGGGGCTACTGTCTTAACTGTTATCATCATTATTTCAGCAGATTAAGGGCCACAAGCACGGCCATCATCACCGCCAGAAAGGCGATGACAAAGACGTAGATGCGCGAATTATTTGTATTCTCCAGAGCCAAATGCAGGTCGGAGACTGAATGATAGCGATTTTTGGGATTAGGGTCGAGACATCGGTCGGCTACGGCGCGCAAGGCGGGATCATTCACCCCCGAGCGCTCCAACACCTCGAGCAGAATCAATCCGTAATTATAGATATCATCGGTCACGGAGGCTTGGCTCAGGCTTTTCTTCTGGTCGAAGCCAACGTCAATAAGTTTCAGATTTTCAATCTTATCCGTGAAAATGATTGTCTCGGGGCGGATGGGATGGTGCACGATGTGATTGGAAAGGATATACTCCATCGCGCTCACGAGCTGATGCTTGAGTTGCTTGATATGATGCTCGGATATCTGACCGGAATCAAGAATCTGGCGGAGCGACTTTCCATAGACGTCATCGGTGATAATGCACATCCCCAACCCGGGCACCTCCTCATAGTCGTTGATCATTACGATGTGGGGGTGGGCCAGATTGTAACGCACCTCAAACTCTTTTTCGATCATATCGCGATATTCGGGCTTGTCGCGAAATTCCGGTCGCAAGGTCTTGAGCATGACCCACTTGCCGTGCTTTTTGGCAGTGTATACATGGTAGAATTCCTCGTCCCATTGGGGCAGGTGTTCTATCTCGGTCCATTTATCGGCGGGCGCAGTCATCAATCAGGGGTTGTGAGGTCGTTGTGGTGATGGTTGATAAAAGTGTATAATATTTAGTCTACAAAATTATACAAAATTCTCCAAACCACCAACCCCCACTCTGCAAATTTTCAAAATTTATCAAATTATGGCTGAAAAAGGAAACTCAGAGAGAATAGTTGTCCTTAAAAAAGAAACAGTGGACAAATGGTTGCCCTAAAAAGAAACAGAGGATGCACCGGTGGAGGTGCATCCTCATATTGTAGGGAATGGGAGGGACGGAAGTATTAGTTCTGCAGGCGGAAGGTGACGGGAAGGTGATAGGTTACCTTCACAGCCTGACCGTTGTTACGGCCGGGATTCCACTTGGGCATGGATTTCACCACGCGGAGGGCTTCTTTGTCAAGAGCAGGGTGGCGACCGCGCACTACGCGTGCATTTTCAATCGCACCGGTTTTCGAGACAATAAACTCTACGATTACGCGGCCCGACACGCCTTCTTCCGACGCAGATGCCGGATACTGCACGTGGTCGTTGAGCCATTTGTAGAGAGCCTGTTCGCCGCCGGGGAACTCGGGCTGCTGCTGAACGTTGGCCGTTGTATAGACGATATTGTCTTCCTTGGGCTTTTCTTCAACAACGATAACTTCCTCTTTAACCACCTTCTTGGTGAGGTCATCGACACCATCATTGATGTCTTGCACACCCATTTGGCGGCTGTCTTCCTTGAGTTCGTTCTGGTTCTTTACTTCGTTGACCACTTCTTCGTCTTTTACGACGTCAACTGCGGTATTCTGAATCTGGTTGGCAACCTCTTCTTTAGGCATTTCGATTTTCTCTTCGGGAATCTCGATCTGCTGCTGCTCTTCCTTCACTTCTTCTTCTTCAGGATTGTAGAGAGTGATGTCTTCCTGAGCAACAGAGGCATCGGCACCATCATCGTCTGCACGCTGGAACACACCTGTCATAACCATGATCAGCACGGCCAGAAGGATGGCCAGACCGATGAGCACGATGATGACTGATTTGTTGTGGCGGGCGGTGGATGTGGAGCGAAGCTCGTAGGCGCCAAATTCTTTATTTTTACCATCAAAGACTATCTCAAGCCATTCTTTTGATGAAAGATCTACATCTTTTGCCATAGTTGTTTACGGTTTAATTGTTAGTAGATTTTGAGTTTCTCACCAAAGGACGGATGATTGTCTCCCCTGACTTCTGCTCGAGAGCTTGGAGCAGGAGGGTGTCGGTATGAGTGGGCAACTGGATGCTGTAACGAGAGATCTGGTTGATTGACATCTCGTCGAGCGCGTTGATGAGACCTTCGTAAGTCGTATTGGGGCCGGGTTTGATAATCACGATGGGACGGGTGAGTGTGGAGTCTGCTGCATTTTTTGTAGCAAGAGAGTCGAAAGTCTCTTTAGAGATCTTGCGTTCTTTCCACATTTGCTTGTACTCTTCGTAATTTTTCATAACGGCTTCGTTGCGGCTGCGGAGGATTTTGCGGATACCTTGCTGCACTTTCTGGCCTGCTTCTCTGCGGTCGCCGATAAAGCGCTCCTTCTGGAGGAAGTTGGGGGTAGAGAAGGTGGTGTCGGCAATGCCCTGGAACCAGTAGATGTTGTGCACGGTCTTGCCGGTTTCGGGGTCGACTTTGGGCTTGTTGTCTGCGCCGTATTCGGTGTCGAGGATCAGGGTGATGGCCTCTGACTCGCGAGCCTGGTTCATCTGTTCCTTCTTAATGTTGTTGTCATTAGAGGGGAGCACGATCTGCAGGGTCTGCGATTTGATCATCGTGGTGCAGAGCATAAAGAAAGTGATCAGAAGCATGTTCATGTCCACCATGGGAGTAAAGTCCACGCGGATGTTCATCTTTTTCTGGGCGCCTTTTTTCTTTTCGCCGCCTTCGTTTTGCTGTATTTCTGCCATGGATTTTACTTATTTAGAGGTTTCATCTTCTGAGGTCAGTGCAGTCATGAGCGAGAATTTGTTGAGCGACATTGTCTGGAGGTTGTCGAAAACAAGTTCTACCATGGTGAACGGTGTATCCTTATCAGCCTTGATGGCGATGCCGCGGCCGTCTTTTGTGACAGCGTTGTAGAGGTCATCGAGGGCTTTAGCTTCTTCGGGGGTGAGGCCGTCGGCTTTCTTGTCGTGGATGTCTTTAGCCACGAGATAGATTGCGCGGAGCCAGACCTGGAAGTCGTTAAGGTTGTTTTCCTTGTCTTTATTGCCGTTGATAGGAATACCTGTGGTGGGGTTGGTGAGATCGCCTTGTCGTTTATCGATTTCGGTGAGCGATTGGTTCAGAAGGTCGGGGAGAGCGCGGAAGGGCGTACCCATCATGTTGGTCTCGGAGAAGACTTTTTTCTGAGCCGGAGTGAGTTCGATCTGATTGTTCTTGTGCTGCTCGTTGTAAACTTCAATCGCCTTGTCAAGCATCATGCGGCGCACCACGGGAGCGTTGAAAGTAGAGTCAACATCACCGGCAAAGGAGATGAAGATTTTGCCTTCGGTGGCGGTGGGGTCGTCGAGCTTGCCTGATTTATCGGCCGATGAGACGAGGATGGTGATCAGGTTGGCTGTGGGCACCTTTTCCTCTGACACGGACGAGGGAGTGTAGACGATTGTGGGTTCCTTCTGCAGGAAGGTGGAAGTCAACATGAAGAAAGTAAGCAAAAGAACGGTCACGTCACTCATCGCCGTCA
>CAZNRK010000031.1:0-2061 GCA_964575435.1 uncultured Bacteroides sp.
CGCCACCATCGCCGACATCGCCGTGGCCACCAACGCCGGCCAGATCAAGACCGGTTCTGCTTCCCGCTCCGACCGTATGGCCAAATACAACCAGCTCCTCCGCATCGAAGAGCAGCTCGGCGCCGCTGCCACCTACGGCTACGGCAAAAAGACCAAACGCCCCGAATAATTCCCACCCAACCATACAACTTAAGAGGGAGTGTCATAATTATGACACTCCCTCTTAAGTTGTTTCAGAACACCATCAGCTTACTTGCCTCCGTGCAAGAATCCCAGAGGATTGTGCAGGCGCGTGATGAGGTAAGAGGTGAGATAAGAGGTTACGGCCGTAATGGTCAGCGGGAGGATAAAGCTGTAGAGGCCCGTCATCTCCGAGGCGATAAAGAGGCCCATCAGGGGGGCTTGGATAGCGCCGGCCATCACCGCAGACATGCCCAGGAAGGCAAACATCGCATAAGAGAGGTGCAGGTCAAACCACACATTCATCACCCCGGCAAACACAAATCCGCAAATCGCACCGCAGAAAAAGGTCGGAGTGAAGTCGCCGCCCACACCGCCGGTGTCATTGGTGGCCGACACAGCAAAGGGCTTGACTATCAGCAGGATGCTCAGCAGGATGAGCAGAATATCCGGACGCTTGCCAAGGTGGTAAAGCGGACCGTAGGCCACGAGCGCCTCGGGGCTGTCAGCCATGATTTTGCTGATCATCGAGTAGCCTTCGCCGTAAAGCGAGGGGAAGAAATACAACATTACAGCCACGAAAAGACCGCCCAGCAGCGCCTTGCGCCATGTGGCCGGAAATTTCTGAAGCCATGTGTAGCAACGTCCCATCACAGTGCTGTAGTATGCGGAATAGATGCCGCAAACCAGACCGCAGAGGATCACGTAGGGGATCAACGTATTCTCAAAGCTTATGTCAGGCATGAACGTAACGTCGTAATGGCAACCCATTAATATATAACACGTTAGGGCTGAAATCAATGAAGCAAAAATCACAGCGAGCACCGATTGCAGCGACTGCTTCATCCTCAGCACCTCCAGGCAATACATCACACCCCCGATCGGAGCCATGAAGATGCCGGCTATGCCCGCTGCCGCTCCGCAACCCACAAGCTGCGCGAGCTCATCCTGATTCAGGCGAAAAGCCTTACCCACATTGCTGCCGATGGCCGCACCTGTGTAGGCAATCGGGTCCTCGCCGCCGGCGCTGCCACCCATGCCCAGCGTGATCGAGCATGCCACGATAGGGCCGGCGATAAGGCGCGGAGAAATCGCGTTATTGTTATTCTTCATGCCATCGATCAGGCGGTCAGTGGCATGATCCATCGGGTGGCGTATGATATAACGCGTCACCACCACGGCCAAGAGAATACCAGCCACCGGGAGGATGAAAAAGCCCCAGTTGCCATGACTGATATTAAAAATGCCAAGAAAAAAATCTCTGACAAACGAAATGCACCCCTTCAGCAGAGCCGCCCCTGCGCCCGTGAGCACACCGATTATCACCGCTAAGATATACATAAAATTCACTCCGCTCAGGTGCTTTTGGTGCCAGGCAGAGAGCCACGACGTGGCCGAATTCACTATAGAAGAATAACTCATGGACTCGATAGGTTGAAACGTTACACATTATATAACACCCCTCCCCCCAAAAGAGTTCTCACCTCATTTTCAAAGTCCCTCCTCCCCCTGTTGAATGGATTCGGCTGGGAACGGACGCACGCTTGGTGCGTCCCTACAAACACCTAAACATCAATTAGTTACCTTACATAACCTTGTACTCCTGTACTCCTGTTGAAAAAAATCCGTAAAATCCGCGTAATCTTTAGTTTTTCACCCAATATTACCCACAAAACCCTGTTCTCTGGCCCGTGAGCATATCGGCCAGCTTTCTGTAGGGTCGCCACTTGTGGCGACTACCACATGTATCAATATGACAAGCGGTCACTACTTCCGTCGCCACAAGTGGCGACCCTACTCTCGATAATCCGTTTAATCCGCGTAATCCGTAGTTTTTTGCCAAGCCGTAAAATGTCGCGTGCGAGCCGCACGCGACCTCCC
>CAZNRK010000031.1:2161-25203 GCA_964575435.1 uncultured Bacteroides sp.
TTTTTTGCCAAGCCGTAAAATGTCGCGTGCGAGCCGCACGCGACCTCCCGGTCACTCGTAATCCGTAGTTTTTTACCATGTGGCGCTCTGGCTAACCGGCACCTCCCTGTCTCACAGGGAAATTTTGCCAGCGAAATTTGCATATCTGACAAAAATTTCGTAACTTTGTATTTGCCGAAAATTCCGGCACCTTAATTTTTATTGATCATGAAGAAGTTTTTACCCCTAATCATATCTTTCCTTGCAGCCGCATCGCCCATAGGCTTTGCTGCGCAAGCGACTGATACTCCGTACATTACAGTTCAGGAGCAAGGGGCTTCGGTGCGCGTCACTTCAACGGGCTTCGAGGTGCTGAACCCCGATTCCTCCCCCTGCTCCGTGGAGGTCTTTGCCCTCACCGGACGGCAAGTGATCAGCACCACCGCACCTGCAGGAGTCACATCTTTTGACCTCGCCCCCGGCCATTACATCGTGAGAGTCAACTCCAAGGCCACAAAAATCGTGGTAAGATAGCATCCGGCCCAATCATTCAATTGAAAAACTTAACACCTTATATCTCAATGAATTATCTACACAAACTTTCAGGCGTATTAGTTGCCGCCTCGATGCTGTGCTCGGCTCAGGCCAAGGCTCAGAATCCCGACGCTCGCTTCGAAAATTTTCCCCATTACCAAGGCACCGACCTTGAGCTCACTGTCGACGCCACAGGCACCCACTTTGCCCTCTGGAGCCCCGAGGCTCAAGAGGCGAAAGTCAACCTTTACAACACCGACCGCAATTCCGCCCCCTTCAGCGTCTTGCAGATGACCAAGGGCGAGAAGGGCGTGTGGCGCGCTTCTGTCCCCGAGCAGCTTTACGGCAAATTTTACACTTTTGCTATAAAATACAACGGCAAATGGCTCGACGAGACCCCCGGCATCTGGGCTAAGGCCGTCGGCACCAACGGCCGCCGCGCCGCTATCATCGACTTTGCCGCCACTAATCCCAAAGGTTGGGAGCAGGACCACGGCCCCAAGGTGGAAAACATCACCGACGCCGTCATCTACGAGATGCACCACCGCGATTTCTCCATGCATCCCTCTTCCGACATCGTGCACAAAGGCAAATTCCTCGCCCTCACCGAAGAGCAGACCCGCACCCTCACCGGCGAAAAAACCGGTATTGACCACCTTAAAGAGCTGGGCGTCACCCACGTGCACATCCTCCCCTCTTACGATTACAACTCTGTCGACGAGGCCAACCTCCCCGCCAATCAATACAACTGGGGCTACGACCCTTACAACTACAACGCCCCGGAAGGCTCCTACTCTACCGACCCCTCTGACCCCGCCACCCGTGTGCGCGAGATGAAGGAGATGATCAAAGCCCTCCACGATGCCGGCATCGGCGTGGTAATGGACGTGGTATATAATCACACAGCCAATAACGACGACTCCAACTTCTCCCTCACCGCTCCCGGATATTTCTACCGCCACCGTGCCGACGGTTCTTACAGCGACGCCTCGGGCTGCGGCAACGAAACCGCCAGCGAGCGCCCCATGATGCAGGATTTCATCGTCGAGTCGGTGAAAAACTGGGCTAAGGAATACCATATCGACGGCTTCCGCTTCGACCTCATGGCCATCCACGACACAGAGACCATGAGCCGCGTGGCCCGCGAGCTCAAAGAGATCAACCCCTCAATCTTCGTCTACGGCGAGGGCTGGACCGCCGGTGATTCTCCCCTTCCCGTCGAGCGCCGCGCTCTGAAGGAGAACGTGGCCAAGATGAAGGACATCGCCGTTTTCTCCGATGACATCCGCGACGCAGTCAAGGGCCACTACAGCAACGCTGCCGACCGCGGCTTCGCCACCGGCAAGCCCGGCAACGAAGAGACCGTAAAAATCGGCATCGTGGGCTCGACCGCCCACCCCCAGGTAGACTACTCGAAAGGCAACAACTCAAAATTCCCCTACGCCGCTGCCCCCACCCAGATCATCAACTACGTCTCATGCCACGACGACCTCACCCTCACCGACAAGCTCGCCAAATCCATGCCCGGCTCCACCGAGGCCGAGCGCCAGCGCGCCGCTCGTCTGGCTCAGACCATCGTCTTCACATCGCAAGGCACCCCCTTCATGTTTGCCGGCGAGGAGCTTTTCCGCGACAAAAAGGGTGTGCACAATTCCTATAAGTCGCCCGACTCGATCAACGCCATCGACTGGACCCTCAAGCACACCAACGCCGACCAGTTTGCCTACTATCGCAACCTCATCGCCCTGCGCAAAGCCCACCCCGCCTTCCGCATGACTTCGGCCGACGACATCGCGCGCCACCTCGTATTTGACAAGACTTCGCAGCCCAACGTCGTCTCTTACTCACTCAAAGACAACGCCAACGGCGACGAGTGGAAAGAAATCAAACTCATCTTCAACGGCAATCCCGAGGCCGTGACTGTAAAAGTGCCCAAAGGCGACTGGACCATCATCGCCGAAGACGGCCGCCTCAACCCCGAGGGCCTTGGCACCACGCGTGGCGGTCAGCTCTCCGTGGCTCCCACTTCTGCCCTGATTCTGGCTAAAACCAAATAACGAATTCTGAATCCATCACCGTGTCGGGGCTCCGGTCCCGGCACTTTTTTATTATCATCCAGCAGCCTCTTCAAATGAAGGACATCAAAAGCCGACGAGCCGGCACCTACCTCTCCGAGCTCATCCATCAGGGCGAACACGTGCAGCAGGATTTCAAATTCCAGATCTCCGACGCCAGGAAAATCGCCCGCTCGCTCTCTGCCTTTGCCAACTGCGCCGGGGGGCGCCTTCTCATCGGCGTCAAGGACAACGGTGCCATTGCCGGTGTGCGCAACGAGGAGGATATCTACGTCATCGAGCAGGCTGCCTCGCTCTATTGCTCCCCCGCCCAGGAAATCGAATTCAGCGCCTACCACACCCCGGAGCGGCAAATCGTGATCATCGCCACCGTGGCCAAATCCCCCGAGCGCCCGGTGCTGGCTCAGGATAGCGACCACTCCTGGCGCGCCTTCTACCGTGTGGCCGACGAGAACATCGCCGCCCACCCCCTGATGGTGCGCACATGGCGGCATCAAGCCTCGGCCCGGCGCACTTCATTCCACCTCAACGGCCCGGAAGCCGAGATTCTGAGTTATCTGCGCCAAAAGCAAGCCGACGCGGAGGCAGCCGCCAAAACCATCCCGGCCGCTGCCCCCGGCCTTACCATTCAAGAGGCTATCCTCCACTCGGGCGCCTCGCGCCGGGCAACCGAATGGGCCATTATCCGCCTTGCATCCTTGGGGCTGGTCGATTTCACCCACTCTGCCTATGACTGGCGCCTCACCCTCCCCGATTGACTGCCCCACGGGCTCTCGCCTCCACCCCCCGGTGGCGGTTGAGCGGAAAAAGCAACGGCCTTCGGGCCGTTTTTGCATTTTTTCAGGGGCCAAAATTCCTATTTCTACAAAATAATCGCTAAATTTGCACCTGCTCTTGCGCCCCGGCGCCGAGCTGGAGAGTGTGCGCTGGCCCCGGCGCCGCTTTCCATTCGGAAAAAGTGCTTGCAACATTCTGATTATGAGCGGAATAAAGTCATTAGCTAAGGATACGGCGATCTACGGCATCAGCAGCATCGTGGGTCGCTTGCTCAACTATCTGCTCGTGCCTTTCTACACCCGCATCTTCGCCCCGGGCGAGTACGGCATCGTGGGCACACTCTACGGCTACACCGGCATTCTCCTCGTGATTCTGAACTACGGTATGGAGACGGGATTTTTCCGCTTCGTCAACAAGCACAAAGCCCCCATGACCGTCTACACCACCTCGCTCTGCTCCGTGGGCATCACTTCGGTGGCCTTCATGGTGCTTATCTCTCTGTTTATCAATCCGATATCCTCTGCGATACACATGGGTGGCTACCGCCTGTTCGTGTGGATTCTGGGCATCACCGTGGCCATTGACGCCTTCACCAACATCCCCTTTGCCTACCTGCGCCACCTCAAGCGCGCCAAGCACTTCGCCCTGGTGAAGATGGCCAACATCGCCCTTAACATCGCCCTCAACATCTTCTTCCTCATCGTCTGCCCCTGGTTGCAGACAAGATGCCCGGCGGCAATCGAATGGTTCTACGCCCCGGCCGGTGGCAGCTCCTTCGGCGTGGGCTGGATCTTTGTGGCCAACCTCATATCAAGCCTTATGATGCTGCTGATGCTTTCGCCCCAGCTCAAAGGGCTGACGTGGAGATTCGACACCGGTCTGCTGCGCCGTATGCTCAATTTCTCTTTCCCGATTCTCATCACCGGCGTGGCCGGCACGTTTGCCCACAATATGGGCCAGATTTTCATCCCATACATCTTTTCCGACGCCCCGGCTCAGGCAGAGTACATGGTGGGTATCTACTCGGCCAACATTAAGATTGCCGTGATTCTGACCATGTTCACCCAAGCCTTCCGCTACGCCTACGAGCCTTTCATCTTCTCCAACGCCGCCTCCGACCCCAAAGGCCGCAATCAGGCCTACTGCGACGCCATGAAATATTTCGTCATCTTCGCCATGCTCATCTTCATGGGCGTGATGTTCTGCATGCCGATAATCAAGCATCTGATCGGCCGGCAATACTGGTCGGGCCTCTCCGTGGTGCCGATTATGATGGGTTCGGAAATCTGCTTCGGCATCTATTTCAACCTCTCCATCTGGTATAAGCTCACCGACCGCACGATCTGGGGCTCGTGGTTCTCCATAATCACATTCGTAATTATGGCCGCGCTCAACATCGTGCTCGTGCGCCGCATCGGTCCCGTTACAGGCTATATGGGCTCGGCCTGGGCCGCCCTGATTTCATATGCCGTGGTCATGGTGCTGTGCTGGTGGGTGGGCAAAAAATATTTCCCCCTTGATTATCCCATCGGCAAGATATTTTTCTACATCGGCCTCTCCCTGGTCCTCACCTTTGCCGGTATGGCGGCCGCCGACCGCCTCCCCGACCTCATGTCGTGGGGCCTCAAGACCATCTTCCTGTTGATATTCCTGCTCACCATCGTGCGCAAAGAGAATATCCTCTCTCTGATCAAACGCAAAAAATAATCCCCTATCCCCTATGCTTATCCCCTTCTTTGAATGGCTTCGCCAAATGGGCACCCCCGGCGCCGCCGTAATGGAATATGTCACCTTCCGCGCCATCATGGCCTTTGTTTTTGCCCTTGTGGTCACCCTGCTCATCGGCGGGAAGGTCATCAGATACATGCGCCGCAAGAAAATCGGCGACGAGCCCCGCGACCTCGGCGGCGTCGAAGGGCTGGAGAAGAAGAAGGGCGTGCCATCGATGGGTGGGGTCATCATCTTCGCTGCCATTATCGTGCCGGTGCTGCTGTTTTGCAAGCTCTCCAACATCTACGTGCTCCTGCTCCTGGGCACCACAGTGATCCTCACAGCCTTAGGCTTCGTCGATGATTATATCAAGACCTTCAAGCACGACAAAGAGGGCCTCTCCGGCAGGTGGAAAATCGTGGTGCAAGTAGCTCTGGGAGTGTTTATCGGTGCCACGCTCTATCTGAGCTCCGAAGCCGTGATCCGTGAAAACACTGAGACTTATTCAGGCGAGACCGTAGTGGTCAACATCAGTCAGGAGGAAATCAAATCCACCAAAACCACTATCCCCTTTGTCAAGGAAAACAACTTCGATTACAGCTGGATCGCCTCTCCCCTGCCCGACGACTGGCAGCAGACCGCCGGGTGGATCATCTTCATCGTGGCCACGATTTTCATCGTCACCGGCACCTCCAACGGCGCCAACCTCACCGACGGCCTCGATGGCCTCGCCGCAGGCATCAGCGCCATCATCGGCGTGGGTCTGATGATTTTGGCCTACGTCTCCAGCCACATCGTCTTCGCCTCTTACCTTAATATAATGTATATCCCCGGGGCGCAGGAAGTGTTTGTCTACGCAGCTGCCTTCACCGGCGCCTGCATGGGATTTCTCTGGTACAACGGTTACCCCGCCCGCGTCTTTATGGGCGACACAGGCTCTCTGATGCTCGGCGGCGTCATCGCCGTCATCGCCATTATCCTCCACAAGGAGATCCTGCTGATTCTCCTGTGCGGCATCTTCTTTGTAGAGTCGCTAAGCGTGATGATGCAGACCGGTTATTACAAGCTCACACGCCGCCTCACCGGCACCCCCCGCCGCCTCTTCAAGCGCGCACCCCTACACCACCATTTCAGCCTCAAAGCCGGCGAGGTCGACTGCAAATGGGACCGCCCCCGCCGCCCCTGGCACGAACAGATGATCGTCCTCCGCTTCTGGCTCATCTCCATCATCCTCTGCGCCCTGGCCATCCTCACCCTCAAAATCCGCTAACCCCCCGACCGGGAGCCCGGACTTGACTGGGAGGTCGCGTGCGGCCTTGACTGGGAAGTCGCGTGCGGCCTTGACTGGGAAGTCGCGTGCGGCTCGCGCGCGACATGACTGGGAGGTGGCGGTCGGCCCGGCCGCCACAAGGTAAAAACTACAGATTTCACGGATTTTCAAATGTAGGGACGCACCATGGTGCGTCCCTACAAAGGTCTATAACACAATATGAAAACAATGTCGTGGGCGAGCCGCCCACGACCTCCCGGTCAAAGGATACCGCCTCGGAGAGGTGCGGATTGTGGTTAAAGCACAGAAAAAAGACCCGTCCCGGGGTGGGGCGAGTCTTTTTTTGTTATTGGGGAAATCAGGGGTTCAGATCACGATCTTTTGCTTTAGAGCGGCAGGGGATCAGAACACGATCTTCTCTACTTTGTCTCCGGTGCAGCGGATGTAGATCTGACCTTTGACGGGCGAGAGGATGCGGATGCCCTGGAGGTTGAAATAGAGCACTTCTGCCTCGCTGCCGGCGGTCAGGTCTTCGATGCCGGTCATGGTGGGGTTGCCTTGCTCATCGGCAAGCAACTCGGGAATGGCCGGCGAGCCGGTGTGCACGATCACATTGGGGTCGTTGGCCGTATCGTAGGCCACAGCCACAATCTTATTGGTCTGCTTGCCCTGACTGTCCTTGGCATAGACGGCCTTGAGGTCGCTCTCGCGCGAGGCGATGTCCTGACCCAGGCTGGGTGCAGTGAGGTTATCCTCAGCCTCGACACGGCGGCGCACCTGCTGCGGACCGTTCTGCGCCTCATACTTCACAAGGTCGATGACGTCGGAGGTGGTAATCACACGGTTGCCGTCGGCCAGGTTGCGATAGTAGAGATAAACGGGAGTAAGCTTGACATTCGGCACGGGGATCTCATCACCGGTGTGGGGAATGCTGGCCACATAGAAGGGATTCTGGAAATAGAGGCCGTCATCGTCCTTATCGGTATATTCGGGATGGTCGTGACACCAGAGAGTCTTGCTGAAGCCATAGCCGCCCTGGGTGTTGGTGAGCTCTACGAGGAAGTGCTTTGTGGGCTCGAAGATATCCTTGACGGCATCGGCCGGAGAAGCGGTGCTCGAAAGCTCGCTATGGCGGCAGAGGAACCACTGCAGACCCTCGCCCTTGGCAAGATCCTCAGGATTGAATCCGAGCTCGACCTTCTCGATTTCCAGAAGGCTGGTGGTATTGTTAACGGCATCGATGCTGAGGCCACCTTTGGCATACCGGTGCGTGGCCAGAAGCTTGCGTTTGGCCTCGAAGGGAAGGGCGGAATTGTCAAGGTCGGTTTTGCGCACAAAGTAGACCTCTTCAATCTCAAAGCGCGGGAAGATGCTGCCCGAGGGGTGGGTGTCGGTGATGCGGATGCTGTAAGGGTTGTTGGGCACGTCGGGGGTGAGGCCGTTGTTGTTGGTGTCTTCAAAGGGGTCGTAGTACCACGCCGACACCTTATCGGCCTCGCTGCCGGGGGTGTAGAAGAGCTTCTCCTGGTCGGTAAGGGTGGCGCCTTCGACCACCTCGGAGCTGAGCTTCAACTTATAGAACACGGTGTAGAAGTCGAAGATGTTTTGCGAGACGTTAGGACGTGTGAACTCAATGAAGCAGTCAAGGTGACGCTCGTTGGCCAGGTTGGCCTCGTTGATGTAAACCTCCTCCACGGTGTTGGGGTCTTCAATCACAGCGTCGGGGCCGCCCACGGCTGTAGATGCGGGGCGCACGGTGGTCTTGACGGGCAGCTGGTAGTAGGCCTGGAAATTCTCGTCCAGCTCGGCGTTTTCGCCAAAGAGGGTCCGGATCTTTTCGGGATTGGAGAGGATGTAATCCTTCACGGGCGAACCGTTTTCGATGGCGCGGTAGTCGTAGCGGTATTTGAGATTGTAGGGCTGGGGCACCACAGGCTCAAAGGCTACGGACTGGAAGGTATTGGCCTCTTTGTTGTCCACGCCGAAGGTGTAGTGCATCGTGGCCTCCATGTCGCCGCCCAGGAGCAGACCCTGACGGTCAACGATGGTGCCGATGTAGCGCGAGGTGGTGCCGTCAAGGTAGGTCATGTCCATAAAGTTGGTGGTCATGTTTCCTGCGTTGATCGACCAGTTGTTGCCGGGATCCTTGCTCTCGGCATCGGCTGCGCAGTCTTTCAGGGAGATGTTAGGAGTGGTGAAGGGCACGAACTGCTGATTATAGTGGCGGCGGAAGGCCGTATAATTAAGCGCACGCACATAGAAGCGCGACACCCAGACGTAGAGGTCGGGGTTGGCCAACACGGAGATAGCCTTGGATGCCTCCACCTCTTGCATCTTGATGTCCTTGAAGGAGATGTTGCGGTTCTCTCCTTCTGATGTTTTGGCCATCAGAACGAAATAGTCGGCCTTGGGGTTGTTGTTGCTATATGTGAGATAGAAGCGGTCGGGAGCGTACTCTGCGGGGGTGCCTTCTGAGGCGAAGAGCTCGGCGGCGCCGATGGCCTCGAAGCCTGCACGGTTCAGAGCCACAAGCTGCTCTACGCGCAGGTCGGGCGAGAGCTCATCGCCGTAGATGGTGATGGTGTTGGAGTAGGCATCGCGCCAGGATGTCTCGATTTCGCCGTTGATGGGGGTGGAATAGTACACCTTAATATAATAGCGGTACGATCCGGGAGCAAGATTCTTGGGCTCGTGGTAGGTGGCGGGGAGATAATCGGCCAGGTCGGCGATGCTCCAGGTCAGATCGGTTGCACCCTGGATCTTTACGGGATTGACGTTGCCCTCGTCGGTGACGGAGTAGCGGTACAGCGAGTAGCCGGTGATGAGGGCGTCGGTGGGGAGGTTCACGTTCACAAGCTCCCAGGTGGCAGATGCGCCTTTTTGCTCGGCACCCTCCACGAAGGCTTGAATCACGGGCTGGTTGTCGCCTTGGATAAACATCGCGTAGGAATCCGACAGGCTCTCGCCCGAGGCTTCGTTGTAGAGGAAGATGATGCGGCTGAAGTATGTGAGGTCATCGAGCTTGTAGTTGTAGTTGGCTCCTTGATTCTCATAGAGGAGATTGATGTCCTGGGGCGTGCCGTCGGCTCCGGCTTCGATATTGGTGAAAAGCACGGGCGAGGTCTTGTCGGTCTGGCCGCCTTTGCCGGACTTGGAGGGGCCGCCGTTGAGCTGGATCCAGTCGGCATTAGAGTCAGAACTGCCGAAGCAGTTGAGGGAGATGGAATTACCACCCCAGCCCGACCAAATCTTAAACTGGCCGCTGACCCATGCATCGCGCACCACGTAGACCTTCCAGTCGGCTTTTTCGGCCGGGATCTCTTTGGGCAGATTGCCCAGACGGAAGGCAAAGTCGGTGTTGGCGCGGGGATCGCCGCCTTGGATCACCATGCCTGATTCCAGAGCTTTCTTGCCGGCAAGAGCATCGTAAAGGGGAGCGTAGATGTCGTCGGTGAGGTCAAGCTGGCTGGCCTCGAAGAAGGTGATACTCGATGATGTATAGTCGAAGGGCTTGGTTTTGACCTCTCCGGCCTCGTCGTGGCCGTCGGGGATGTTGATCTGGAATTTTACCTCATTTTCTTCAAAAATCTTGCCGGTGTAGGCTGTGTGGTAGAGGTATTCGTTGTTGGCGTCGTAGTAGGGCTTGCCGCTGGGGTCGTATTGGATCCAGCTTTCCTGCCAGCCCACGGTGCCGCGCGGAGTCTGGAATCCTTCGGCGCCGGAGAATTGACGGTGGTACACATCCGAGCCCACCAGTGTGAAGATTCGGTTTTCGTTGCCTTTGGGGTCGGAAAGGTCAAAGGTGAGCGAGAATTTGCCGTTACCGGTGGGGGTGAGGGTGATTGATTTGCACCATTGGCCTATGTCATAGACTGAAAGCACGTGGTCGGAGGTGCTGGAGTCGTTAGAATCATCCACGGGGGCATCGCCGTTGAGGCGGAAGGTCATGGCCAGCATTTCGGCAGGATGCTCATCGGCGAAGGGGTATTTCTCTGCATTTGCAATATAGGGCTGGGCGCCGCCGTTGATGCGCACTTCCTGGTCTTCGATGCCGGTGATGGTGAGTAGACCTTTGTCATTGATCATTGAGGCCTCGATGCTTGAGCCGGTGAGCTTGGAGTAGAGATCGTAGTAGTGATATATATAATCGGTGTATGTGTCGACCCGGGCGATGGCAAAGTTGCCGCGGCGCATAAAGCGTCCGCCCTTGATCTTATATGACCCGTTGGGCTGCTTGATCAGCTCCCACTCGGGCTGCAGGTGCCAGGTGCCTTGGCGCGCGCCCACAAGGAAGTATTTGGGCTCGGCGAAATCGTCGGGACCGTAGGGAAGATTTACCTTGGGAAGCTGCATCGAGGGGGCGCCTTCAGCCCAGTTGCCGCCCGTAAAGGACAGGACGTAGGTTTTGCCGTTCTCAAAGGGGAACATCTTGGATTGGTGAGTACCGCCCACACCGGTGACTTCCCCATCGTTGAAGATTACATAGGAGGGCATGTATTCGTTCTCAAACTGGAAAGTGACCACGTCGCCGCTTACTGAGAAGTGCTTCAGGCCGGGCCAGTCGTGCATGTCTTGTTGGTTGGAATCCTTAAAGAAGGCGCAGGTCTCTGCGGGATTCCATTTGCGCTTGCCCATTGACGAAAGGTCGATGCTGAAGGTGAAGACGGGGGTGCCCTCCACCACCTTCTGCACGGCATAGCAGGGGCTGCCGGTGTTGATGTCCTGATACAGGTAGATGCCCACCACGTCGTGGTTGGCGAAGGTATCATAATCCATGAGCTCGGCGTTTTTGCCATCGAAGGAGTCGGAAAAGCTGAGCTCGCGGCCCACCGGGGTCACACCCTGAGGCTGCACGGGGCGGCGATAGGCGCCGTCAAACCAGAAATTGAAGGCGAAGCTGTCGTAATCGCTTACGGTGAGCTTGGCTTCGTAGCGCTCTTTTTCGGGATTCCATGTCATGGCCACACCGCTCTTTCCGGCATCGTCCCTCATGCATGCGCCATCGTAGCCGGTGCCGTAGATGAGGATTTCTTTGTCGGTGCCCCAGTCTTCGATGAGCATGTCGTAGTTTTTCTTGTGCAGCACATAGGTTTTGCCTTCTTCGTAAACGAGGTCAACGGTCTGGTCATATGCGCTCTTGCCGACACCATTGTTAAATACTATACACGTGGGCTCGTAGCAAGCCGAGGCCGAGAAGGTGACGATGCCGTTGGCATCTACCTCGCCGGTCACGCCGGGCCATGATGTGATTTCGCCGAAGTGAGCGTGTACATTTTCGGGGGTCCAGCCGAAGAAGCCTTCACTGATCTTGCTGAGGTCAACTTTTACTGTGTAGGTGCGATGCTGCCCCTCTGTGGGGGTGTAGTCTACGAGCATAACATTAGTCGAAATGTCATCTTTATTGGGTATTTGCCCGTTGCCCCAATTCAGAAAATATGTTTTGCCATTTACAAAAGGAATGTTAACCGATTGGTTGGGTCTTGGTTGTGCTGCGCCTGCGCTATTGTTGTTGAAAACTAAGATGTCGGGCTGCACGGGGCTCACAAGGGTGAGAGTCAAACGGCCGTCGACTTCCTGAGCCTTCAGGCCGGGCCATACCGTCAAGCCCCGGTCGCTCTTTGCGAAATGGGCATGCACATTGCCTGTGCCCCAGCCGTTGTTGCCGCGCAGGGCACAGATGTCCACCGAGCAAGTGTATGTATTCAAGGCATCGTCGGGGGTGTCGTTGGTCATTGCAATTGCGTAAGTGGCATTGCCGTTGCCGTCATCTTTCAGATACACGACGTAGCAGTCGCCCTGATTGCACACCAATTCCTGATTGTCATTGGGCTTGCGGAGTCCGAAAGAATTGCCGTAGACAGGCGCCGTAAAGGGCGAAACGTTGATATATTGTCCGTTGCCGGGATGGCCGTTGTAATTCCAATCGAGTTTATTGAAGAGGAATTTGTAATAAATGGTGTTCTGGTCTTCGGTGGGGCGGATTTTTATCTCGTAACGCTTCTCGGCGGGATTCCAAAGCATCTCCGGAGCTTCTTCAAGATCAAAGCTACGGGGATTTGTCCACTCATCCTCCCAGAGGCCTTGAGCGTTTTTCTGCTTGTACTCGTAATTGCTACCGATGAAGTAGACGGGATAGACCTCCCCGGTGTCGGGGTCCTTGCCGAGTTTGAAGCTATAGGTCGCCTCGGCAGGGGTCTCCTCAGCGAGAGCTTCTTCTGCTGCCGCAGGCGGTGACGCCAACAGCATCATGCCAACAATGGTCAGCATGAAATGAAACAGTCTTTTTCTCATGATTAGAAATTGTATTTTAGATTATAATTGTAAGAAATTGGAAAATCAACCTTAAAAGTGCCGTTGAGGCTTTCCGAGGTGATATGAGCGATAAGTGAGTATGAAATCTAACTGCAAAGTTACGCTGATTTTCTCAAAAAATCAAGGCTCGGAGCGGTCTGCAGGCGATTTTTTTCTGTCAGTACGTACGAAAAAAAAGAGCTCTATCACAGAGCTCTTTTTAGAGGTTTCCAATAGGTACAATTTCTAAGGTAAAAAAGATTGTTTTAGGTTTGCACTGCAAAGGTCACACTTTTTAATCTCTCCACCAAATTTTTTTATATGTTATGCAACATAGTTTTTAAATACCTTCGTCGCCGATATTGACAATTTTGTTGTATATGGCTGTAAATTAGATGTTTGGAGCTTAAAAATGAATTTGTAAAAATTTCAGTAATTTATTTAATAGAAGTTAATTCAAGAAAACTCACTTACAAATTGACGGATTTCAAGGTTTTCGCCGTCAAAAATTCCGTAGGTGTCGTGCCATATCCAGTCGCCTAAAACCACGAATCGGCAGGTGGGACTCAGCTCCTCGTTGACGGCTACGTGGGTGTGGCCAAAGACAAAAAAATTGATCCCGGGGTCCACTTCCTGAAGATATTCGCGGGCAAAAACAGCCTGCGGATCGCTCTCCAGACCTTGAAATACCGGCACGGGGCGATTGCCGAAATCGCGGTTGCTGGCGCTCCACCAATGAGCAAATCCCACGGTCCAGCGGGGATGGATGGCGGCGTAGAGCCTTTGGCAGAAGCGGTTGCGGAAGAGCCATTGGATAAAGCGAAAGCCGGCCGGGCGCTTGCCCACTTGGTCGCCGTGGGCAAGATAGAATTTCTTGCCGTCGATGCAGCGGATGATGCTGCCGTCGGCCACCGTGATGCCGATTTCGTCGCGCAGGTAATCGAAAAGCCAGATGTCGTGGTTGCCTTTGAGCCATACAATCTCCGTGCCGCTGTCGGCAAGCTCGGCCAGGGCGCCGAAGAAGCGCACATAGCCGCGGGGCACCACGTTGCGGTATTCAAACCAGTAATCCAGAGCATCACCTAAGATATACAGGGTCTTGGCCGTGGGCATTATCGAGCGCAGAAACTCGCACACCTTGCGCTCGGTGGCCGCCCCGTCGGGCAGATACCGCGCTCCAAGGTGCATGTCGGAGATGAAATATGTCAGCTTACGCTGTGGTCGGGGGGTTGACATCAGGCACGGGCCGGTGATGGATTACACATGGAGGAGAGGAATGATGCGTGCAGGAAATGAATTATAGAAATCCGAGCTCGAGCTTTGCTTCTTCGCTCATCATGTCTTTGTCCCATTCGGGCTCAAACACGAGGTTGATGGTCACGGATTTAAGCCCCTCGATGCTCTCGAGCTTCTGCCGGGCATCCTCGAGGAGGAAGTCGGCCGCCGGGCAGTTGGGCGCCGTCAGGGTCATGTCCACGGTGAGGTTGGCCTCGTCGTCGATGTTGATGCCGTAGATTAGGCCCAGAGAATATATGTCGACCGGAATTTCCGGATCAAAAACGGTGCGAAGCATCTTCACCACGTTTTCTTCAAGATTTAAGCGTTGCTGAGTGTCCATATTGCAAATTTATACATTATTTTTTATTCTCACAAATCCAACACATCAGTGCGGAGAGATGTTCAGCATGAATTTAACATCCAATAAGATTTAATAATATCTTTTTAGGGATAATTATTTGCCGGTGGTAGGGAAAAGTTGTAACTTTGTGGTGTCAAATAACCCTGAAAACTCTTACTGCAAATAACTCGAACCAAATACCGCTTATGAAACCGAATCTCAGCAAGCTCATCAAACTTGACCGCATCCCCGAGCGCTATTACGCTCCCAAAAACGAAGTGGAGAAAGCAGCTCTGTGTCGCGAAGAGAAAATCAACGTCGACATCTACGAATCCGTGGTCGACGGCGCCCGCGAAGAGGCCCTCAAAATCGCCGAATTCATCAACAAGACCGTCAGCGCCAAAGGCAAATGCGTTCTGGCCATCGGCGCCGGAAAAGCCGCTCTGGTGGTCTACGAGCATCTGATCAACCTCTACCACGAGGGCAAAGTGAGCTTCAAAAAGGTTATCGTCTTTAACCTCAACGAGTTCTACCCCTACAACTCCGAAGGCCCCAGCACCCTGGCACGCCTGAAAAAGGTA
Organism: uncultured Bacteroides sp.; assembly: GCA_964575435.1. Classification (GTDB taxonomy): domain Bacteria; phylum Bacteroidota; class Bacteroidia; order Bacteroidales; family Muribaculaceae; genus CAG-873. The sequence continues at coordinate 16,997 of CAZNRK010000031.1, forward strand.
TTCCTTGACCATATCGACATCAAGCCCGCCAACATCCACACCCTCGACACCAACGTCCCCCGCGAGGAAATCTATCAGCTCGCCCGCGATTACGAAGCAAGTATCGAGCGCGCCGGCGGCCTCGACATGGTCATCTGCGAGGTCAGCCCCACCGGCAACCTCGGCTTCAACGAAACCGGCGCCAAAGAGAGCAGCGGCTGCCGCCTGGTGCTCCTGAGCAACGGCATCCGCCACATCATTGCCGGCGAATACAAGGTAGACGAGGCCCCGATGACAGCCATCACCCTCGGCATCGCCAACATCCTTTCGGCCCACGTGGTTGTAGCCGTGGCATGGGGCGAAAACTACGGCAAGATCCTCGCCGACATCATCGAAGGCGAAGTCACCGACCGCTACTCGGCCTCATTCCTCCAGAATCACCCCCACGCCCATGTGGTGATCGACCTGGCCGCCGCCGACGACCTCACCCGCATCGCGATGCCCTGGAAGGTGACCTCCTGCGAGTGGGACGACAAGCTCACACGCCGCGCTGTGACATGGCTCTGCCAAGTCACCGGCAAGCCCATCCTCAAGCTCACCGACCGCGACTACACCGACCACGGCCTTGGCGAGCTCCTGGCCATCTACGGCTCCGGATACAAGGTCAACATTAAGATATTCAACGACCTGCAGCACACCATCACCGGCTGGCCCGGCGGCAAACCCAATGCCGACGACAGCACCCGCCCCGAGCGCTCTACGCCCTACCCCAAGCGTGTGATCGTGTTCTCGCCCCACCCCGACGACGACGTGATCTCGATGGGTGGCACCCTCAAGCGTCTCGTTGACCAAGGCCACGACGTGCACGTAGCTTACGAGACCTCCGGCAACATCGCCGTGGGCGACGAAGACATGATGCGCTACGTAATGCTCATGGACCGCATCGGCAAAGACTTCGGCCTTGACTCCGAAACATACCTCGAAAAGAGCAAAGGCATCCACGACTACATCGCAGCCAAGAAAGCCGGCGACATTGACTCGGCCGACATCCGTCGCCTCAAGACCGTGATCCGCCAATGCGAGGCAGCCACAGCCTGCCAGTACATCGGCATCCCGCAAGACCATGTCCACTTCCTCGGCCTGCCCTTCTACGAAACCGGCACCATCAAAAAAGGCGACCTCGGCCAGGCCGACGTCGACATCGTCAAAAAACTCCTCGAAGAGGTTAAGCCCGACGAAATCTTCGTGGCCGGCGACCTTGCCGACCCCCACGGCACCCACCGCGTATGCCTCGACGCCGTGCTCGCCGCCATCGACGAGCTCCTCGACCAGCCCTGGATGCAGGATTGCTACATCTGGATGTATCGCGGCGCATGGGCAGAATGGGAAATCGACCACATCGAGATGGCCGTGCCCCTCAGCCCCGAAGAGCTCCGCTCAAAGCGCAACTCCATCCTCAAGCACCAGTCGCAAATGGAGAATGCCCCCTTCCTCGGCGACGACGATCGCCTCTTCTGGCAGCGCGCCGAAGAGCGCAACCGCGCCACAGCCAAGCTCTACGAAGATCTTGGTCTGGCCTCCTACGAAGCCATCGAAGCCTTCGTCCGCTACCACCCAATCCGCTAATCTCTAACATCTTACAATAACCATTTCAAAGAGAGGGCCGAACCCGCGTTCGTCCCTCTCTTTTTTTGTAGGGTTGCCACTTGTAGCGACGGATGACCGATATGCACCGTTATAGAGGCAGGTCGCCACAAGTGGTGACCCTACAGATTATTCGATCCCGGAAGGGGTCGCGTACACCCGCTACAATTTTATTTGCGATTTTTTTGCAAAATAATTTGGTGGTTTCGGAAATTCGTATTAACTTTGCACCGAAGATAATTGATGTTTTGACAATTTTACTTATAAACTCTTTATTAAACTCTAATAATCAACAAATTAAACACACCATTATGAAAAGACAATCATTATGGACGTCACCGTCCTCGCTCAATGTCTCGAAAATGCGCAATGTGCGGCGAGTGTCATCACCAAATGTAGGGACGCACCTTGGTGCGTCCGATATCAGGCGTGGAATTTTGAGAGGAACGGACGCACCGTGGTGCGTCCCTACAATCGGCTGCAACTCTCTTGGATGCGCAGCTAAATCGTGTCGGGCGAGCCACCCTACACCTCCCGGTCAACAAGGGCGCCAGCCACCTCCCGGTCATCCATCCGTCGCCACAAGTGGCGACCCTACACCCACGTGCTTATTGGGCGTAGAGGGGGATGCAGCGCAGAAGGTAGGCGCGGGCATCGGACCAGGGCAGGTAGAGGTCGTCGCGGCCGGGAATGAGCTTGACGGGCTGCTCGTTGAGCGAGGTGCGCAGGTAGTAGCGTCCGGACTTGGGGTTCTTGAAGAGCACAAGCTGGAGGTTGGCGGCCATGGGCACAACGTTGAAGTCCTGCCAGTGCAGGGCCACGGTGTCGAAATAGTTGGTCATGTAGTAGCACCCCGGCAGGTGCATCAGGCTCAGCAGCGGCATCAGCGTCTCGGCGTGTCCGAAGCGCAACTGCACGGGTGCGATATCCTCCCCGGAGAGGTAGATTTCGAAGGTGCCTATCAGATCCTGAAGGAGTGCGGAGGCCAGGTCGGCCGGCACGCGGGAAATGATCGTGGCAGTCCATTGCAGGTACTGCCGGAGGTTGAAACAGCTCCAAAGGGCATTCATCTCCGAGCGAGAGAAATACTGCGAGGGCGAGACGGTGAGCATCATGGCCTGACATCCGGCTACGACGTAGTACTCAGCCAAGGCCAGATCGCGCATCTCAGCATCGTCGGCAAACGGGTAATTCTTGCCCAGCACTCGCTGAATCGGATCTGTGGGGCATGTCTCGAGCAGAAAGACCTGATAGGGGTCGGTGAGTTCGGAGCTTTTGCGCAGAGCCTTGTAAGCCTCATCGAGGTCGAAGGGGCGCATAAGCGGTGAATTCTGCCGGCCGGTGGAGGTGGAAAATTCGATGCTGTTGTCCATGCGGTCGAGCTGGTGAGTGAACTCATACATGCTCATCATCACACGAGGGGAATAAGACGAAATCGCCTTGACCCGTCCGGCCTTGAAGACAGGGGTGAGGCCGTAAAACATCCTGGTGGCGATAGCCCTCTGCTCAGCCATGCCCAGCGAATCCAGAGCGCCCCATTTGCCCTTTGACCTCTCGGCCACAGTGCGGGCAAGGGCCAGCAGGCTCCGCCCGGTGGGGGTAATGGTGCCCAGCGAATCTGCCCGATCGAGGGCGCGCATCAGCTGCATGGTATGGGCCGAGGAGGCCGGATAGCGAGCACCGTGGCGACCCACGTGGTTGATCATCACCGGCTCAAGCGAGTCGGGATATTGCTGAGGGTTGAGATCGGTGGGATAAGGACGAAGAGAACCTTGACATTGCGGGAAAGAGAAATTCGGCGTCATGGGGTCGGCAGCACGCATGCCGGCAGCTGCCATCAAAGCGCATATGATAATGAGAAACTTACGCATAACTGTTTAATGTATAATATCTTATATCGAAAAAATCACAATCTGTAATCTAAAATCCAAGATCTAAACCATCTCACCTCTCATTTGCTCAGGCGGGAGAGCATAAAGGTAAGAGAGGCGGTGCCGTCCATGGTGGGCTCGTTGGTGCTGTAGTCGCTGTAGTCGTCGTGGTAGACCACCGTAGCATTCTGAAACGGCGCCAGGGGGTCGCCCTGCGGGTTGCGCAGGTGCACACCCCGCAGAGTGTTGAAGATGTTGGTGTAGACAGGTCCGTCGACGAGACCGCCGGTGAGGAGCACGCGTCCGGGAGTGCCGGCGATGTTGCGGTCGATGATGGTGGAGTGAGGGTCAGACGGAGAGGAGACGCCCTCGAGGTCGGCGGGCATCATCACCATCACCTGCCCCCATGGGTTGCAACCGAAGAGCCAGTCGCGGGCGGCGGTTTCAGCCTCTTGGAAGGAGGTGTCGGAGGTGAGGTCGCGGTAGAGCATGGCTTGGGTCACGAAAGCCACGGCAAGATTGTTGCTGCACCAGATGAATGGCACGCCATAGCGGAAAGCATTGTCCGCACCGCGCTCGGCCACTCGCCGGATGCCGCTGCGCATGTTGCGCCTGAACTCCTGAGCCACCTTCTTCTCCGGGACCTTGGCCAGATGATAGTGGCCGAGATTGAGGAAGGGGTACCACTGGTAATGCCGTGCCGAATCCGCTCCCATCCAGGGCGTTACGGGTTCGAGCCTGCCATAATTCACAGCCCGGCGCAGCAGGGCGGCAGAGTCGGTGGAGTGATAGAGGGTGACGGCTGCGAGCTCCATGTCGTCGGCCCAATTGTCCTCCTCGTAGAAATACGGCGATACGCACGGAGCCGTCTGGCAAGCGCCTTCCGAGGCCGCTGCCACCTCCAGGGCCGGCATGGCGCGAGAGGCAAGGAGGGCCGAAAAGTCAGGGTCAATATCGGCAAACACCTGCTCTCCAAGGCCAAAGCTCGAGGCAAATTTGCCCACAGATGAGGCCAGACCGGTGCTTCGGTTTTTGTTATCGTAAATGCCGTAAGGGGTGGCGGAACAGGGATACACCGGACGACCTGCACCGGCGCCCCATCCGTAGTCAACGTTATCATCTGCCGGGAGGCCTGCAAAGCGATGGTCGCGGTCGTCGGCGATCTGGTTGAGGTAGAGACCCGGCTCGGGATTCATGCGCAGCATCCACTCCAGGCCCCAGCGCGCCTCATCGAGGATGTCAGGGACGCCATTTGCGCCCGGGCGGCCCGAGGCATCAAAGGCATCGGCCCATCCCTCGGGATTCTCGCTGAAGGCGAAGAGGAGCTGATAGACTGTGTTGGCCGAGGTGGGGAGGTATTGCAAGAAGTCGCTGGCATCGTGCCATCCGCCGCGCACATCAACCGCCTCACCGTCTCGGTCGCCGCTGAGCACGAGGTAACCGTCGTGCTGATGGCACTTCTCTCCGAAGACGGGATTGTCGCCGCATCGCTGCTCGCGCAGGTAGTTAAGGGGCAATTCGCGCATGTTGTGGCGGCTGTAGGCATCCGAGCCGATATAAATCTTGGCGCGAGCCACCTCCTCTCCAGATGCGTTTTTTGCCGTGAGGACATAATCACCGGGGAGGGTGCAAGACGAAAAATAAATACGCGCCGACTGCCCAAACGGCTCCCACGGGGCGGTGGCCACCACGCTGTCGGGGCGGAATGAGCGGTTGTCGGGGCCGACAAAGGCAAAATCGAGCTCCTCGGTCGGGTTAGAGCCAAGGTAGACGGCAGCTTTGACATCATCGGGCAGGTAACCCACCCGGTTATATCGGATTACTGTCGGAGAACTCTGCGCCGAGGCTCCGGCAGCGGCAAAAACGGCAAGGGAAAGAAGGATTTTGCGAAGCATTTGGGGTGTATTTAGCGTGAAAATAAGATTTCGCCTCAAAGATACGCAAATAATTTCAAAATTTCGCAGCTTCGGGCAATAAAAACGAGGATGCGACTCAAAGCCACATCCTCAAAGGAAATATTTAGAGCCCGAAAGGCTCTTGGTTCAATACCGGATCAGAAGGGGAAGTTCATGCCCATGGAGAAGTTGAGGTTGGAATTCAGAGGCACGCCTTGCTTGGCGAGCTTGTAGGGGGTGCGGTCAGAGGCGATGAAGAAGTTGAAGCCTTTGGGCTTGAAGTCAAGAATCCAACCGAAAGAGGGACCGAAGGTGCCGACACCGACGTTGACACCGGCGGAGAACCATTTCAGGGGGCGGACGTTGGCCGAGAGGCGGCAGTCAGTCCATGAGTATGTGCCGAGGATGCGTGTGGTGTTGAGGAGGCCGAATTTGAGCTTGTTGTAGGCCGGGAGGGTGTACTGCACGGCCACGTTGAGGGTTGTGCCCAGGCCGGTGGTGCGCTTGCCTTGGTCGCCGGCATCGGTGAGCTCATAGAGCATCGAGAGGTCGTCGCGGAATTTATCCCACTCTTTGTCCTTGCCGTGGCCGACAGTGAAGGTGTACTTGTCGGTTTCCACCTCTTGGTCGCCGTTGGTGGTGGCCAGAATGTTGTTGTTCCAGCGGATAAAGCCCAGGTCGAGCACTGAGGCCGACACTTCCCAGTCTTTGCTCAGGGTATAGACAGCGCCCAGGTCGATGCCTACGCCGTAGCCGTTGATGCCGGTATTGTGCACATCGAGGCCGCTGACGTAGTGGCGATCGGTGCGGTCGTTATAGTCGTGCTTGTAGGTAAGCCCTTTTACGCTGCCGTAGAGGTCGGCATTGACCACCCCAACCCAGTTGTCCTCGCCCAGGGTGAGGTCGGCTTTGTGGAATTTAGCCTCCATGTTGCCGCCACCGATGAGAAATTTGAGGTTGCCGCCCAAACGCAGTTTCTTGCCGATGCGGCGGGAGTGGCCGATGCCCACTTCAGCCCAGGCCTGGGCGCGGGCGCCGGTGGCACCGATGTTGTACTGACGGTTTTCCGCTCCTTCCTTGGCCAGGACGAGCAGGTCGAGGGGCACGAAGACGCCCACGTCGGCGCGAGCGCCGATTGTGATGGTGTTGTATCCGCCAAAGGCCTTAAAGCCGGCTGCGAGGATGGTCTCGCTGAGGTTAGCGCCGACGCGGTTGTTGGCCTTGATGGAGCTGAGGAATTCCTGGGTGCTGACCTGCGGGTTGAGGAATGTGGTGGTCTTGCCGCCGACGTTGTAGATAAAGGCGTCAAGGCCGACGTTGCCCTGAGTGGTGACGTTGAGGTTGCCCAGGGCCGGCATGGCGATGAAGAATTTGCCTTCGTTGGCGTAGGCGGGATTCATCTGGTAGCGATACATGAACGCGTCGTCGAAATATGCTGATTGCAGGCGCTGAGCCTGAGAGCTTACAGAGGAGACACAAACTGCAATGCCTGCCACCAGAAGTGCACGACGAAATATATTGTTGAATGCTTTCATTGCTTTGAATTTTTGTGATGTGGAGGATTAGAGTTTGTCGGTGTAGTAGCCATCGGCTGTGGCGCGGATTTTGGTGAGCTTCAGGGTGCCGGAGGGCTTGAGGTTCTGAGCCTCGGCTGAGATGACGGTGGCGCGGAATACGATGCCGTCGAGGTCAACGACGGTGCCGTCGGTAACGAGGACGATGGCCTCGGTGGAGTTGGCCTTCACCTTAACGGGGGTGATGGTGACGGGCTTGCCGGTGGTGGGGTCAACGCATTGCTTGCCCCGGTCGGTAGAGATGGGGTAGCCGGTGATTTCAGCATCCAGGGGGAGGGAATTGACCACGGTGGTGGAGAGCTTCAGGCGGGTGATGGTGAGCTTCTCCACGGTGTCGTCGCTCCAGCCGTCTTCGGTGTCGGAGTATACGATTTTCGAGCCGGGCACGAGGTTGAGGGGCGAGTAGAAGGTGTACTTACCGGTTACGGTTTGGAGCTCCTGACCGATGACGAATTTATTAACGTGACCCTTGACACTGGCGTCCACGAAGTCAACCTTTAGCTTGTCGGGGATGCCCTGGCCGCTGAATACGTCGCTCAGAGCAGCGTAGCCCACGTGCTGAGCGCCGGCAAAGGGGGCGTACATGGGGTCGGGTGTCTCGGGCGAGAGGCAGAACATGTAGGGGCCTGCGATGCCTTTGTTGGCGCCGACAGTGATGACCTGTCCGGGATTGAGCATTGCCGGAACGCTGTTGCCGGATGGGCGCGAAGCGGTGATGCTCAGGCCGGAGGTGGGCTTGAGGCCGTAAGAAGCAAGGGGGTTGTTTATGGAGATGTAGATCTGCGGGTTGGTCAGAGCCAGGTCGGTCTCATCTCCGGCGAGGAAGTCGGGGAGGCCGGAGATGTCGACGTCAGAGACGTTGAAGGTGTCAAGCGAGTAGTAGAAATCACCCGTGATGGTCTTGACCTGAATGGGGCTGAAAGAGGGAGCGGTGATCATTGTGGCCGAGCCGGGAGCCTGGGTGGTGGATGACTTTGTCTCCACGATGATTTCGCCCGATTTCAGACCCACGCGGCCCTCTATCATGATATGGCCTTTGGAGCCGATGGGGCCGGGGGTGAATTCAAATTTATTCTCGGGTGAGGCTTTGAACTTGTCAAAGTCGATGTTGTTGATATCCACGTCCAAGGTGTGGGTGGTCTTTGAGCCGGAGAGCACGAAGTCGGACACCTGAATGGTGCCGTCAAAGGCAATCTCGGGGCCTTGCAGACCGGCGGGGAGCACAATTACGAGATTGTGGAAGG
>CAZNRK010000032.1:0-23907 GCA_964575435.1 uncultured Bacteroides sp.
TCATCTTCCACGCCGGCGAGCACGCCAAGTTCGCCTTCAACGGTTACGTCAAACTGGTGAGCATAGTCAACCACCTTCTTGGTCAGAGCCACATTCTCCTCGTAGGGGAGGTGAGAGCCGTCGATCATAACGGAAGAGAAGCCGTTGTCAATGCAGTTTTTGCAAAGCTCGAAACTGTCGCCGTGGTCGAGGTGAAGCACAATCTGGGGGTGCTCCCAACCGAGCTCTTTGGCATAAGCCACAGCACCCTGAGCCATGTAGCGAAGGAGGGTGGGGTTGGCGTAGTTGCGAGCGCCTTTCGACACTTGGAGGATCACGGGAGATTTCTCCTCAGCAGCGGCTTTGATGATGGCCTGGAGCTGCTCCATATTGTTGAAGTTGAAAGCGGGCACAGCGTAGCCGCCTTTGATGGCTTTGGCAAACATCTCGCGGGTGTTGACAAGGCCTAATTCTTTGTAACTTACCATTGTATGAATTATTAAGAATGTATTTTTGATATTCTGAGTGCAAAGTTACGGAAAAATTTCATTATTAAGAAATTTCCGACAAAAAAATTAGAACGGATATCCGATGGCCAGGTGGAAGGCGAGGGATTTGCCGAAAGTTGTAGCGCTTGCGATTGGTGTAGGGAAGTTCAAAAGGAGGCAGCTGCGTACTCACGTGCGAGGGTATGGATGCCTGCTAAGATAGTTTTTTCACGCTCGGGGGAGGGTTGCTTGAATCCGTTGATGTAATTGCGAAGCAAAGTGGGGTCAATGTCAACGATTTTGGCAAATTCGGAGATTTTGATTTCCTTGTGTTCTAAGAAAAACCTCTGCAATGGGGATGGCTCGGCGTCTTCATAAAAAAAGCTTTCAAAGCTGATATCCTCGTTGACATTACGCCAATGGAAGCCGTCAAGCCCAATTTCAAAATCATCTCTTATGCTATTGTCTGCTGACATTAATCCCGGATACCACAGTAATGACTGAGGCCACTCTTGCCCTGTTTCATCCACTCCAATGATATGAGTATCAGTAAAATATACGCGTTTGATTTTCACGTTATTCATCCTCGTTTCCAAAATATCTGTTCCACTCATCAATAATTATCTCTAAATTTAATTGCGCGAATCGTTTAATTCGTTTTAAATCATTAGCTTTGATATTGAAAAGTTCGCGCTGGAGTAATTTACCGTCAATTATGTCAAATATAACTTTTCCCCCATTTCCTTCGACATGGATGTGAATTGGTTCATGCTCACGGCTATAGAAGAAAAAGATAAATCCTGCGTAACGAAATAATTCAGGCATATATAATTACTTTGTTTTATGCAAAGATAGGTATTATTTTTAATACCACGAAATGGGAAGCGAATTTTTTAGAAGGGATAGCCGATGGCCAGGTGGAAGGCGAGGGATTTGCCGAAGGAGGTCATGTTGTAGTAGCCGCGCTTGCCGGTATTGTAGGGGGCATGGATGCCCACGCCGAGGTCGCCGCGGATGACGATCATGCCAATGTCGACGCGCAGGCCGGCGCCTGTGCCCAGGGCCAGGTCCTTGAAAAATGTTGAGCCGCGGAGCAAGCCACCGGGGCGGGAGGGATCGGCGCGCAGGAGCCAGACGTTGCCTGAATCAAGGAACACGGCCCCGTGGAGCACGCTCCAAATCGGGAACCTATATTCCAGGTTGGCCTCAAACTTGAACGTACCGGTCTGGTCAAAATAGTCGTTGTCCTTGTCGGCCGGGTCGTGGTAGCTGCCCGGACCGATGGAGCGCACGGTGAAGGCGCGGATAGAGTTGGCACCGCCAACATAGAATTGCTCGGCGTAGGGCACCTGAGTGGAGTTGCCGTAGGCGTGGGCAGCTCCGGTGGCCACACGGCCAACGAGCCACTGGTCAGTGCGTCCCAGCCGGTGGTTCCAGACCAGCTGGAGCGAGCCTTTGACGAATTGGGAGAATGGCGTGCCGAAGAGCTTCTTCTCACCGTGCTTTCCGCAGAGCTCATAGATGCCCCAGAAGATGTTGCCGGCCTCCTGGAGGGTGAGCTGGACGTTGATAGAGTTGTCGCGGTTGATTTTGCGATCGTAGAGAAGGGTGTAGGCGATCTGGGGGATATATTGCGACATAAAGCTCTGAGCCACAGCCGGGTTATGATCCATAATGGAGTCGAAGGCCTGGGTGGTCTTCATCAGGTTGGTGTAGGTGAGCTTGAAGAGGGTGAGCTGATTATTGAGGTATCGGCTCGAGCGCCATTCGTAGCCAAAGGAGGCGTTGAATTGTGCCATCTTGAAGTAGTGCGGACGGTTGAGCAGGTCGGCGTTGAGGGTGATGCGCGTCCAATTGATTTGCCGGTGGCGGCGCGGGATGAATCCCGGAGCCAGCAGGCGCGGGAAGGCCAGCGATGACGACAGGTCGAATTCATAGCTGTTGAAGATTGAGCTGCGGTTGCGTCCGGTTTGCCATTCATAGTTGCCGTTGACGCTGACAGAGAGCTGCTCGCCTCCGCCGAAGATGTTATGGTTGGTGACCGAGAAGATCAATCCCGGACCTATGTAACTGTTTGATTTTGAGGAGGCGTTGACCTCAAGCGAGGCCTCGATGGGGAGATCGAAGGTGCAATCGATGTCAACGTTAAGCGTGGGCTCTGTGGCCGTGGTGTCGGGCACGGGGCTGATGCTGATGGCATTGAATATGCCAAGGCGGGAGAGGTACTGCTGTGTGCGGTCAAAGTCGCGCTGCGAGATATATTTTCCGCTGCGGAAGGTGACGTTATCTCTAATCACACTCTTGCGCAAGCGCGAGGGCATCATCTGCACAAGGTCGAGATCCGTGCCCAAAAGGAAGGTGTCGGGGGTGCCACCACCGTCATAGCGGCGTGTAGTCACGGTGATGCGGCCTGTGCGATATCTCCGGGCTATGAATTTCGGCACGTTGTTGGCCAGATCCACCTTCAGGGTAATGTGCTGCTTGCGCTGAAGGCTATCGGCCAGGTATTCAATGTATTCCGGGGAGAAAAGGTAGTAGCCGCGGTTGCGAAGAGCCTTGGTCAGGCGCTGGCGCACCTGCGAGAGAGAGTCCATGGAGAATACGGCCCCCGGCTGCAGATAGCGGTCGGCGCGAAGCACCGAGTCCATAACGTGGTTAAGGTGACACGTGTCGGCCAAATAAATGATGCTGTCGATGCGGAAGGCCGGACCGGGGGTCACGGTGTAGAGGATCGAAGCCTTCTTCTTGTTTTTCGGCTGCACAAGCTCGTAAGATGACGAGCCATGGAAATATCCGTTGTTGTCCAGGATTTGGTCGATCATTTTTGTGCGCAGTTGCGGCTTCACCTCCGATACCAGCACCGGCTCCTGGGCAAATTTCCGGTAAAGCCAACCCTTCAGGCCGCCGGCCGAGTCAGGGAGGTTATTATATGCCCAAAGGCCCAGGGGTAAAACAAAAAAAGTAGGCTTATTAGCAGGGTAATCGACAGCCTCGGCAATCACCTCCTTCAATCCCGAAGGCACCTTTACCGAGTCAGGGGTTATGTATTTTACACCCTTCACTCCTTTGTAAAGGTACTCGCCCTCCGGAACCTTACGCGTGGTGGAACAAGCGCACAGCAAAGCCATCGTCAGGCAGCATAGCGCCGGAAGCACCCTCAGAGCCATATGTTTTCGCAAGAATTTCACGGCCAAATGCATTTTCGGCGCAAAATTACAGAATAAACTCCGAATACACAAACAAAATGACAAATCCGAGCAAAAAGAAACAAAAATCAGCCTGTTCAGTTAAATTTTCAGGGGATTTGGTGGTAAAGATGAGATTTTTGGGGATTAGGGGTTGCGGATTTGATTTGTATTGATTATCTTTGCGAAATCATTGAAACCATTTTTTTGTTTATGAGCCACGAATCTTCAATAATCAAGCTCTTTTTCTTGCTTTTGTGCGTTTGTGTAGGTTTTGGCGTGAAAAGTTACGCCGCGGATGATAACGTCACGGCGAAAAGTGTGGATATTACTTATCGGCTTGTGGCTGATGGCGATAAGTTGGCTCAGGTGCGATGCAACGACGAGACTGTATACGTGGCATCCAGAGCCGATGACGAGGTAGTGGCTTCTGAATTTTATGGTGAACATATCGAAATCCTCAAAGCTTCGGCCCCTCGCGCCACTCCATATTATAGGTCGTGGGAGCCGGAAGGGATGTTTCACACCGGCACCAAGGTGTGTGTGCTTAAGGTTCCGCTCAAGCGCGGAAAGGACGCAAAAGTTACGTTTGTCACTTTGGTAAAATGGCCCGAGCAGTTCTGCTCGATTCCTTTGGCTTGGCCCGGCCTGGTAAAGGATGTCAAAGTGCAGGTTATAGTGCCCGCGGTATTGGCAGAACGCTACGGCGTAGAGCCATATAAATTCCCTGAGGGGATGAAACTCGATAAGACCGTCGCGAACAACGGCGAGGTCTGCTACACAGTCACGGCCACCGACCTCCCCGCCTTTAAGAGCGAAGAGGATGCACCCGAATCAACCGTAGCGGCCCCTCATCTCTTTGTCACCGGCCATTTCCCCGACGTGCCTTCTCTTTACGGATATCTGAAAACCTTTACTGACAGCGACCACGTCCCGGAGGCATCCGTTGATTCTCTGGCACGGGCGGTGACCGGCAACTGCTCGACCGAATTTCAAAAAATTGACTCGATAGCGGCCTGGGTGCGAAATAACATACGCTATTTGGCCATAGAGCATGGCGAATATGCCCTGCGGCATATGCCGGCAGCCGATGTGCTGGCACGTCGCTACGGCGACTGCAAGGGCAGCGCCAACCTCATCAAAGAAATGCTCCAGGCTGTGGGGATTGACGGCAGGCTGGTGTGGGTTGGCACACGCGGAGATGTTCCCACTCATTGGACACAGATGCCCTCACTCCATTCCGGCAACCACCAGATAGCTTGCGCTGTGCTCGGCGATTCGCTTGTGTACATTGACGGCACTGCGTCATATGCTCCCGACGGCTATATACCCTGGGGGGTAAGGGGCCGAGAGGTGATAGTGGAGAATGGAAACGAGTGCATCATCGACACCATCCCCGAAGCCTCGCGATATCCCGACACAGAGGTGCTCAAAGGCAACTTCACCGTGGATGGCAGCAACCTCGTCGGCTCCATGTCAAGACGATACTCCGGCTATTTGCGCAGATCTCTGGCCTCTGCCTACTTCGGCCTCGATGTGGCCGCACGCAAGAAACTGCTCGAGCGCGTGCTCACTTCCCCAAAGAAAAACCTCGCGGCCCCGGAGGTTTCATTTGAGATAGCCGGGATGACAGCTCCGGAATGCGAACTGACCTCTGATAGTGTGATTGACCACGGAGCGGTTAAGGTTGTGGGGGATAAGATGTACGTTGATCTTCGCCCCATCCGGGCTTTGGGCCTGGACCCCGTGGACATGGATAAGCGCACGCAGGGTCTGGCTGCCAGGCCGGTCTCCACTTTCACCTCCGAGCTCACCGTGCAGATCCCCGAAGGATACACCGTGGAGCAGCTCCCCGAGGCGAAACATGTGGAAAATGAATGGTTTCAAGCCCTGGTGAGCTACGCCAACGACGGCTCCCACATTGTAGCCACCGCCTCCTTCGAGCCTCGGGGCGAGGAAGTGCCGCTATCCAAACTTCAAGAATATAACAACGCGATAAAGGCCATCAACCGCCTTTCGCAATCGCAAATAGTATTTAAGAAATGAAAACTAAAGGAATTTTGATGCTTCTGCTCATGGCTATGGCCGTGGTGGACGCCAGTGCTCTTTCGAGTGCCAAATTTCAAAAAGAGGCAGCTAAGAATGTGTGGTCGATGCGCAATGAACTCTTTGACCCGACAGTGGAAATTCCCGACTCGGTGCGCAATGGCGAATCGGCAGTGTTTATAGCTGACTATTACAGAGTGTTTACCAACTACGAAAGCATCCGTAATCTCCATCGCGAGACCACCAGATTGCGCCGCATACGATGGAATCGCCGTATGGTCAAACTCTTCGATAACAAAGCTATCGAAGAATTTTCCGAGCATGAATTCGGCAACCGCGTGCGCCTTGATGCCGAGAATTACACCTTCGGCGGCAGCGACAACGCCTTCGGCGCCCGCATCCACAAGCCCGATGGCCGAGTCATTGACGTTGACCTTTCAGAGGCCTATGCCGTGAGCGAGGGCAAGAAAGGCAAGGACGTGGTGAGCAATAAAGTGGCCATTCCCGGCCTCGAGCCCGGCGATGTGCTCGAATATTTCGATTATAATGAAGAATGGATCGATGAGTTTGACCTTCCCTCGGTCGATATCGTGCCTTTTGATGATTACGGGGTGATGCACCTGGTGATCGACGCAGAATTCTCGCCCAAAGTAACAGCCGAATTCCGCTGTTACAACGACTTCATCACACCCGAACGCGGCGTCACAGCCAAAGGCAACAACACCCTGACCTTTGATATGAGAAACATCGGCACCCTCACTGACAAGAAATTTCTCAGAAAAATGCGTCAGTTGCCATTCTTGAAGATTGCCACGCTCAACAACGCCTCGCCCTACCGCTTCTATCCTTCGACAGTGCGTCGTGGCGGCCTTCACGGCAACGTGGCACCCGGCACCATCTACCGCGACATAAAATATGCCATTGCCGCCTCTACATATAAAGAAGACTTCGTGAAGAAGGTGAAACGAATTTTTGAAGACTACCGCAAAGCTCACCCCGATGCCGAGAGCCGAGAATTGGCCGATGCCTGCTGGCTGGCCGGAGTGTATGTCAATGCAGTGGACTCAAAAGGACAGTACGGAGATTATGGTTTCTCAATCATGATGGCCGAGCTGATGAATAAACTGAAAATCTCCGACTCAGAGGCAAAGATCGCGTTTGTCAATTCGCGAGAATCAGTGCCCACCAAGCAGATCATGTCATGGAAACAGACCGATTTCGGCGTTCTGCTTGATGGTGTGCTCTATCTCCCGGACGGGTATGAACAAAACGCACCCGGTGAGGTGCTTGCCGATTACCAGGGAGAAGAAGGTGCCTACTTCCCCGGCGATAGAAAAGCCCTGACCGAAGGAATGATTCCGACCGTATTCACTGTGCCTGTCAGCAAAAGCCACAATAATAAGATGACCGTCAGCGGCACCGTAGATGTCAATGTCGACGATTCAAAAGCCACCGCCGACCTCACCCTCAAAGCAATCGGTGCGATAAAAGAACTGCCCGGCCTGCTCGTGGACCTCCCCACATGGGCGCCACACGCTGAGGATTACCTCGGTATCCCTCAAAAACAAAGATATTCCGAGAAAAATGTCGATGAAGTGGCTCGCAAAGAAGAGCGCGAAGAGGCGTACAAGGAATTTTTCAAGATGATTGTTTCTCCTGAAGCCAAGGTCGACACGGCAATCGTGGTTCAACCCGGGTCGATTCCCTCCGCTCCGGAAACCATCGTTACAACCAAAGTTACCGTTGAGGATTGCATCGTTGATGCCGGTAATGACGTGATGCTTCAAGTGGGCAAACTTTTCTCCGACAATCAGCGCATTGATGGCAAGCAGCGCGATCGCCAGTTGGACATCTTTACCGTTGCTCCGCATCAGGTGGCCTATGATATCACCTTCAATATCCCCGAAGGATACACCGTGGACGAGGCCTCGCTTGAGACCCTGAAAAAGATGGAAAATAACAAGTATGGCTCCTACTATTCCGAAGGACGCCTCACCGAAGATGGCAATGTCGAGATCCACGTGCGCGAAAGGTACAACACATATGTCATCCCCATTGATGATTGGGCCGACTTCCTGCAAATCCTTGATGCTTCCGCAGCCTTCAGCGACGCCTCCATCGTGCTCAAAAAGCAATAACAATCAGCCTCAAAAAATTATAGTTTTTTCAAAAAAAGCGGAAAAATTTTGCCGGTTAAGAAAAAATGCGTAACTTTGTGCCGCTTTTAAGCGAAATATGTATTTATTAATCACCTAATTTACTTCACAGCATGCATTTAAGCTCTGAACAAAAAGTAGAGATCTTCGAGAAGTACGGTAAGGGCAAGACTGACACTGGCTCACCTGAAGCGCAGATTGCATTATTCTCTATCCGTATCGCTCATTTGACTCAGCACCTGAAGTCAAATCACAAGGATCATACAACCGAACGCGCTCTGAAGATGCTTGTAGGTAAGCGTCGTCGTCTGCTCGACTATCTGATGCGTAAAGACATCAACCGCTACCGCGCAATCATCGCCCAGAAAGAGCTTGGTATCCGTCGCTAATCCCGAGCGGATCTCCAAAAAATCCACAAAAGCCGCACCGAGCTCTCGGACGCGGCTTTTGCCTTTTTTCAATAATCCAAATACCATAAAGATGAAAAAGTTGCAGAATATTTTCCTTATCGTAATCACAGCGGCCGTAATGGCGCTGTCAGGGTGCAAAACCCTTAACTCACCGCCCACTGCGCAGCAGATTGCTGCCCACAACCTCGCGGTGGATGTGCTCAAAGCCAAAACATTCCTCATCAAGGCCGACCGCCTCACAGTGCAAAATACGACCTTTCCTGCCGTGATTGAATCCACCAATTTCGTCACGGTCTTAGGCAATCAGGCCATCGTGCAGGTATCCCCGGGGATGTCGGGAGGACCTAACGGTCTTGGAGGTTTTACCGTGCGTGGCACTGTGACCGGCTACAGCTTCACGCAAAATGATAAAGGCGAGGTGCGTGTGGCATATCACGTCATCGCTACTGCCGGCTCCTGCGACATCACCATCCTGCTGAAATCCAAAAACGCCGACGCCACGGTATTCATCAACAATACCTTCCACAATCTCAAGGCCACCATGTACGGCACCGTCACTCCCGTTGACGATAGCTTCAACAAGGGTTACTCACATTTTTAAGCATCTCTCCTTCGATATGTATTTTTCTCCCACAATTAAGGGCAAAAGAAAAGGGCCGTGCCAAAAGCGCGGCCCTCAACATATCGGGAAACTGTGTTATTTGATCATGACCTTCTTACCGCCGATGATGTAGACTCCGGCGGGGAGAGGCTGGTCAGAGGTGGCAACGGGGATGCCCTGGAGATTATAGACGCGAGCGTCGGCAGCAGGTGCGGTCACGTCCTCAATTCCGGTCGACGATGCGTCGATGTGCACGACATGGTCGTTGACGGCAGCAAAGGAATAAGTGCCTTTTGCGTCAGGCTCAAGAGCTTTATTGTCAAGTCTGACGGTTGCATCGGCGTCTTTAGGGAGAGAAATCATGATATGTGAATTGTGCAGCACGCTAAGGTCGCTCAGCGCTGATACGGGGGTGGTGTGGTCGGTTACGACATTCACGCCATCGACAAGACTTTCGGGCACGTTAAAGGTTACGGTGTGGGTTGCGGGTTCGTCACCGAAATAGACCTTGACAACGTCGCCGTCAGTGAGCTCCGGAGTATATGTGAAACCACCGGGTGCAGGCTCCTGAACCTGACCGTTTACGTAGAAGTGAGCGTCGACAGGGCCTCCGGTCTCGAAGCGGAAAAGGTTGTCGCGGGTGTAGAAGGCCAGCTCGTTGTAGCCCTCGTGGAGCCCTTCGACCACAGAGAGATCTGAGCGTTTGAGGGTAAAGTAATCAGCCGAGGCTTCAAGATTTTCGATGTAGATCATAGCCTTAAGGTCGCGAACGATAGCTTTAGTGGTGAGAGCAATGACGTCGTCGTCGGTGAGCATACCGACGCGCACAGGGATAACGTTGAGCTCGTCGTCGGCATATTCGTCATCGTTCACCACGAGAGTCTCGATATAATAGCCCTCGGCCGGCACGAAGCTCACGATGGGGGTGTTGCGAGTTACCTCCACGACATTGTCGCCGGCTTCAAGGACAAAGGGATCGTTATTGCCCACATGGCCGCGGTAGGCTGTGACGTGAGAGGGATCGTCGACATTGATGGTCATCAGGAACGAAGCGTACTTTCGCACCTGGAAAATCAAATCGGCATCTTCGGTGATGAGGATGGTGGTGGGATTGGAGAACATGGCCGATTTGCCGTTAATGGTGAAAGAAAGCACCTCGTACTCATTGGTGTTGCCTTTGAGCTTGAGCTCAGTGCCGCATTTCACTGTGAAATCCTTGTCGCGCCAGTTGAATTCCGGACGGCCGTCAACGTCAACCTCGGTAATGAAGTCAGAAGCGCCATTGCCGATCAGGACGAATTTCACTGCGCAGGGAGTGTCGGGATAGTTAGCCTCGATGTTGATCACGTCGCCATCGGTCACCGGGATGATATAGCGGTAATCAGTCTTGATTTCCGTATCGCCTTTAGTGACGCGGTAGAGGGGCTTGCCCACGGGTTCGATTTCAATCTCGGCTTCTGTGTTGCGGTCGAATTTCACGGTGTTGGCGCCGGGCACGAGGTCCACGACCTCACCTTTGCGTTTGAGCAGCACGCGAGAGGGCTCGTCGATGTTGACGGTGCAGGCAGCCGAACGGGCGTCGGTGGAGGCGGAAGTACGGATGCGGAACCATTCGTCCTCGGGGAAAGAGCTGTACAGGTCCACGCAGTAGCGACCATCTGCGAGAATGTCAACGCGGTTGCTCCAGTCGTTCTCCTCTTGGTACCAGTCGTCGACCATGGTGACCTCGGTGAAGAGCACATCCTTCTTGGCGATAATGCGCAGATTTCTTTCGCCGTTCATTTCGATGAGGTATTTGCCATCCTCCAGGGAGAATGAGGGGGCGGTGCCGTTGAGGTCAAACTCCACGTTGTCGATATTGTCGACGTCGACGCGCAGCTGAGCCGTAGCCGCAAATGGCAGGAAAGCCACCAGGGCAAGCAGGGTAAAAAGATACTTTTTCATTTAGAAATTGTTTATTGGTAAATATTTTATTCTGATAGTTATGATAGATGGGGTATGAAGCGGCATCAAAGGCATGCAGACTAAATTTCGAAAGAAGAGACCAAAAAGTTAATGCGGTCTATGAGCCATTGTCTCATGGTGGCTACATGGTGGCTATGGTCTGCAGAGGAGTAAGCGTATAGCCAGTTAGGATTAAAGTAATCGTCGGGCCAGCGTCTGGCATTTAATTTAGCCGAAGGCTCAATTGTAGCTGCGTAAGAATCTATAAATTCGAGCAACTGTGGGAGCAGATCTTCTTGGACCCATTTTATTCGCTTTTCATAGAGGGCTTGAAAAGCGGGGTCGTCCCACATGCCTCTGATAAATCCCGGAAACCATGTTTTTAAGGTTGGATCGGTCATTTTTAGTTCACCGGTTGTCTTATCAGGAGCAACCAAATTAAAAGCTACATCGAAATCCCAAGCCGGCCCCAAGAAGTATTTTTCATCCTCTCCAAGGGCTCTTTTATGTAGATATAGACTTTTTGGAAATCCAATTTCAGAGTTGTTGACGATGCTATATAGCAGGACATAATTGACCGTCGACTCCAGGTCAAAAGATTCAGAACCGCGGGCAGTTTCGCCCAAAGCCTCCGCTCGGTTGAAATCCTCCTCCCAAAGTGCAAGGCGCTCCTGAGGGCTGAGGCCATCAGGATTTTCGGCGTAAAGCTCATCAAAATCCGGGTCTTTGACCATTACGGGGTGGCCATTGAAAGCCGAACGGAATTTATATTTCTCATCGTATTCCGAACTGAGTTCAAAGAGGATGCCGAGATTCTCATCGATATCGACGCTGGTGCTGTTTATTCCGATTTTTTCGGTGAGAGTATATGCTCCGGCGTAGTGGCCGTTAATGACCACATGGCAAGGCAGCATTGTGTTGGCAAAGGGCACATCAAGTTTCTCTGCCAGCCACATCGCAACGGCATTTCGCATTAAAGTGGGATCGATGAAATTAGCCAAAAGCACATAATTCTTCATTTTTGGAAACCCGCAAATTGAAGTCTTTTTACTGAATTTCAAACGCATCGGCTTTTTTGGAAGTGTCCAAGTGGAATTTCCTCGGCCTCGTACTTGCAGGGACAGGCCGTCGCAGTCAGGGACCATGGCGTTGCCTTCGACTCGCAGGGTGGCATCAACATAATCTTCTTTCGACCATACTGTCTCAGCCTCAGGATATGATGGGAATGACAAATGCAGAACAGGAATTTCAGAGCTGCTAACCTTCATGCGGTTTATTTCAGAGGGCCTAAGAGCTACATCTCCCATTACCCAATCATGGAAAGTGGCTTTCAGTTCTCCGGATGCGTCAAAATCATGTGTGATTTGCGCGCCGTCAGAAAGCCGGGTCTGATAAAGTGTGCTGTCTGTGCAATATATCGACAGATGAGATTGCGCAAGAGAGGTCAGGGCAAAAACAGCAGTGCTCAGAAAAGACAGAATAGATTTTTTCAATTACGTAAAAATTTAATTGAAGGAAAAGTATCGATAGACAAAACATAGGTTCCCGGAGCAAGAGACGAAGCATCGATGACCTCTCGTCCTGCAATTGTCCCCTTAACCATCTCGAGACCTGAAAGAGAGAATATACTATAATTCACGGGCGAAAAACCCGGGAGGGTTACGACAATTCGAGATTGGCTGATGGAGAATTGTGGAAGAGTCTGTGAAGATATGTTTTCCGCACCAGACACATTTGGAGTATACTTTAGACCTTTGAGGTTGTGAACCGGTATTTGCAAAGATGCCGAAGATGAGTTTATGGAGAGGATCTCATTCTCGACTTTCAAAGACAGAGAGGGGTCAACCGGAAAAGCTATTGTGTGATCCGTGTCGTAGGCAACCTCAAGGCGGTATGTCTCAGCAAAGAGAACGGAGGGGAAAAGTGCCGACATGCAAATCAACAGAATGCCAAAGTGTACTTTCATACAATATCGGGGAAAAATCTGTGTTTTGAGCTGAAATATAAGGGGAGGAAGGTATTATTTCTGCACCAGGGCGCGGCCGGTCTCGATGGCTTGCTCGTTGAGGGCGATGAGGTGGTGGTGGCGCTCCGGGAGGGTCTTTTTCAGACCGCGCACCACAGCCTCGGTGCTGAGGAGGTCGCGGGCGGCGAGGAGCGAGCCAAGAAGCACCATGTTGTAGGTCTTGGCGTTGCCGAGTTTGATAGTTGCCTCCATTGCCTCGACCGGGATGACGTTGATGTCGGTGCGCGAGGGGCGGCGGTGGATTCCGGCGGGGTCATAGATCAGAGTGCCGCCGGGCTTAACCTTGCTTTCAAATTTGTCGAGGCTCTGCTGGTTGAGGAGTACGGCAGTGTCGAAAGCATCGAGCACCGGGGAGGAGATGGGGCTGTCAGAGAGGATAACTGTGACATTGGCTGTGCCGCCGCGCTGCTCGGGGCCGTAGGCGGGCATCCATGTCACCTCAAGGTTATCCATAAGGCCGGCGTAGGCTAAGATTTTGCCCATTGAGAGCACGCCTTGGCCGCCGAAACCAGCTATGATTATTTCTTCTTTCATTGTCGGGAGTGGGTTAGGTGAGATAAGAAATTTACATCCGGAGGGGTCATGAGTTTTTGAGGTCGCCCAAGGGATAGAGCTCGGTCATGTGCTCGGCCAGCCATTTATTGGCCTGGTCGGGGGTCATTTTCCAGCCGGAGGGACAGTTGGAGACGATCTCCACAACCGATGTGCCGCGCTTGTCGAGGGTGTTTTGAAAAGCCTTCTTGATGGCAGCCTTCGCTTTGCGCACGGCAGCGGGGGTGTAGACGGCCTGACGGGTTACGTAGCACGTGCCTTCCAGACCGGCCAGGATGTCGGAGATTTTCAGCGGATAGCCGTTAAGGTCAGCGCGACGGCCGTAGGGGGTTGTCGCTGTTTTTTGGCCCAGAAGGGTTGTAGGGGCCATCTGTCCGCCGGTCATGCCGTAGATGGCATTGTTGATGAATATGATTGTGATGTTTTCGCCACGATTGGCTGCATGGATGGTTTCTGCGGTGCCGATGGCCGAGAGGTCGCCGTCGCCCTGATAAGTGAAGACCATGTTTTCGGGGTTGAGGCGGGCCACAGCGGTTGCCACGGCCGGAGCGCGTCCGTGGGCTGCTTCGATCCAGTCAACGTCAATGTAATTATATGCAAACACCGCGCATCCCACCGGCGCCACGGCCACCGTGCGGTCGGTGAGATTCATTTCGGCAAGCACTTCGGCCACCAGGCGATGCACCACACCGTGGCCGCAACCCGGGCAGTAGTGGGTGATGTTATCGGTAAGGAGCTCCGGACGGGCATATACCTTATTTTCCGGGCAAATTATATCTTGAGGATTCATTTGATATCAAATTATGAGTGCAACATTCAGAGTCTCAGCATTTAGCCGGCTTGGCTTCGGGGAAATATCCGTAGAGCGATTCCAGCACCTCGGTGGGGTTGAGCACAATGCCGCCGGTGCGGCCGAAATGGCGCACGGGCACATCGTCGTGCACCGCCAGGCGCACATCTTCGATCATCTGTCCGGCGTTGAGCTCCACGCAGAGGATGCCTTTAACCTTCTTGCCCATCTCCTCAATGACTTTGGTGGGGAAGGGCCAGAGAGTGATGGGGCGGATCATGCCGATTTTCACTCCGGCAGCGCGGGCGTCCTCAATCGCTTTGAGGCAAATGCGAGCTATTGAGCCGAAGGCAACGATAAGATACTCAGCATCTTCGGTGAAATATTCCTGATATCGCACCTCGTTGGCCTCTATTTGGGCGTAGGTGGCTTGCAGGCGCAGGTTGTTGGCCTCCATAAGCGTGGGCTCCATCTCCAGAGAGGTGATGATGTTGCGGTGGTCGCGACCGTGGCGACCGGTGGCAGCCCATGGGCATTGTTGGCGTATCTCCTCATCGGTGCGGCGAGGGCGGAAGGGGGGAAGGGTCACCTTCTCCATCATCTGTCCCACCACGCCGTCGGCCAGAATCATAGCCGGAGTGCGATATTTGAAGGCAAGATCCATGCCCAGGCCCACAAAGTCGGCCATCTCCTGCACAGTGGCCGGAGCAAGGACGATGAGGTGATAGTCGCCGTGGCCGCCGCCTTTCACAGCCTGGAAATAGTCGGCCTGAGAGGGCTGAATAGTGCCAAGGCCGGGTCCGCCGCGCATTACGTTGACGATCAGCGCCGGCAGTTCGGCAGCTGCGATGTAAGAAATGCCCTCGCACATGAGGCTGATGCCGGGCGAGGAAGAGGAGGTCATCACGGCTTTACCGGCAGACGCACCGCCGTAGATCATATTAATAGAGGCCAACTCGCTCTCAGCCTGGAGCACGACCATGCCGGTGGTCTCCCAAGGCATTTCGGCTTCGAGGGTTTCGAGCACCTCTGACTGGGGGGTAATGGGGTATCCGAAATAGCCGTCAAGGCCAAAACGAATGGCGGCGTGGGCAATGGCTTCGTTGCCTTTCATTAATTTTACTTCTTCCATAACAGGCTATTTTTCAGTTACACGATACACTTCAATACAAGCATCCGGACACACCGCAGCACACGATGCACACCCGATGCAAGCCTCCGGGTTATGCATGTAAGCAAAGTGGTATCCGCGATCATTCACTTCTTTGGCTTGGAGCATCAGCACGTCGGTGGGACAGGCCACCACGCAGAGCCCGCAGCCCTTACAGCGGTCAATGTCGACAACGACAGCTCCATGGATTTTTGCCATATTTTAGGATTTGAGTTAGAATTACTAATTTTTGTCAGCACAAATATAATGATTTTTTCTGACCCCACACACCTTTAACACGTATTTAACGTTTTCTCCCTCGAAAATCTTAACTTTTCCTACAACACCTACCCAAAAAGGATTCACATATCTATAATCAAATAAATTAACAATTATAAGTTTTTACGCGTTTTTAGGGTAATTGGGGGGCTGAATTAACACCTTTTCAAGGGCAAAACCAATTTTCTGCTTAAAAATTATAGTCTTTAAAGCTTTTTTTGCTCTCT
Source organism: uncultured Bacteroides sp. (assembly GCA_964575435.1). Classification (GTDB taxonomy): domain Bacteria; phylum Bacteroidota; class Bacteroidia; order Bacteroidales; family Muribaculaceae; genus CAG-873. Next base: position 15,834 of record CAZNRK010000032.1, read on the forward strand.
CCCGGAAAAAGCCGGAGGCTGCGCCAAATATGACACAGCCTCCGGATGGATATTAGCAGGGAAAATGTTTATTTGTTGGTTTTGGCGCGGAGGGAGTCGAAGATGAGGTAGGCGATGATGGCTATGTAGGCCACGACGCCCAGGAGCTGCGGGGTGAGGTCCATGCCGTTGTCGGGCACTTTCCAACCGCACATGATGGTGATGGCAGCGAAGACGCCGAAGAGGGCACCACCGGCAATAAGACCAGAGGAGATGAGCGTGGCGCGGTCGTTGCGCGCTTTGACCACAGCGGCATCTTTAGAGGAATTGTTGACAATCCAGGCCACCAGACCGCCCACGAGCATCGGGGTGTTGAGCTGCAGGGGCAGGAACATGCCCAGACAGAAGGCTAAGGCCGGCACGCCCAGCCAGTTGAGGATGAGAGCGAGGATGGCGCCTACGATGTAGAGGGTCCATGGAGTGGCGCCGCCCATCATCATGGGTTCGATGACCTTGGCCATGGCGTTGGCCTGAGGTGCTGCAAGGGCGTTTTCGCCCGTGAAGCCGTATACCTTATTGAGCATCAGGATCACGCCGCCGACTGTGGCCGCCGACACCAGGGTGCCGAGGAATTTCCACGTTTCCTGCTTTTTTGGGGTAGAGCCCAACCAGTAGCCGATCTTGAGGTCGGTGACAAAACCGCCGGCCATCGACAGAGCTGTGCAGACCACACCGCCCAGCACCATTGAGGCCACGATGCCCGAGGTGCCGTTAAGGCCGATGGCGACGAAGATAGCAGAGGCTACGATAAGGGTCATCAGCGTCATACCGCTCACGGGGTTCGAGCCTACGATTGCGATAGCGTTGGCCGCTACGGTGGTGAAAAGGAATGCGATAAACGTGACCACAACCCATGCCACAGCAGCCTGCCAGAAGGTGTGGATCACACCGAACCAGAAGAAAATTAACACAGCCACCAGAGCAATTGCGATCATATAAGTGACATGCTTCATTGAGATATCGGTCTGCCACCGCACGGGTTTCTTGTCATCCGTGCTGCCTTTGAGTTCCTTTTGAGCCAAGCCCACGGCTTGACGGATGATAGGCCATGACTTTATGATGCCGATGATGCCGGCCATAGCGATGCCGCCGATGCCGATGAGTCGGGCATAGTCCTTGAAAATACCGTCGGGACTCATAGCCGCGATTTCAGGGGCGCCGTAGGCTCCCATAATCGGGATGATGATCCACCACACGAAGATCGAGCCGGCAAAGATGATGAAGGCATACTTCAGGCCCACGATATAGCCCAGACCGAGCACAGCTGCAGAGGTGTTGCACGAAAGCACGAATTTGGTCTTCTCAGCCAGAGCTTGGCCCCAGGAATAGGCCGTGGTGGTGATACTTTCGGCCCACCAGCCGAAGGTGGCCACAATGTAGTCGTAGATACCGCCGATGAGCGAAGCCACGACAAGGAGCTTGGCCTGGCCACCCGAAGATGCCGACTTAGCCTGGCCGGAGATGAGTACCTGCGTGGTGGCCGTTGCCTCCGGGAAGGGGTACTTGCCGTGCATATCCTTTACGAAATACTTGCGGAAAGGAATGAAGAACAGGATACCAAGCACGCCTCCCAAAAGCGATGAGAGGAAGATCTGGAGGAAGTTGACGGTGATGTCGGGGTATGTGGCCTGCAGGATGTAGAGAGCCGGGAGGGTGAAGATCGCACCTGCCACTATCACGCCCGAGCAGGCACCGATAGATTGAATGATCACATTTTGTCCCAGAGTGCTGCCTTTCACCAGTCCTTTCTTGCTGAGCATGCCGGAGCAGCCCACAGCAATAATAGCGATAGGAATAGCAGCTTCAAACACCTGGCCCACCTTCAGGCCAAGATAAGCGGCAGCAGCGCTGAAGACCACAGCCAGCAGCAGACCCATGCCCACAGAGTAAGGCGTGACCTCAGCGTGGGGCAGGTCGGGGTGAAGCACCGGCACGTAGGGTTCGTCCTCGGCAAGCTCGCGGAGAGCGTTTTCGGGAAGTTCCGCCGCCTCAACCTCTGCCGGAGAGAGATTGTCGTTGATTTTTTCAGTTTTCATCAGGATATGATATAATAGTTTATTTCAGGAAAGAAGAATTAGAACTTCACCGTGATGGTCTCATAAGGTGATTTCACCAAAGAGATGCCATAGCGGGCAGCCTCCTCTCTGAGCTTCCGCATCTCGCTCTGGCATTCGCGCAGGTTGCGAAGCATGCCATTATAGGCCACGTAGCTGTCGGAGTAAGGTTCATAATTTGAGCGGCGGTCAGATGTGCCGTCGGCGTAGCGGATCTTGTAAGTCACAGTTTCGTAGATCGACTTGGCCTGGTCGGCATATTTGTTGTAGTACTGTTGATACTGAGATGCCGACAGTGGAGCCTGCTTCCCGCCCGAGGGCCTTGTGCCTCCGTTATTCGATGGCTTAGGGGTATAGCCTCCTGATACGGTGCCTGACGAAGAGCGAGCTCCGATATAGCTCGATTTGCCCGGGGAGAAAGCTGTCTTTGTGTAGACGTACACCTTATTGCCCACCTTGACATTAAGCCGGGAGTAATCCTCCGAGAAGAGGTATTCGCCGTTTCCCCAGTAAGTGGGACCGGTGAATGAGTGAAATCCGTAATTTTCATGCCTGAGAGAGCGCACTCCGGTGTTGTTGCTATAGCCTTGGCTGTCAGAGTCGTAGCACTTATTGCCTGAGAGGGTGACATAGAGCGTGGAATTGCCACCGGTTTGCGTCACTTTCTCGCCGGTGAGCACCTTGAGCAGCTTGTAGCGCATCACCCCGTCTGCTCTGACCGAGAGGAAAGCAATCAAGACCACAAAAATGCCTAAAAGCCAGCGCTTCATGGTCAATACATCTTAGGTTTGGACTTTTTAGGAGCCGACACTTTATTGTAAATATATGTCATGCCCATCACTGAGACATTGAGCCTGCCGGTGCTTGTATTATAAAGGATTTTGCCCAGGGGTGCAGAAAAATCGCCCAGCGGCGACTTTGCGCAATAAGTTACGATTGACCCGTCGCGACCGGCGAAATACATCACGTTGCCTTGTTTTTTATATCCCTTAGCATCACAGTCATAGGCGCGATCACCGTCAAAGTTGATATAGATGTAGGCCTCCTTATTGTTCGCCTCATATTTCACGCCGTCCATTACATAGCCCACCATGTGGAAGCATAGCACCTCGGCACGGGCAGCAACGGGGAGGAGCATCATTACGATTACTGCCACCAGGGCAAAAAGATTTTTACATTTCATAAAGTCAGGATATAATTATAATCGAGTGAGAGAAATTATTTGCGACGTTTGGAGGATTTCTTTGCCGATTTCTTTTTTGAAGAAGAAGTGGAAGAAGACTTGCCTGCAGAAGCAGACGAGCCGGAGGTGGGGATTTTCAGCTTCTGGCCCACCATGATGTTGTCGCTCTTGAGATTATTAGCCGAACGGATGGCATCAACGGTGACACCGTGCTTATTGGCCACTTTAGTCAGGCTATCGCCGGCCTTTACCACGTAGGTCTTTGTGGGCGGCGGAGTGGGACGTGCCGGCTGCGACTGTTTCTTGGGTGCAGGCGCCTGCGTTTCCTGATTCACCACCACGGGCTGCGCCGCCGAGGCGCTTTGGGCAATCGTATCGGTCTGCGCAATAGAGTCAGGCGCCACGGTCGGGGCCACATATCGGCGCTCGTAGGTGTTGATCCTCAGTTTCCTTCCCTTTTTCAGCGAGGAGCCTTTGATGCCGTTGGTCTTTCTGATTTCCGAAGCGCTCACACCATACTTTTTAGCAATGGTGTTGAGATTTTCGCCCTTGCGCACGGTGTGGTATTTCACCACCAGAGTCTCGATGTATTCGCCACCCTCGGGCAGGTCGCTCTTGATGGGGCCGCCGGGGGTGATGCGATCCGGACGGGCATATTTCTCGGCGTTATGGTTCACGATCGAGTCTTCGTTGGCCACATAGCATGCGGCTTGCACCGAAGGGAGGATGAGGGTGTAGGTGTGGATGTTGCCCGGGATAATGTCGGCAATGTATTGCGGATTCAGAGAGCGCAGTTCATCCATCGGTATGTCAAGCACCTCGGAGATCTGTTCAAAATGGACCCGACGATTCACGTGCACCGTGTCAGTAACAATAGGCTTCTTGGCCAGGACAGGCGAGATGCCGTGCTCGCCGTAATATTTCATTATATAATTAGCAGCGATGAAAGAGGGGAAATAGCCCTGAGTCTCCTTCAGGAGCTGGTTGTAGATGGTCCAGAAGTCTTTTTTAGGGATACCTGAGCGACGGATTGCCTTATTGACATTGCCCGGGCCGCAATTATAAGCCGCGATGGCGAGACTCCAGTCACCGTAGATATTATATAGAGATTTCAGATAGCGGGCGGCGGCTTCAGAGGATGCGTATGGGTCGCGGCGCTGGTCCACCAGAGAGTTAACCTCCAATCCCCAGTCAGCAGCCGTTGCGGGCATGAACTGCCACAGACCCACGGCTCCGGCCCTTGATTTGGCGTTAGGATTCAGAGCCGACTCGATGATGGGCAGATACTTCAACTCATTGGGCAGCCCGTGACGCTCGACTGCATCCTCAAAAATAGGCATATAGTAGAGACTGGCGCCGAGGATGCGTTCCACCAGTCCGGGCTTCTTCACGGCGTAAAGGTCGATATATTGCTGCACCACATTATTGTAAGGCATTTCAATAATGGTGGGGAGGCGCATCAGGCGGTCAACGTAGACGTCTTCGCTCACCGGGGCCACGCTCCGGCGGGAGGCCTGACTGTCAAGAGCGGCGTAGCGACGCATGTAGCCGTCGTGCTTGATGTCGTAGGTGGCAAAATCAAACGATTCCGGGGGCACGATAGCGCGGTCGGTGATGGTGTCTTTGGCCTCAAGCGGGGCCTGAGGATATGCAAAAGCCGGGATGGCGGCCAGAGTGAGTGCAGCGCAGAGCAGGAAATGTTTCATTATGATTGGAGAGGGATTATGATTGGAGAGGGATTTATAATAATTAGAGAGTGAGGAGATTAGAAATTGAAAGCCCACTGGAGCCCGACGGATGGCAGGCGGTTGCGCCCGTCTTGGATGAGGGTGGGGGAGATGTCAATGGAGAGGTCGTTGCTAAGGTCGAAATGCGAGAGTGAAGCGTCGACGTAGGCATCGACCATGGCCAGAAGGTAGACGCCCACCATGCCGATGATGCACAGATCGCGATTCCTTCGGAAATAATCTTTCTTGGATTTCAGCATTGAGGCCAGCCATGTGCGGTCAAGGTCTTCCTCCTTCACGGTCGGGGGGAAGAAATCCATGTAGCTTTTGGTGCCGGGGTCGGTGTCCATGATGTCGCGATAGGCGCGGGAATAGTCGCGAAGCATGGAATTGTTCCACGAAGTGGCATATCCCAAGCCCAGATATCCACCCACCACAAGCGGCAGCTTCCAATAGCGGCGATTGTAGACCTGTCCCAGGCCGGGAAACAGAGCCGACATCCACACCGCACGGTTAGGGTCTGGATTGAACGTCACATCCCGCTCCTCCCATTGGTTGAAGTCGGCGAAACGGTCGTAGGGAGCGATTACGGGGATAGTGTCGGCGCCGAGGATGCTGAGGGAGCCGGAGTCGGTGGTGAATTCTTCGCCCACCACATCGACCGGGCGCGGCGATAGCGGAGCATCCAGCACTTCAGGCAGCTGAGCGGCAATCGAGTCGGGTTCGGCAGCCTGCACCGATAAGCTGCACAGCGGCCACAGAATCAGCAATGATAATATGAGACGGATGGCGCTCACGAATTTTTCAAATTATCAAAGAGGGTGATCAGGCGCTCGAGCTCGTCGTCGTTGGCAAAGGGGAAGGTGATTTTGCCTTTGCCCGAGCGGTCGCGGGAGAATTGCACATGTGTCTGGAACGCGCTCGATAGGTGGTCGCGCAGGATGTTGTAGTCGCTCGAGGTGTAGCGCTGAGAGGCCGGAGCCTCCGGTGCCGGTTTCTCTTCCGGCTTCTCAGGGGCGTTTTTCATCTGCTTGGCCATCTCCTCAACCTTGCGCACCGACAGACCTTGGCGCACGATCTCGTTGTAAAGCTTTAGCTGTTGCGAAGGCTTCTCCAGTGAGAGCAGGGCGCGGGCATGGCCCATGTCAAGGCGCTTGTCGCGCAAGCCCAGTTGCACCTCGGCCGGCAGGCGCAGCAGGCGCAGGAAGTTGGCGATAGTGGCGCGCTTCTTGCCGATGCGTTCGCTCAGTTGCTCCTGGGTGAGGCTGTACTGGTCGATGAGTTTCTTAAATGTTAGGGCGATTTCGATGGCATTGAGGTCCTCGCGCTGGATATTCTCGATGAGAGCCATCTCGGTGAGCTCCATATCGTTGGCGGTGCGGATGTATGCCGGCACGTGGGTGAGTCCGGCCATCAAGGCAGCGCGATATCGACGCTCGCCGGCGATGATCTGATAGGTATCCGGCCCGGTCTTGCGCAGCGACAAGGGCTGGATGATTCCCAACTCGCGAATTGAAGCCGAGAGCTCCTCGAGAGCCTCCTCGTCAAACGACGTACGGGGCTGGTCAGGATTAGGTGAAATCCTGGAGATTTCAATATCATTGATGGCCGAAGCGCCGCGAGCAGGCGTGTCGTCCATAGAAATCAGGGCTTCAAGACCGCGACCGAGCGGACTGCGTTTTGGTGAAGACATAGGCAGAGAGTGTGGTGGTGTTATTTCTTTTTATTCTTAGCAATAAGCTCCTTGGCGAGCATGACGTGAGAGGTGGCGCCACGGCTGTCAGGGTCGTAAAGGATAGCCGGCAAGCCATGGCTTGGGGCTTCGCTCAGGCGGATATTACGCGGAATCACGGTGGTGAAGACCATGTCTCCGAAATATCCCTTCAGCTCCTCATATATCTGATTGGCAAGGCGCAGACGAGCGTCGTACATCGTCAGCAAAAAGCCCTCAATCTCCAGATTAGGATTCAACCGCGATTTTATGATGCGGATGGTGTTGAGGAGCTTGGAGATGCCCTCAAGAGCAAAATATTCAGCCTGCACGGGGATGATGACAGAGTCGGCCGCCGTCAGAGCGTTGACAGTGATCAATCCCAGCGAAGGCGAGCAGTCGATCAGAATGTAGTCGTACTTATCCTTGACCGGCTCAAGCCCGCGGGAGAGCACCGTCTCGCGCTCAGGCTTGGAAATAAGCTCAATCTCAGCACCTGCAAGATCAATGCGCGAGCCCAGAAGATCAAGCCCCTTGACGCAAGTCTGCACTTGCGCGCCATCTACGGGATATCCGTCGGCCAGACATTCATATATCGAAGAGACCATGCTCCTGGGGTCAATGCCATAGCCCGAAGTAGAATTAGCCTGCGGGTCAGCATCAACCAAGAGCACCTTCTTGCCCTCCAAAGCCAAAGAAGCTGCTAAATTTATAGAGGTAGTGGTCTTTCCCACACCACCCTTTTGATTAGCAATAGCGATAATTTTTCCCATTACGGTGATGATTCTGTGTTTCAAACTGCAAAGTAAGCGAAAATTTCTCAAAACGCCAAGAGAATGTTCCACGAAATTTTTCTGTTAAATATTCTTAAAAAACTTGCAAACCGCATGTTTCGTGTTGTAACTTTGCAGCCCTACATACTGGGGCTGACCGGTTTTGACAGCATGAAGAAGCGGTATGTAAGCGTGCAGAGCAGTGATGGCCGGGCTCTATAATCCCTGACATCAAAATTTTAAATGGCGAAAACAACTACGCTCTCGCTGCTTGATTGAAGTATAGTAGATCAGCTTAATCCGCGCAACAGTTGCGCAGGACGAGACATCGCCCGATTGTCCTGGTTCCGAGACTAATCGACAAGGCGGTGCAGCTAAATCGGAAATAGGGCAGACGGAGTCTCGACGTCTACCCGAAACTTAAGAGACTAAGGCCGCGGTTGGCCGTCCCGACCTGCCACGGCACGAAAACCAAGCGGAGACTACGCACGTAGAAAGCATATTGATTCCATGTTTGGACGAGGGTTCAACCCCCTCCAGCTCCACTTCAGAGGTCGGTAAGATTCCGATGCTCAAAAAAATTAAAC
>CAZNRK010000033.1:0-23273 GCA_964575435.1 uncultured Bacteroides sp.
GCGCCGGCAAGAAGAAACCCACCGACATCCCCGACGAGGACCGCGACTTCTACCTCGAGCGCCGCTACCCCGCCTTCGGTAACCTTTGCCCCCGCGACATCGCCAGCCGCGCTGCTAAAGAGCGCTGCGATGCCGGCTACGGTGTCGGCACAGGCAACGCCGTATATCTCGACTTCAAATACGCTATCGAGCGCCTGGGCGTAGATGCCGTGCGCGACCGCTACGGCAACCTCTTCGACATGTATCAGATGATCTCTGACGACAACCCCTACGAGACCCCCATGATGATCTTCCCCGCCTCCCACTACACGATGGGCGGCATCTGGGTGGACTACGAGCTTCAGACATCAATCAAAGGCCTCTTCGCTATCGGCGAATGCAACTTCTCTGACCACGGCGCCAACCGCCTCGGTGCTTCAGCTCTGATGCAAGGCCTCGCCGACGGCTACTTCGTGCTACCCTACACCATGCAAAACTATTTGGCCGACCAGATCAAGGTGCCCCACTTCTCAACCAACACCCCCGAATTTGATGAAGCCGAAAAAGGCGTGCGCGAGCGCATCGCCCGTCTCATGGCCATCAAGGGCACAAAGAGCCCCGACCAGATCCACAAGCGTCTGGGCCACGTGATGTGGAACTTCGTGGGCATGGGCCGCACCCTCGAAGGCCTCGTGAAAGCCACCGAGGAAATCGAAGAGGTGCGCAAGGAATTCTATTCCGACCTCCGCATCGTGGGCGCTGCCGACGACCTCAACACTGAGCTCGAAAAGGCCCTCCGCCTCGAAGACTTCCTCGTTATCGCTAAAATGATGGCCATCGACGCCCTCAACCGCAACGAAAGCTGCGGCGCTCACTTCCGCGAGGAATACCAGACCGCCGACAACGAGGCCGCACGCAACGATAAGGACTACATGTACGTCTCCTGCTGGAAATACACCGGCGACAACGAGAAGCCCATCCTCCTGAAAGAGCCTCTGGTCTACGAAGCCATCAAGGTGCAGACTCGCAACTACAAATCCTAATTCTTTCCCCCTCATCTTACGTAAATTATGGAAACCAATATAACCGTAAAACTCAAAATCTGGCGCCAGAGAGGTCCGAAAGAACCCGGACGCTTCGAAAAGTACGAAGTACAAAACGTATCCACCGGTTCCAGCTTCCTGGAAATGCTTGATATGCTCAACCAGCAGCTCATCGACAAGGGCGAAGAGCCCGTAGTCTTTGACAGCGACTGTCGCGAAGGCATCTGCGGCATGTGCTCGCTCTACATCGACGGCCATCCCCACGGCCCCGTGCAGGGCATCACCACTTGCCAGCTCCACATGCGCAAATTCCATGATGGCCAGACCATTACAATCGAGCCATGGCGCTCGGCTGCCTTCCCCGTGATCCGCGACCTCATGGTCAACCGCTACGCCTTCGACGAAATCCAGCAAGCCGGCGGCTATGTGTCGTTCAACTGCGGTGGCGCCCCCGACGCCAACAACCTCCCCATCTCCAAGGAGGTGGCCGACACTGCCATGGATTCTGCCACATGCATCGGTTGCGGCGCCTGCGTGGCTGCCTGCAAGAACGGCTCTGCAATGCTCTTCGTTTCTGCAAAGGTCAGCCAGTTTGCCCTCCTGCCCCAGGGCCAGGTTGAGCGCAAACGTCGCGCACGCGCTATGGTGAAGAAGATGGACGAGCTCGGCTTCGGCAACTGCACCAACACCGGTGCTTGCGCCGCCGAGTGCCCCAAAAACATCTCTCTGAGCAATATCGCTCGCCTCAACCGCGAATTCATCAACGCCAAGTGCTCTGAATAATCCCCCCATTCGGCATAATAAAAGCCCGCTCAGATTTGTGAGCGGGCTTTTATTATGCCGGGAAATTTAAGATATTATTTCTCGGCATAAGAGAGGACTGTAGGCGATTGCACGTCCACGCCGTATTCCTTTGCGCGGGCCAGGATAGCACGTGCAAGTTTCGGCTTCAGATCCTCAGGGCAGTAGCGGAAATATGCCTCGGCTGCGCGCACGTGGGCCGCGTCGGGCATGGGATATTCCCGACGTTCGGGCAGGCCGAACACGCTGTCGGGAAGCGTTTCCTTTTCTTTGTATGAGAGTCTGTCATCCATAATATCAGATATTTAAAGGTTAATCGAGGATGTGTTATTATTTAAACCATCGGCGTATGGTGCGGATGGCCCGGTAGCCGAGGATTATGTAGTCGACATAGCTCATGGCATTGACGATGCGGCCAAAGATGGTCTCGGCAGCGCGAGTGGGAGTGGAGTAGGGGGCTGCCATCTGCCGCAGCTTATGGGTGGCAAATTCCAGCCGTGCGTTGTTGATCTCGCGTGCGAAACGGAGCTCGTCGAGGGTGTAGCCCTGCCATTCAGGATTTTGATTCTTCTTCATCGTTTTTGAGCGGGGATTCTACGATAAGTTTCGACATAAAGCGGGCTATGGGGTTGAGCAAAATCTGTGCCCGGAACACAAACATGGCCACTATCATCAACACAAACACTCCGCCCACTATCAGGTAAGACCAGAAGGGCGCGATGTAGGCGGCCAGAAGGTTGGCGATTGCCATCGTGATAAACACCAGGGCCACCATGCCCAGAATCATGGCAACGGAGTAGAGAGCCACGGCTGAGAATAGCAGGGTGAGCTTCTCGGCTGCCGTGAGCCGGGCGTTATGGAGGTAAAGCCCGGCTATGTGTCTGAGCAGCGAGGTGAGGTTGGATATTGTGTCTGTGGCGCGTTCTGCCATATGAGTGTCAGAGTGTTATTTTTCTTCTTCTACCTGCGCGGAGATTTCCTCTACGATGGCATCGATGTCTTCTTCATTAGAGCGGCAACCATACTTGCGCAAGGTCTCGGCGATTTTTTCACGAAGGGTTTCTCCCTTTTCAGGGGCGAAAAGCAGAGCGGCCACTGCGCCGGCCACTGCTCCGCCTAAAAATGCTGTTAAGGCTTTCATATTTTATGATAGATTTAGAGCGTAATTAATTGTTAATGAGTCAGTCGGGGATTATTTACCCTTGAGCTGAGCTTTGATGCGGTCTACGATTTTGTCGATTTCGCTTTCGTCTTTGATAAACGGGCAATGCTTGCGCACAAATTTGCGGATGTCATCGCGGGTGTCAGCTCCGCTTTGGGGAGCAAAGAGAGTGCCGATTGCAAGACCGGCCACGGCGCCGCCAAGGACGGCTAATACAGTGTTGAGAGCTTTCATAATTTCGTGTGATTTATAGTTGTTTTCCCTTATAACGCCCCCCGAGGGCAAAAAGATTTTGCCGAAATGAAAAAATTTGCCCTCGGGAGGGTGAAAAACGGAAAAATTTCCTTAAATTTGCAGCCGAAACCCTATTTATCACCCCTCCACCGATTATGAAGAAACATAACTTCTACGCCGGGCCCTCGATCCTGAGCGAATACACAATCAAAAACACCGCAGCAGCCGTGCTCGATTTCGCCGACATGGGCCTCTCCATCCTCGAAATCTCTCACCGCAGCAAGCAATTTCAAGCCGTAATCGACGAGGCTTCGGCCCTGGTTAAGGAGCTCCTGGAAGTGCCCGAAGGCTATTCAGTGCTCTGGCTCGGAGGAGGCGCCTCCATGCAGTTCTGCATGATTCCTTACAATTTCCTGCGCCACAAAGCCGCATATATCGACACCGGCACATGGGCCCACAACGCCATCAAGGAAGCACGCCTCTTCGGCGAGGTCGACGTCGTGGCTTCCTCCGAAGCCGAAAACTACACCTTCATCCCCAAAGGCTTCACAGTGCCAGCCGATGCTGACTATTTCCACTACACATCTAATAATACAATCTACGGCACCGAGATCCGCCAAGACCCCGAAGTGGGTGTGCGCCTCATCGCCGACATGAGCTCTGATATATTCTCTCGCCCCGTCGACGTCAGCAAATACGACGCCATCTACGCCGGCGCGCAGAAAAACCTCGCACCCGCCGGCGTGACCATCGTAATCGTAAAAGACGACGCCGTGGGCCACGTGGACCGTCCCATTCCCACCATGCTCAACTACGCCACCCACATTAAGAAAGGCTCAATGTTCAACACTCCCCCCGTGCTCCCCATCTACGCAGCCCTCCAGACCCTGCGCTATTACAAAGAGCTCGGCGGTGTGCGCGTGCTCGAAAAAATGGACCTCGAAAAAGCCGGAGCCCTCTACGAAGCCATCGATGGTAGCCGCATGTTCCAAGGCACAGTCACCGACCCTGCCGACCGCTCCATCATGAACGTCTGCTTCGTCATGGCCCCCGAATACAAAGACCTCGAAGCCTCATTCATCGACTTCTGCTCAGAGCGCGGCATCGTAGGCATCAAAGGCCACCGCTCAGTGGGCGGCTTCCGCGCATCGCTCTATAACGCCCTGCCCATGGAGAGCGTAAAAGTGCTCATTCAAGCCATGCACGATTTCCAGGCTAAACACTGACCCATAAACCCCTCAGGCAATGAAAATACTTGTTGCAACCGAAAAACCCTTCGCCCCCGTCGCCATCGACGGCATCCGCAAGGTAGCCCAAGAAGCCGGCTGCGAGCTCTCACTTCTGGAAAAATACACCGACAAGCAGCAGCTCCTCGACGCCGTGGCCGACGCCGACGGCCTCATCGTTCGCTCCGACATCGTTGACGCTCAGGTGCTTGACGCAGCCAAAAATCTCAAAATCGTGGTGCGCGCCGGCGCCGGATACGACAACATCGACCTGGCAGCCGCCACCTCCAGAGGCATTGTCGTGGAGAACACCCCCGGACAGAACTCCAACGCCGTGGCCGAGCTCGTCTTCGGCATGCTCGTCATGGCTGTGCGTAACATGTACAACGGCACCTCCGGCACCGAGCTTAAAGGCAAGCGTCTCGGCATCCACGCCTTCGGACAGGTCGGACGCAACGTGGCTCGCATTGCCAAAGGCTTCGGCATGGAAGTCAGCGCCCTCGACCCCTACTGCCCCGACGCAGTGATGGAAGCCGAAGGCGTAACCCCCGTCCACGACCTCAAGGCCCTTTACCGCGACAACGACATCGTAAGCCTCCACATCCCCGCCACGGCCGAAACCCGCGGCTCTGTAGGCCTCGAGCTCATCTCCCTCATGCCCAAAGGCGCCGTCCTGGTCAACACCGCCCGCAAGGAAGTTATCGACGAAGCCGGTCTCGCCGAGGCCCTGGCCACCCGTCCCGATATCAAATACGTCACTGACATCAAGCCCGACACCGCTGCTGAATTAAAAGAAAAATTCACCGACCGCATCTTCTTCACTCCCAAAAAGATGGGCGCGCAGACCGCCGAGGCTAACATCAACGCCGGCATCGCCGCCGCTCGCCAGACCGTAGACTACCTCCTCCACGGCATCGACAAATATAAAGTCAACAAATAATTCCCCACGGCATCGACAAATACAAAGTCAACAAATAATCCTCCCCCTCCCTCTCCTCTTTTTCGCCCCGATAGTTCAACGGATAGAATAGAAGTTTCCTAAACTTTTGATAGGAGTTCGATTCTCCTTCGGGGTACCCCCCCCCTTCCCCCCTCTCAACCTCCCCATCCCCGGGGAGGTTTTTTCTGGCCTTTCATGGCCGGTTCACCCGAAGTAATCCAAGAAAGAAATCACATTGCCTTTGGATGTGATGAATGATTCCTTACCGCCGTAGATTACCGAAAGATTGGATGAAGGAGTTGCGGAGAGCAAAGCCCATTTTTCAAGATTCTTAAAGTATTCTGAGTGAAAGGTTTCGCCTGATTTTATTTCATAGGCGCATTTTTCAAGTCCGCAGGTTTTGATGAGGTCTACTTCTACTCCTGCGCTGTCTCGCCAAAACGTCAAATCGGGATTGTGCCCGGTGTTTAGCGAATTTTTGATAAATTGATTGATTACAAGATTCTCAAATAGCCCTCCTCGCAGGAAATGGGTGTCGAGTTGCTCAGCTGAGCTTAAGCCTAACAGGCTGCACGCCAGTCCTGTATCATAAAAGTATAATTTGGGTGACTTGACGATGCGCTTATTGTAGTTGTTGAAATTGGGCTCGAGCCGATACAAAATGTAGCTCGCCTCAAGCACTGAAAGCCACGACTCAATGGTTGGAATCGTGACGCCGGTCTCAGTGGCCAACGACGACATGTTGAGCAATTGACCGATTCTGCCTGCACACAGGCGCAAAAAGCGTGAGAATCGGCTCAGATCTTTCACATTCAGGATTGCCCGTACATCCCGCTGCAGGTATGTGGCTATGTAAGAGGGGTAATAGTCCGCCGGATCTATGTCTTTATCGTAGATTCTGGGGTAAAATCCTGTGAAAATCTGATCGTTGATTGACGGCGGTAGCATAGCTGCATCATGAAGTTCCTGACGCGATAAGGGCAGAAGTTTAAGCACCGCCGTGCGCCCGGCCAATGATTGGTCGATAGCCTCCATCAGATGGAAATTCCGCGAGCCGGCCAGCATATACATTCCGGGGTCGTTGATGCTGTCAACGTGAGTTTGCAGATACGAAAACAGACTCGGCACTCGCTCTGCCTCATCAATTATGACGTGATTATCAAAAGTCGAGAGGAATCCCCGTGGGTCGTTTTCGGCAAAAGCGCGCATGTCTGGGTCTTCCAGTGACACGTAGCGATAGTCGGGAAACTGTGTGCGCAGTAGAGTTGACTTTCCGGATTGCCGAGGACCGGTGAGAGTTATGATGGGAAATTTGGTGCTAAGTTGTTGAATCTTAGTGGATAAGGTGCGTGGGATCATGGTTTTGTGCAAATATAAAATTGAACTTTAGATTTGCAAAGATAAGAATAATTTCCTAAATATCAAAAAGTTAGGGTGCTTTTTTGGCTTTTACGCGGATTGGAATCAGCGCCGGAGGATTTTGCGGCCGGGGAGGAGATAGAGCCGGCCCGGGATGGGGTGGGCCACGGGTTGGCCCTGGAGGTTGTAGAGGGTCCGACTATCGGGGTGAAGGGGGTCATCACCGGTATTGGGGCCGGGGAGGATGTCATCGATGCCTTGCCAGCCTTGGGGCTTGAGGGCAAGGAAGTGGCCGGGATTGATATAGAGGGGGTATTGGCCGATTTTTTTGCCGCTGGGGTCCCATTGCACTAATGTGCCGGCCTGGGCGAAGGAGGCGGCGTCGGTGGCGTAGATGTAGCCGGTGTAGGGATTGACGTAGATGCCGTAGGGCTGCCGCATGGCTTTGAGGTCGGACAGAACGGTGCCGGGCATCTGAGCCTGGAGGCCGGAGGCGCCTCGGGTGGTGAAGGCCAGCGCCGGGTCGATTGTTAGGAAGGTGTCTTTATACCCGCCCTGGATAAAGGAGTAGGCAGCCCCGATAGCGAGGATTTTGCCGTCAAGGGTGGGGGTGGAGAATGAGGCAGAGCAGTCGAGCTTGACGTAGCAGTCAGCATCGGGCAGCCCGTCGATGGCAGCCCGGCAGTCAAGGAGAATGGTGGCCGGGGCTATGTTGTAGTAGTCGCCGGGAGAGTTGATGCACAGGTATTGCCCTACTTGTGAGATTTTGCCGTAGAGGTTGGGCTGGCGGGTGTTGATGGTGCGCACCACGCGCATGGTGGCAGGGTCAATTACGCTTACGGTGGTTTCGTAGTCATGGTCGTATTCCTGGTCGGCGTAGCCTCCGGTGTTGGCCACGAAAAGGCGACCGTCGTAGAGGGCGATGCCTTCGGGTTCGTATCCTACCTCGCAGGCGCCCACGGTCTTGAATGTCCGGGTGTCGATTTTGGCTACGAAGCCTTTTGTGAAGGTCTGCTCCCGGCCCTCGACGAGGCATTCGTGGCCGTAGGATGTGGCGTAGAGGTAATCGCCGTCGCAGGCCAGGCGCCGGTTGTTGGGGATGTCTTCGGTTTCGGCCACGGAGCGGCCATCGGCACTGATGAACTGGATGATGTTTGACCAGTTGAGGGCGATGGCTATGAGGTTGTCGTTGATGGCGATGATGTCGTTGGGGGTGTCGCCGAGTTTGGCTTTGTTGATGTCGCGAAACCACTGGTTGCTGACCACTTTGCCGTTGTCAAAGTAGGAGAGCCGGCCGTTGTCGGTCTGCCAGATGCCTTCGTTTACGATAATCAGCCGCTCTTGGGCTGCAGCGTCAAGGGCGAGAGTCAGGGCTATGATGATGAGCAGAGGGCGCAGGAGGGTGTTCATTTTGTGAGATTTAGAAGGTTGGGATGGGGCAAAGTTACGATATTTTTTGCAATTTTCAGCTTTCGGTTTTCGCAAAAGTGCAACGACAGGTCCCGGAACTTGCAAATCTGATAAAAATTTCGTAACTTTGTATTGAAAACCATCCCCTCCCCCGTCAAAGAAAAGCACTAAATGATTTAAACAATCAACAAAGATGTTCGGATAAACTTTCTTTATCCTGTCTATTTTTTATCCTTAATCAAATTATCCTCTCCGATTTTCGTAATTTTCGGAGAAAATTTACTACTTTTGCAGATATATTTATGAACGAACGTATAGTTATTATAGATAAGGTTGACCCTGTCACTTTTTACGGCGTGAACAACGCCAACATGCACCTTGTGCGCAACCTCTTCCCCAAGTTGCGCATCACGGCTCGCGGCTCCGTAATCAAGGCCATCGGCGCCGAGGAGGAGACCGCCGACTTTGAGCGTGTGGTCAAGCAGCTGGAAGCGCATTGCGAGAAATACAACAAGCTCTCAGAGGAGGTTATTCTCGACATCGTGCGCGGAGATGTGCCTGCGGCAGCAAAGCCAAACGATGCCATTATCTACGGCGTGAACGGCAAGCCCGTCACCGCTCGCACCCCCAACCAGAAGAAACTCGTTGAGGAGGTGGAGAAATACGACCTCACTTTTGCCCTTGGTCCCGCCGGCACGGGCAAGACATATGTGGCCATCGCTTTGGCCGTTAAGATGCTCAAGGACAAGGTGGTGCGCAAGATCATCCTCTCGCGTCCGGCCGTCGAGGCGGGTGAGAAGCTCGGCTTCCTCCCCGGCGACATGAAAGACAAAATCGACCCGTATCTCCAGCCCCTCTACGACGCTCTTGAAGACATGATTCCGGCCATGAAGCTGCGCGAGTACATGGAGAGCAAGACCATCCAGATCGCTCCCCTGGCCTTTATGCGCGGCCGTACGCTCAACGATGCCGTAATCGTGCTCGACGAGGCCCAAAACACCACTACCCACCAGATCAAAATGTTCCTCACCCGCTTGGGCATGGGCGCCAAGATGATCATCACCGGCGATGTCACGCAGATCGACCTGCCGCGGTCCACAGGTTCGGGCTTGATCCAGGCTCTGAAGGTGCTCCGCGATGTCAAGGGCATCGGCAAGGTGGAGTTTAGCAAGAAAGACATCGTGCGCCACCAGCTCGTGCAGCGCATCGTCGAGGCTTATGAGCATTACGACCAAGAATGCATGCAAGCCAAGGCTGAGTCCCGGGAAGAATCCCAGGCAGACTCCAGAGTAGATGCCCAGACCGAGCCATCGCAGGCTCCCGAGCCCCGGGAATAGCCCCGGGGTGCTTATTGATAAAGACAAAAAATTCTCAAGTATAATTCAAAATTTTACTCCAGTGAATACTCTTACCCACACCGACTTCCACTTCCCCGGACAGCAAAGCGTCTACCACGGCAAGGTGCGCGACGTCTACACCATCGAGGGCGACCTCCTTGTCATGGTGGCCACCGACCGCATCTCGGCTTTCGACGTGATTCTCCCAAAAGGCATCCCTTACAAAGGCCAGGTGCTCAACCAGCTCGCCGCATATATGCTTGATGCTGTGGCTGATGCCGTGCCTACATGGAAAATTGCCGTGCCCGACCCGATGGTCACCGTGGGCAACCGTGCCGAAGGTTTTCGTGTGGAAATGATCATCCGCGGATACCTCACCGGCAGCGCTTGGCGCGAGTATCAAGCCGGAGCGCGCGAGATTTGCGGTGT
Source organism: uncultured Bacteroides sp. (assembly GCA_964575435.1). GTDB lineage: Bacteria > Bacteroidota > Bacteroidia > Bacteroidales > Muribaculaceae > CAG-873. Next base: position 9,921 of record CAZNRK010000033.1, read on the forward strand.
GCCCCTCCCCGAGGGCATGAAGGAGAATCAAAAATTCCCCGAGCCCATCATCACCCCCACCACAAAGGCTGAAGAGGGCCACGACGTAAACATCTCCCGCGAGGAAATCATTGCCCAAGGCATCGTGAGCGCTGAGGATTACGCCCAGATGGAGCAGTACACCCGCCGGCTCTTTGAAATCGGCTCGAAAATGGCTCAAGAGAAGGGCCTGATCCTTGTCGACACTAAGTATGAGTTCGGAAAATGGCAGGACAAGGTCATCCTCATCGACGAGATCCACACCCCCGACTCCTCGCGGTATTTCTACGCCGACTCTTACGCCGAGCTCTTTGCCAAGGGACTGCCCCAGCACCAGCTCTCTAAAGAGTTTGTGCGTCAATGGCTTATCGAGCACGACTTTATGGGCAAGCCCGGCCAGAAGGTGCCGGAAATGACCGACGAGTTCTGCCAAAGCGTCTCGGAGCGTTACATTGAGCTTTACGAGCAAATCACAGGCGAAAAATTCCAAAAGGCTCCCGAAAACGACATCACCGACCGCATCGCCACCAACGTGCTCGACTGCCTCACCCAGATCAACCGCTGATGCCCTCAGGCGCCGAAAAGATATTACCCTACCAAGACGACCCGCGCAACAAGGGCTCGCAGGTCAGGGAGATGTTTGACCACATCGCCCCGGCCTACGATTTTATGAACCGAGCCATGACCTTTGGCATCGATCGCCTTTGGCGCGCCAAGGCCGTGGAGATGATTCGCCGCACGGCTCCGCAGGCCATCCTCGATGTGGCCACCGGCACGGCCGACCTTGCCATCCTTATGGCCAAAAAAATCCCCGAAGCGCACATCACCGGCATCGACCTCTCGCCCGGCATGATTGCCGAAGGCGAGCAGAAGGTGGCCAAAGCCGGATTGCAGCAGCGTGTGGCTCTGGAGTGTGCCGACTGTCTGGAGCTCCCCTTTGCCGAGGGGACGTTCGATTGCGTGACCGTGGCCTACGGCGTGCGCAATTTCGAGCGCCTTCTCGACGGCTACCGTCAGATGCTGCGTGTGCTCCGTCCCGGCGGCATGCTCTGCGTCATCGAGCTCTCAACCCCCACATCTTCCCTGGTCAAGCCCCTCTACAAGCTTTACACCCGCCACATCATCCCGGCTGTGGGGCGCTTGGTCTCAAAAGACGTCCGAGCCTACACCTACCTCCCCGAGAGCATCGCCGCCGTGGCTCAAGGCCGGGACATGTGCGAGATCATCACCCAAGCCGGTTTTGTCCGGGCCTCCTTCACCCCCCTCACATTCGGCACCTGCACAATCTACACCGCCCACAAACCAACCACCGAAGCGAAATAAGCAAAAAATCTACTCCTAACTCCTCAATCCTAACTCCTCACTATATATGGTGCGCAAATTCCTCACGTTTCTCCCTCTCCTTTGCTTCGCCCTGATTGCTCCGGCCCAGCGTGCCGACAGCCTCCTGCTTTCTTCCCCACTAATCTCGGCTCCCGATAGATTCGACAGCGTGGTAGATTCTCTCCTTTTCTATAGCGGCAACTTCGGCGAGGCTGTAAGCACGGCTCCCCTGACGCGCTCTTTCTTCCTCCCGGCCGTTTTCGACACCTACACCGAGCCCGATACCTCCGCAATCTTCGCTCCCGATTATTCCGGAAACCCCGACCTGCGATGGATTGAAGACGCCAACGCCGTGGCCCGTCGCCAACGCAGCTATTTGCGCTCCCTCTTCATCAACCACCCCGAAGCCGTGAAATACAACGAGCGCCTCCTCCCCACCGCCCCCCGGAAATTCATCGCCGAGGTCAACCCCCAGGACCATACAATTGAAATCAAGGAAATCGTCACCGAGATTCCCTCAGCCCCCACAATCGAAGCTCCGGAGATAAAGAAACGCCACTGGATTCGTGATTTCCGCACCTCCCTGCAGTTCTCTCAGGCATATATCTCACCCAACTGGTACCAAGGTGGCACCAACGCCCTGAACATGCTCTTCAATATCTACTACAACGTCAAGCTCAATCAGGCATACCACCCCAACCTCCTCTTTGAGTCTACATTCCAGTATAAATTAGGCATCAACAGCGCCCCTGACGACACCATCCGCAATTACGCCATCAACGAAGACATCCTCCAGATCAATTCCACATTCGGTGTCAAGGCAGCACGCCGGTGGTACTACTCCGTCACCGCCCAGTTCAAGACCCAGGTCCTCAACTCCTACACATCCAACACCCGCACCCTGCGCTCTGCATTCCTCTCCCCCGGCGAGCTCAATGCCGGCCTCGGTATGACCTACAACTACGCCAACACCAAGAAAACCTTCCAGTTCGACGCCTCCATCTCCCCCTTGAGCTACAATATGCGCACCTGCATCAACTCCCGCCTCAACCCCTCTGACTTCGGTATCGACGGCCGCGGAAAGGCAGTGCATAAGTTCGGTTCGTCGGCCGAGTGCAAGCTCACATGGAAGTGGTCTTACAACATCACATACCTCTCCCGCCTCTACCTCTTCACCGACTACGATCGCGGCTACGCCGACTGGGAAAACACCGTGCTCTTCGAAATCAACAAATTCCTCACCTCCCAGCTCAACGTCAACCTCCGTTACGATTCCAGCACTCCCCCCGTGGCCGACCACCCCGACTGGCACAAGCTCCAGGTCAAGGAAATCATTTCAATCGGCTTCGCCTATAAATTCGCAACCCTTTGAGGCTTAGGCTGTTGATAATAGCGATTCTGGGGGCCGTTCTTGGCTCTGCAGCGCAGACATTCGTCTCTGACAGCATCGCCGGGCTGTTTGCCGGAAGAGTGCTCGACCCCGTAGAAGGCGTGTGGAAGTGGCCCGACGACGGAGCGGTAATGCTCGTGGCCCGGCGCACCCCCACATCATTCACCATCACCCTTCTCGACTCCCCGCGCCCCTCTCTGCGCCCCGGCACCCAAATCGGTTGGCTCATCAGCGCCCCCGAGCGCGGGCAATACGATTGCCACCTCGACCCCTCAGCCCTCGGCTCCGGCAAAGCCCGCAGCAAAGACTGCCGTGTCAGCATCGTTGACTCCGACCGCCTCTTATTCTCACCATATCGCCGAGGCGACACATTCTCGCTGCGCCGCCTCGTGCCATATCTGCTGCGCGTGGGATTCCTATCATCCACCCGGCCCGGCACCCTCGACGGCGCCCGCCGCGTCTATCCCCGTCCCGCAATCCCCTACGACCTTGCCCTATGAAGCGCCTCTCCCTTCTGCTCCTGTGCGTCGTCACACTTCTGACGGCCGCCGCCCAAACCACCCGGCGCCGCAACCTCCGGCCCCGCCGCATCGCCCCCACAGAGGCTCACCGACCCGACACCATTACAGCCGACTCAGCCTCCTTTCTCGTCTTCGGTTATGAAAAGACCCTCCGCTCCTCAGCCGAATCATTCTTCATCACAAACCATACCTCCGACACCGTCACCACGTTGATCGGGCAGATCGAATACCTCACCACCGCCGGGCGCCAGATCCACCGACGCCCCTTCACCTCCCCCGTCGACCTCCCTCCCGGTCAGACCCGACAAATCACCCTCCCCGCCTGGGACAAACAAAAAGTCTGGTACTACCACCTCTCCCCCACACCCCGCACCGGCACCCGCGCCACCCCCTTCACCATCCACCTCTCCATCACCTCCTACATAAAATAACTCAAATAATTACCCCGGCGGAAATTTTTGCATCTTTTATGGGGTCGGGGGTTGCGGGATTGGAAAATGTGTTGTAACTTTGCAGTCCAAATCAATATGTGGACAAATTTGGCTGCTTGCAACCACGTTAAAACAATGCTAAAACCGCTCAGTTTAATTTTTCATAAGAACTGATTTTAAGGGTTTGACATCGTGGTGCGCAGCTGCTCGCCACGATTTCTTTTTTTCTGTAACTACTAATTCAAACTCTTATGAATCACCTTTTTACATCTGAATCCGTGTCAGAGGGCCATCCTGACAAAGTGGCCGACCAGATCTCCGACGCTATCCTCGATGAATTTCTGGCTTTTGACCCGGCTTCGCACGTGGCTTGCGAGACTCTTGTGACCACCGGACAGGTTGTGGTGGCAGGTGAGGTGGCCTCTGAGACCTATGTCGACATCCCCACGGTGGCTCGGCGCGTGATTAATGAAATCGGATACAACCGTCCGGACCTCCAGTTCGACGGCAATTCCTGCGGTGTGCTATCTGCCATCCACGAGCAGAGCGGCGACATCCGGCGCGGTGTGAGCCGCGAAAAGGAGGAGGAGCAGGGCGCCGGCGATCAGGGCATGATGTTTGGCTATGCCACCAACGAGACTCCCCACTTCATCCCCCTCTCCCTGGCCTTGAGCCACGCCCTGCTGAAAGAGCTTTCGCGCATCCGCCGCGAGGGTAAGGTCATGACCTACCTCCGTCCTGATGCAAAAAGCCAGGTGACGGTGGAGTATGACTCGACAGGCACCCCGGTGCGCATCCACACCATCGTAATCTCTACCCAGCACGACGAATTCATCCTCCCCGATTCCTCCACCACTCCCGAGCAGGCCGACCGGCAGATGCTCTCCCGCATCCGCCATGATGTTGAGACTATTCTGCTGCCGGCTGTGATCGAGGCTATGCCGGAGCAGCTGCGACGCCTGATCGACAAGGATCTGATTCTGCACGTCAACCCCACTGGTAAGTTTGTCATCGGTGGCCCTCACGGCGACACCGGTCTCACCGGGCGCAAGATCATCGTCGACACCTACGGAGGCCATGGTGCCCACGGCGGCGGTGCTTTCTCGGGCAAGGACCCCTCGAAGGTTGACCGTTCTGCCGCCTACGCCGCTCGCCACATTGCCAAAAATCTTGTGGCTGCCGGTGTGGCCGACCGCGTGCTGGTGCAGGTGGCCTATGCTATCGGGCGCGCCGAGCCGGTGAGCCTGTATGTGAATACTTACGGCACGGCCAAAGTCCCCCTCTCCGATGCTGAGATTTCCGAAAAGGTCAAGGGCATCTTCGACATGAGTCCCAACGCCATCGAGAAGCGCCTGAAGCTTCGCGCCCCCATCTATCAGGAGACAGCCTCATATGGCCACGTGGGTCGCACTCCCCGCACCGTCACAAAGGTCTTTGAGTCGCGCTACCAAAAGCCCCGCACCCTCCGGGTCGAGCTCTTCACCTGGGAGAAGCTGGACTACGTCGACAACCTCCGCCGGGCCTTCGGCCTCTAAATTATCGGGAAATTTTGCCGTAACAGATTTATTCTGTATATTTGCGCATATATTTCAATTCTTACCATTATGACTGAAGCAGATCGCAAATGCCTCGCCGCTGACCCTGACGGGCTCAAGACCTACGAATACATCGCCAACCACATCGACACTTGTCGCTGCGACATCGATGAGCTGGTGGATAACATCGCTCGCGTTGACCTCACAGGCCAATTCCTGGCCAGTGCAGCCAGATACCTCAACGCCATCGACCCCGAGGTCTTTGCCGAGCCTGTGCATCGCCTGGTCTCGGTCACTATCGACCGCGACCGTGAGCACCGATATCTCCCCGATATCCTGCAGAGCATCTACGGCCCTGATTATCAGGAGCGTGCTGCCGAGCTTCAGTCTTCTGACAATAATTTCCGCCGCATCTATAAGCGTCTCTTCCCCACCACTGCTATATGAAAACATTCCTTACATCGGCCATCCTTTGCATCGCAATGGCCTCATGTGGCGGCAGCTCTTCCGCCGCAAGCGATAATAACGACACAACAAAGACCCCCTCGGAAATGAACGAAACAACCACCGCACCGGCCGACTCCAACTCCGTAAAAGTTGAAATCCAAACCTCACTCGGCTCTTTCACAGTCCTCCTTTACGGAGACACACCCCTCCATCGCGACAACTTCCTCAAGCTCGTCAAAGACAGCACCTACAACGGCACCCTCTTCCACCGCGTGATCAAGAATTTCATGGTCCAGGCCGGCGACCCCGACTCAAAAACCGCCAAACCGGGCCAGCAACTCGGAGCCGGTGATGTCGGCTACACCATCCCCGCCGAATTCCGCTATCCCACTCGTTTCCATAAGCGCGGTGCCCTCGCCGCTGCCCGCCAGGGCGACCAGGTCAACCCCGAGCGCCGCTCTTCGGGATGCCAGTTCTATGTTGTCACCGGTGAGAAATACACCCCCCAACAACTCAAGCAGATGGAAAGCCAGATGGCCCAGATGCAGATGCAAGACCACTTCAACGCTCTGGTGCAGCAGAATCAGGACAAAATCCGACAGATGCGCGCCGACCGCGACTCTGCCGGTCTCATGGCCCTGCAGACCCAACTCGTGGAGCAAACCCAGGCATGGGGTCGCGAAAACAAATTCTCCCTCCCGGCTCCCGTCGTTGAGGCCTACACCACTGTGGGTGGCACCCCTCACCTCGACGGCCAGTACACCGTCTTTGGCGAGGTCATCTCCGGAATGGACGTTATCGACAAAATCGAACAAGCCGAAACCGACCGCAGCGACCGTCCCACCACCGACATCAAAATCCTGTCAGCCAAGGTGGTAGAATGATCCTCCTAAACACATTCATCCTCCCTAACGGCCTGCAGGTGGTCCATAACTTCCACCCGCAGGCCGTTCTCGCAGCCGTAGAGATCACTTATCGCACGGGTGCGCGCGACGAGAGCCCTGACTCCACCGGCCTCGCCCACCTCTTCGAGCACCTGATGTTTGGAGGCACCCCGGCCGTCCCCGACTTCGATTCTGCCCTTGAAGCGGCAGGCGGCATCTCAAATGCAGCCACATCAAGCGATTACACTTACTTCTACGACATCCTCCCCGTACAAAACATTGCCACTGCCCTCTGGCTCGAGAGCGACCGCATGCGGGGCCTTGCCTTCAGCGAGAAAAGCCTGCAAGTGCAGCGCCACGTCGTGATCGAGGAGTTCAAGCAAACCCACCTCAACACCCCCTACGGCGGCGTCCACCATGCCCTCCTCCCCCTGGCCTACCCCTCACACCCTTACCGATGGCCCGTCATCGGCATCAAACCTGAGCACATCGAGCAGGTCACCATCGAGCAAGTCAAGGACTGGTTCTACAGCCACTATGCTCCCAACAACGCTCTGCTCACCATTGTCGGCAACATCCCGTTCCACACGGTCAAATCCCTCGTCGAGAAGTACTTCGCCGACATCCCGGCTCGCGATATTCCCTCTCGCGAGCTCCCCGACGACCCCAGGCCTTCAGAGATTCAGGAAGTCACAATCTACGACCGTGTGCCCCAGACCCAAATCTCCATCGCCTATCGCATGGACCGCTACGGCACTCGCGGCTACCTCGCTGCCGATGCCATCTCCGACATCCTCAGCAATGGCAAAAGCTCGCGTATGCAGCAGCGTCTCGTGCGCCGGGATCGCCTCTTCACCCTCGTCGACGCCTCTATCAGCGGCAGCGACCACTCGGGCCTCTTTTACCTCACGGGCCGCGTGGCCGACTCTTCTGACGCCGCTATCCTCCGCGCCCGGCAAGCCCTGATCGACCAGGCACAAGCCCTCGCTGGCTCGGACCCGGTTACCGATGAGGAGCTCGAACGTGCAAAAAACATATACCATTCCACCCTCACCCTCTCCAACCTCACAGCGGCCAACAAAGCCCACAACATCTCCCAGGCCATCCTCCACGGCGAAGACATCAACCACCTTGCCGCCTCTTACCGCTCCCTCTCACCCGAGGAAATCACCTCCGAGGCCCGTTCTCTCTTCCTCCTCCACTCCCCGGCCATCGTCACCTGCCGCCCCTTGCCGTAATTTCTTGCCCCATAGCGAAATTTTCGCACTGCACAGGCGGGATATTTGTGATTTTTCATTATCTTTGTCACCGATAATTACATTTGATTAACTCCCTAAACTGATTTTGACATGAAGAAATTTTTTATGATGCTCGCTCTGGCATGCGGCCTGGTGGCCGTGACTTCGGCTTGCTCGAGCAAGGCCGGTGATTCTACCTGCGACCATGATTGCGATTCCACCTGCACCAAGGCCGGCTGTGCCGACTCTGCAGCTGTTGAGACAGCTGACGCCTCTTCGGCCGTGAAGACGCTCACTGACGATAACCTTCTGCGCCCCGACATGAAGGTGGAGCGCCTCACGGTCATCGACTTCAACGCCACATGGTGCGGTCCCTGCCGCATGCTCACCCCCTCGTTTGATGCCGTGGCTGAAGAGCTTCATTCTCAGGCGGATTTCTATTCCGTCGATATCGACAATATGAAAGCCACCGCTGACGCTTTCGGCATCCAGGCCATCCCCGCCATTGTGGTGCTGAGCCCTGATGCTCCCACTCGCACTTACGTGGGTCTTGATCCTTATCTCAAAGGCGTTGACCTTGACAAGGTTGAGTCCAACGAGGCTCTGACAGCCATCCTCACCCCGGCCTTCCGCACAGTTATTACCGGCCAGGATTAAAGCCCGGGCCCGCTCTTTCCTGATTATGCAATCGCTTAAAGACATACTCAAAACCATCGGCGAGCGCCACGGCGTGCAGCAGCTCAACCCCATGCAGCGCGCTGTGGCCGATGCCAAAGCCGGCCGCATCATCCTTCTCGCCCCCACCGGCAGCGGCAAGACTCTGGCATTTACCGTGCCTCTGGTTCAGCGCCTTGTGCCGGAGGCAGGCGCGGTGCAGGCTGTGATTATCGCTCCCACACGCGAGCTGGTGATTCAGATTTCCGAGGTGGTGCGCCCTGTGGCTAAAGGCTATAAGACTGTGGCCCTCTATGGTGGCCATCCCATGCAGGATGAGGTCAACTCCCTCTCTCCGGTCCCGGACATCATTGTGGCCACCCCCGGCCGCCTGCTCGACCACCTGCTGCGCGGCACCGTCGACATCTCCTCGGCCTCGCAGCTCGTCCTGGATGAATACGACAAAAGCCTCGAGCTGGGATTCCACGACCAGATGCGCCGCATCGTGCGCCGTGCCGGCAGGCTCCGGTATGTAATGCTCACTTCAGCCACGCCACTGGCCGAAATGCCTGATTTCATTGATCTTAGCCAAGCCAAAGTCATCGATTTCTCGGCTAAGGCGCAGGCTCCCCGTTCGAGAATGAGTGTGGCTCTTGTCAGAAGCGATCAGAAGGATAAGCTCCAGGCCCTTCTCCACCTTTTGCGTTCCCTCCCCGATGGAAAGACACTTGTTTTTGTCAACCACCGCGAGAGCGCTGAGCGCGTCTATAATTTCTTGCGTGACCAAGAGCTCCCGGCCGGGCTCTACCACGGCGCCCTTGACCAGTTGCGCCGCGAGCTGGCCGTAGACATGCTCAATAATGGCACCACCCCCATCCTTGTCACCACCGACCTTGCCTCCCGAGGCTTGGACATTGAGGCCGTGCGCTCGGTGGTGCATTACCACATGCCTCTTTCGGCTGAAACATGGACCCACCGCAATGGCCGCACGGCGCGCGTCGACGCCCGTGGCTATGTCTACATTCTTGCCTCTGAAGATGAGAAATTGCCTGATTATGTGGAGTTTGACTACGAATTTGTCCCCGACGACCTCAATCCCGACCCCATCCGTAGCACCACCGCCACGATCTATCTCAACGCCGGCAAAAAGGAGAAAATCTCGCGCGGCGACATTGTGGGCTTCCTCTCCAAGCAGGCCGGCCTCGCAGGTGATGAAATAGGCAAAATCAACCTCAAGGACCACTGCGCCATCGTCGCCGTCCCCCGTTCCAAAGCCCCCACAGCCATTCAGGCCTTCTCAACCGCCAAAATCAAAAACCAACGCGTCAAAGCCACCCTTTACCTCTGACTTATAACTTAAGGATAGATCCCGCGAATAGACTTCTATCAGCTAATTCTGTCAAAAAAGTGATGGCAGCTAATTCTGTCAAAAAGTGATGGCGAGGGTGAAGGATTTGTAGCCGGGGGTGAATTGCACGTGCTCCCGAGCCACCTTACGTGCCGGGTTGCCGGCAAATAGTCCCACGACTTCATTCACCGGGTCAAGCAGGAAGCAAGCCACGCCGCCGAGAAATCTCGACCCGAAGAGTTCGTAGTTATTGTCTACGATGTCACGTTTGAGTCTGTAGAATCCTTCGCCGATGATCGAGCCCGCCAGCGGGGTGATAAAGAGGTCTTGGATCGACGGCCTTTCCATAAATGCCTCAATACCAAACTCCCAGCCCACTGTTGAGATGGTCGCGCTGTAGAGCAGCGACTGATAGAAATTGAATCCACAGCTGCGAGCTGCCATGAAATACGCAGCCCCGGCGTAGGGGTGCAGCACATAGTTAAAAATTGGGTTATCATGGTCCCATTCGGGTCCGTCTTTTATCACATGCTCGTACCAGCGCTTGAAGAGGGGCGTTTTCTGCAGCTCTGCGCGGTTCCATGTCGTGGCATCTTCGGGCAGGCATTCCAGCACCAGAAGCGTCCCCACAAAGGCTCCGCCCAGCACCGCCGTGTTGGTCCAGAGGCGTTTCCAGTTCGGCACACTCAGATCGCGCGAATATGGCAACGCGTATATGCTTGTAGGCGTGATTTTTACATCGCTATCCGGTAGATATCCAGAGAGAGAAGTGTCGGGAGTGACGTCTGCGATATCAATGGTTTCAATCGTTGATATTATCTCATCCGGCTCAAATATTTCTTGTGCTTTGATGCTCGATGGCAAAGTCAGAATTGCAAATAGCACTGCGGCTAAAGATTTGCTGAAACGTGGGGAAGTCATAGTGTGAGAATTAAAAGGTTGAAAACGTGTGTGTTAATTGTAGGTGATCATTTCGTGCTTCCGGGCCTTTCGCCCTTCGCTCACAATTATAACAACCAAAATCCCAAAAGGGCTGTATAAATATTGTTAATAATGCAAATTTTCCCTCCGTCGCCCATGCTCTCCTCCCACAAAACCTTGTTCTCCTGTACTCCTGTTTAAAAAATTCCCCTCAAGACCTTGTTCTCCTGTACACCTGTTTAAAAAATCCCCTCAAGACCTTGTCCTCCTATACTCCTGTTGAAAAAAACTCCCCGAAATCCGCGTAATTCGTAGTTTTGTTCCTCACGCCGTCGCCCCGGAGGGGCGCCAATTGTGGTTAACCCCGGGTGGAGCGTCAGCGACGCCCGGGGATATCGTCATACCTTCCCTCAACATCCATGGCCCCGGAGGGGTCATGATCGTCATACCACAATCCGCACCTCTCCGAGGCGCGGATTGTGGTTGGTGCTCCATGCTGTCCCCATGCCAAGGCATGGGGTTAACCATAATCACCGCATCTGCGACGCGGTATCTCAGTAATGGTAACGGACGCACCATGGTGCATCCCTACAAACACCTAATCATCAATTAGTTAACTCCCAAGACCTTGTTCTCCCGTACTCCTGTTGAAAAGAATTCCCTCAAATCCCTGTCACCCTGTTAATTGTCCCCACAAAATAATCCGTTTAATCCGTTTAATCCGTTGTTTTTTATTCTCAAAACCTTTTCCACCTAATCCGTTTAATCCGCGTAATCCGTTGTTTTGTTTTCAAACGAATGTTCTCCTGTACTCCTGTTGAAAAAAAAGTAAAATCCATAGTTTTTACAGGAGCAGGTCTGGGCGAAGGCGGCGTGTGCGCTCAAGCGCTTGCTCCTGTTTCCAGCGATCGATGTTGGCTTGATGACCCGAGAGAAGCACCGGTGGCACTTCCCAGCCGTTGTACACCGCCGGACGGGTGTAGATCGGTGGCTCGAGCAGGTTGTCTTGAAACGAATCGGAGAGGGCGCTCTGCTCGTCGCCAAGCACGCCCGGGATGAGGCGCACCACAGCGTCGGCGATGACTGCCGCAGGAAGCTCGCCCCCGGTGAGCACATAGTCGCCGATTGAGATTTCCTTGGTGATCAGGTGCTCGCGTATGCGATAATCAATGCCCTTGTAATGCCCGCACAGGATGATGATGTTCTCCATGAGCGAGAGGCGGTTGGCCAGGGGCTGTGAGAGGATTTCACCGTCGGGGGCCGTGAAGATCACCTCATCGTAGTTGCGCTCGGCCTTGAGAGCAGAGATGCACCGGTCCACCGGCTCCACCTGAATCACCATCCCGGCATCCCCGCCAAAAGGATAATCATCCACTTTGCGGTGCTTGTTGGTGGTGTAGTCGCGCAGATTATGCACGTGGATTTCGGCCAGTCCGCGGTCCTGTGCGCGTTTGAGAATCGAGCAGCCCAGCGGCGACTCCAGCATTTCAGGCAGAACGGTGATGATATCTATACGCATTATTAGTTAGGAATTATGTGGTTGTAGGGATGCACCATGGTGCATCCGTTACTATGTGGTTATGAGTTGACTGGGAGGTCGAGGGCGGCCCGCCCTCGACAATCATGTGTAGGGTCGCCACTCGTGGCGACCGGTATGACATCACAGCTCCACGTGGCGGGCGTTTACTTCTGAGGAAACGAAAACCGAGGCCAGGGAGTTGAATTTCTCGGGATGCTCTGTGGTAAGGTAATCTACGGACCCTCCGCGAGTTATCCGCGATTCTATTTCAGGATGGCGACGCAGGTAATCCTCCAGACTTTCGGCCACAATCTCGCCTTGACACACCACTCTTGCCCTCTCCGGCACCGCCTCTCGGATCTTGTCGTAGAGAAGCGGATAATGCGTGCAGGCCAGCAGCACGGTATCAATCTCCGGGGCTTTGCCAAAGAGCTCGCCGACGTATTTCTGCACGAAATAGTCGGCTCCTGGGCTCTCAGCCTCCCGATTCTCCACCAGTGGCACCCACATCGGACACGCTTGGCCGTAGACCTTGAAATCAGGGTAAAGCTTGGCCACCTCCATCTCATATGACCCTGAAGCGATGGTGCCCGGGGTGGCACACACGCCGATGAGGCCGTTTCGAGTGATTTCACCGATTTTCTCCACCGTGGGGCGGATCACACCCAGCACACGTGCCCCCGGAGCCAGACGCTCCAGGTCGTGTTGCTGAATCGTGCGCAGAGCCTTGGCTGAGGCTGTGTTGCAGGCCAAAATCACCAGCGGACACCCCTGCCGTAGCAGATGCGCCACGGCTTGGAGCGTGAACTGATACACACACTCGAAGCTGCGCGTGCCGTAGGGTGCACGGGCGTTGTCGCCCAGGTATAGGTAATCGTATTGCGGCATGCGAGCCACAATATCGCGCAGGATGGTGAGTCCGCCATAGCCTGAGTCAAATACGCCGATTGGAGCCACAGAGTGGGGTAGGGGAAAACCCGTGAGCGCCGCGGCCGCGGCGCTCACGAATGGTGATTAGAGGCGAGCCTTGATGGCTTCGGTTTCTTTTTCGTAGCCGGGCTTGGCCAGCAGGGCAAACATGTTTTTCTTGTAAGCCTCCACGCCGGGCTGGTTGAAGGGGTTCA
>CAZNRK010000034.1:0-22979 GCA_964575435.1 uncultured Bacteroides sp.
CTTCGAGGGCGACTCCCTGGTGATGGTCAACTTCGCAGGCGGCTATTTCGACGGCGAGGGCCGGGCACATTACCGCCATAAAGACTGGCAGGGTTCGGTTACCATGAAGGAGTAATTATCTTAATTCTTCCGGTGCGTTAAAAGACATATTGGACATAGTAAACAATACAATGGATAACGACATGAAAGTAATATTAAAACAACCGGATAATAATCGGATTGACTTGAAAACCTTAAAACTTAAATAAATCATGAAATCAAAACTTAATTATTTAAGCATCATTATCTTTTTGTTTATGACTATGATGCCTGCGGAATGTTTCTCTCAAACAAATGAAACAGAAAAGCGCAAATTAATGTCTGAAATGGATACCTTTTTTCCATGGGTTTTTGTGGATACAGTAAATATAAAAAATCCGATAATACTTAATATTGATAATATCGGATATTTGACTGATGAAGCTGTTTTAGACTGGGATAACCCCGAGGTGGTTACCTCATATCCACAAACATTTGTTACCACTGTTCATATCTGGAGTACGAAAGTAATAGATTACTGGGGTCCTGACTTGGGTCCTTACCGTTCATCTCAATACTTATCTCTGATTAAGACTAATGAGGTTGATGACACTTTTGGAACTGTATTAAATTACAATTACATAGGCAAACAAAAGGATGTTGAAATATACAAAGCCGAGGGAGAGAATTTATTAGTTGCATTTTTTTTAGTAAGAGTATGGAACTTAAACAAAAGTTTAAATCCACTTATAGAATTTAAAGACAAAGTGGATCCAAATTATAAACATCGAGAAATAAAAACCCGATTCAAAGGGATGGAGTATATCCAAGTCGCATACCCCCTTAAACGTATAGAATAGAAATTCTTTTATATTATATTATAATATTGGCTTTTTTCTATTTCCAAAAAAACTTGAAGCACAATTACAGCTCTTATACTCTACACTCAACTGGCAAGTGAAAAATTAGCGATTATTTTTCACTTGTTAGTTGAGAGTAGGGACTTGCCAGTTGAGAGTAGGGATGACAGGATTTCGGTGAAAAATAGGGAGGAAATGCGGGGGAAATTTGGTGGGATGGAAAAAAATGCGTACCTTTGCCGAGCAAAAAGCAATACAAAACCAAATTAACTAACAATTCAAATGGCAACCAAAATCAGATTACAACGCCGCGGCCATAAGGACTACGCGTTTTATCCTATTGTCATCGCTGATAGCAGGGCACCACGAGATGGTAGATTTATTGAAAGGATAGGTTCCTATAATCCGAACACTAATCCTGCTACAATTACTCTCAATTTCGAGCGGGCTTTGTATTGGGTTGGCGTAGGTGCAGAACCTACTGACACTGTGCGCGCTATCCTCTCAAACGAGGGCGTGCTGATGATGCACCACCTCCTTGGCGGTGTGAAAAAAGGCGCTTTTGACGAAGCTGAAGCCACACGTCGCTTCGAGGCTTGGAAAGCTGCCAAGCAAGCTAAAGTAGACAAACTGAAAGCTACCATGGCCGACAAGAAAGAGCTTGACGCTAAAGCTCGCTTTGAGGCTGAGCAGGCTAAAAACAAAGCAAAAGCTGAAGAAGTGGCTAAAAAGAAAGCCGAAGCTGCTGCCGCAAAGGCTGCTGCTGAAGCTGAAGCCGCTGAGGCTCCTGCTGAGGAAGCTCCTGCCGCAGAATAATTTCCGGCCACTCACAGACAAAAAAAAATTGCACCCTTTGCAGGGTGCAATTTTTTTTAGTTAGGAGTTAGGAGTTAGGAGTTAGGAGTTAGGAGTTAGGAGTTAGGAGTTAGGAGTTAGGAATTAGGAGTTAGGAGTTGTAGCGCGCGGGCCGCATGCGACCTCCCAGTTAGGTTACCAGAGGTTGAAGCGGAAGCCGGCTGTGATTGAGCCTTGGATGATGGCGTTAGTAAAGGTGGAGTCGTGGTCGATAAGCAGGCTGACGGTGAATTGCCCGATAGCGCCCACAAACCAGCGCCCGGAGTTCCAAACCACTGAGGCCCGGAAGTCGTTGTAGAGGGCGAAGGTGTCGGTCTGGCGGTTGGCTTCGTTGATGTAGCCATGCTTGAGGCCGAACATTGGCGATTCGGTGACTCCGATGAGCCAATGGCGATGCGGCACCCAATTGTAGCCGTAGCCGGCCTTGAGCAGGTAGTTGCGGGTACGGGCGTAGTAATTAAATCCATCCCAAGAGGATGGCAGAGCGGCTTTCATCTCGTCGGGGAGGGTGGAGAAATCAAAGTTGAAGGTTTGCTTGCTGTATGAAAATCCGGCGTAGAACGACCCTTGTGAGCGCTCCTGCACCCGGCTGAAGGAAAAGGCTGAGGCTTGAGAGTAGCGCTTGTGGTTGAAGAAATAGTAGATATCGAGAGTGGTGGTGTTCATGTCCAGGCCGTTGAACTGGATGTCGGGATCATAAGTGTCGCCTCGCTTTCCGAATTTGGAGATGGTGGTGCCTCCTTTGTTTGAGACCCAGGAGAGGTCGACGGCAAAGAGGCTGCAATTAAATCCGAAAGAGAATTTGTTTCGCCCCTTGGAGTTCATGCCCATAAGGTTGGAGACGTTGCGGTCGTAGCCCACCGATACGGCCAGATATGAGAGATATACGCCCACCGATGTGCTGGGGTCGGAGAGCATGCGCATGCGCATATTCTCGGGGAGCTCGAAGTTGTAATAGTCTTGCCAGCTCTCGGTGCGGAGCTTGGCGTTGAATTTGTAGCCGGTGCCTTTTACATAGAGCGTGTCGTAGCCGTTGAAAAAGCCGTCGCCCCAGCGGTAGGTATCCACCACAAAACGCGGAAATTTGCCCCATTCTCGTATGGAGTCAAGAGCCAACGACAGGGCGCTCCCAGATAGGGCCACGCACACAGTAAATAATATGAGGGCAAGCGGTCGACGCATTTGGCAATGCAAAATTACGAGTTTTCCAACAAAGCACAAAAAAATGCACCGCCTGAGTGTAAATTATTTGCCAAAAATCTCCTACCTTTGCACCAAAATTCTGACCTATGGATCATACTTTCCTACTCATCATAGAAATCGTCGGTACCTTTGCCTTCGCCATATCCGGCATACGCCTGGCTGCATACAAGCAGTTTGACTTTTTCGGGGCCTACACCATCGGCCTTGTCACCGCCATCGGTGGCGGTACGCTGCGCGACCTGTTGCTTGACATCCCGGTGTTCTGGATGCAGACGCCGTGGTATATGGTGGTCACCGGCGTGGCCCTTCTTATCGTGTTGATATTCAGGAAGATGCTTGTGAGCATGAACAAGGCGCTTTACATCTTTGACACCGTGGGCCTGGCTCTGTTTGTGGTCATCGGTATCCAGAAGAGCCTTGTGGCCGACTATCCGATGTGGGTGGCTATAACCATGGGTATCATCACCGGCTCGTTTGGCAGTATCGTGCGCGACATTCTCATCAACGTCGAGCCCCTCTTCTTCCGCAAAGACATCTACGCCACGGCGTGCATGGCCGGCGGCCTGGCCTATTGGGGAGCGATGGCCCTGCACTGGAGCCCTGTGGCCGCGCAGAGCATATGCGGCGGGGTGATCATCGTGCTGCGCTGGCTCGCCTTGCACTATAATCTCTCCTTGCCCGTGCTGCGCTACACTCCCGAAGAGCTTAAGCGCAAACGCGAGGGAGACTATTAGTTAGTTAGCAGTGAGGAGTTAGGAGTTAGGAGTGGGGAGTGGGTTTAGAGATTGAATCGGGGCGCCGATGCAAGAGGTCGTGGACTGAGGAATTGTCGGGGTGGAGCCAAAGCCACCATGAGCCGTCGGCTTCTTGCCAGAAAGGCACCACGTAAAAAGGACGCATCTGTGGCTTGCCTGCATAGCTGACCTCGAGCATCACGTCGTGGACATCCCGATTGTGGCGCGGCACGTGCAGCACATACCGCGACCCGAACAGGCCCACGCCTGCAGTGCCCGGCACGGGCTTTACATCCTTCGGGCTGAAGTTCTCAAGGTCCTTAGGCGCAACGTTGATCCATTTATACCCAATGCTGTAAAGGTGAGTCATCGAAAAGGTGTTGCTTTTATGCGCAAACCACTCATAATAAGGTTTTTGCAGTGCAATCCAAGGCGCCTCAACACGCAAAGGCAGATCGCTGAAAACCACTGCGTCAGGGTTAGCCTGATATTGCGCGATCACTCTTCGTGTTTCTCGCCCGGAATGGTAGCAAATCATGTCAACGACCACTAAGTGCCAGATAATCAGCGCCCACGAGACCGTTATAGCACCAATTCGCACCCACCCCCGGCGGCAGCCCGGCAAAAGCTTCACAATTCCAATCAACGCAGCTGTTACGCTCAGGCTGGCCACTCGCGGCCCAAAGGGAAAAAGTAGCAAAAATCCCGCGTTGACCACCGAACAGGTCAGCAGCACGAGCATTAATGGCGAAGGCTTCAACTTTTTGGCTTTCAGGGATTTCCAAGTCAACATCCCGGCAAAAGCCACAGCCGGGAGGACAAAAGGGAGGCAAATAACTGCCCGTCCGGAAAAGAAAATCCTTGACGGCTGCCCGATACGAGGAGCGTATAGGTATGCCACACCGATGGCGAGGGCCACGAGCAGAATCTGCACCCGCCGGCAGCGAAATCCGGGATAAATGAGCATTAAGGCCACTACCGCGCAAATCAGCGAGGCTCCGAAGGCTTCGTGCCACAAGGCAGTAAGCAGGCCCAAGCCCCACAGAGCCGCATCGCTCCCGGCGCCTTTCAAAAGCATATACACCACGCCAAGAGCCATGGCAGTGGTCCACAGGTAATTTATTTGAAAATCAATCAGATAGATCTGGTCTATCCATGGGAAAATCACCAGAAAAGCCCCAACCCAGAGGGTGCAACGCGCCATGGACCGCAGAAATCCGCCCAACGCAGCTCCGAGCCGGTAGATGGCGAAGAGCGCGATGGTGGAGATGAGGTGGAAGATCCAATGGGGGATGAAGACGTTGAAAATCATCAGCACATTGCCCAGCCTGGCGTTCTCCCATAGGTATTTGTCCTTGATCGCAGTAAGGGCGGTGTGCAGGATGTCTTGGTCGCGCCCTTCGAGCCATGGGCGCCAGAACCACGAGTACCAGATGTCGTCGTTGAAAATCGGCATCATGAAAAACCCCGCACCTGCGAGCATGCTCGCCACGGCCATGAGCGCGAGATTTATTCTCACACCCGTGCCGGGGCGATGATGCGATTCGGAGGCCGGTGAGGCGGCCTCACCGGCACTCGTAGCCGTCGGGATTGATGCCATTTAGGGGGATGGATTATTTGCTGAGCGACTGGCGCATGTCGGTGTCGGCCTGCACGTTGCGCAAGCGGTAATAATCCATGATGCCGAGGTTGCCTTTTACGAAGGCTTCGGCCATGGCGCGGGGCAGTTCGGCCTCTTGCTCGATTACCTTGGCGCGAGCCTCCTCTGCTTTGGCCTTCATCTCCTGCTCAAGGGCGATGGCCATGGCGCGACGCTCTTCAGCCTTGGCCTGGGCGATGTTCTTGTCGGCGTTGGCTTGGTCGATTTGCAGAGCGGCGCCGATGTTGCGGCCGATGTCGATATCGGCGATGTCGATAGAGAGAATCTCGAAGGCAGTGCCCGAGTCGAGGCCTTTTTTGAGCACGAGCTTGGAGATGGAATCGGGGTTTTCAAGCACTTGCTTGTGGCTCTCGGCTGAGCCGATCGAGGATACGATGCCTTCGCCCACACGAGCCAACACGGTGTCTTCGCCCGCACCGCCCACGAGTTGGCGGATGTTGGCGCGAACCGTGACACGAGCCTTGGCGATGAGCTGGATGCCATCTTTTGCCACTGCTGTAACGGGCGGAGTGTCAATCACTTTGGGGTTTACGCTCATCTGCACGGCTTGAAACACATCGCGCCCGGCCAGATCAATGGCTGTGGCCATTTTGAATCCGAGGTCGATGTTGGCCTTGGAGGCGGAGACCAGAGCGTGGACCACCTTCTCGACGTTGCCGCCGGCCAGATAGTGGGCCTCGAGGTCGTCGCGGTTCACGTCGTTGAGGCCTGCCTTGTGGGCCTCGATCAGAGCACGCACGATCACCGCTGCCGGCACCTGACGGATGCGCATCAGCACCAGCTGCAGCAGCGAGATATGCACGCCGCTCACTCGGGCTGAAATCCAGAGGAAAAACGGGCAGTAATAGAAGAAGAGGCCAAGGAGGATGGCCGCGCCCGCGATGATAAGGATAAGAGTTACGTCCATATTTTTTAGTTAGGAGTTAGGAGTTAGGAGTTGGGAGTTGGGAGTTATTGCTGCAAGACCTCAAGGGCTTTGAGGTAGACGGGGTTAAGGGGATTGACGGCGCGCGAGTAGCTGCCGTCTTTGTAGAGGTCACGGGCAAAAAGACCCTTGACGATGGCCTCGATGAGCACGCGGGAGGTGGCAAGCTGTTCGGGGTTTGGCTCCACGCCGTCGGCCTCGCCTTTTTTGACCAATTCCTCAATCATTTCAGGTGAAACGCTGAAGTGGGAGTAGAAATCATCCTCGGTGGGGTAGAGGGATAAAAGATTGTCGCGATTGGCGTCGATGTAGCCCAGAACGAACTGATTCAGAGACCCTTTGGCCACGAGGTCGCGATAGTAGACCGAATAGCGCGAGGTGTCGACGGGCACAAACTCATCCGGCACGATGCCTCCGCCGCCGTAGACCGTCCGGCCTTTTTTTAAGGTGCGGTAGGCCAGGGATTTGTCAACCTTTATGCTGTCGGCGTGGAAGAGCTCGCCGGTGTTCATGCGTGTGAGCAGGTCAAGGTAGTATTCCTCACTCTTGCCCTTCTCGTAGGGGCGCTGGATGCAGCGACCTGAGGGGGTGTAATATTTCGCAACGGTGAGACGAATCATCGAACCGTCAGGCATCGGGAACGGCCTCTGCACCAAGCCCTTGCCGAAAGTGCGACGCCCCACAATCGTGCCTCGGTCGTTGTCTTGCACGGCTCCGGCCACGATCTCGGAAGCAGATGCCGAAGTCTGGTCGACCATCACCACCAGGGGGCCGTCGAAATAGGGCTGACTGTACATTGCGGAGAATTCCGAGGCGTCGGCACGGCCTTTCGTTGCCACCACCGGCGCGCCCTTCGGCAGGAAGAGTGAAGCCACTTCAACGCCTGCTTGCAAGTATCCTCCGCCGTTGCTCTCAAGGTCAAGTATGAGCTTTTTCATGCCTTGCTTGCGCAATTTGTCAATGGCCTCTGCCACTTCCTTGCCCGAATCTTCGGCAAAGCGGCTCAGACGCACATATCCCACCTCCGGGGCGGCCATATAGGTCTCATCCACGCTGTAAATGGGTATGTCATCGCGGGTTACGACAAAATCAATCAATTCTGCCACACCCGGGCGCTTCACTTTCAGGCGCACCTTGGTGCCCTTGTCGCCACGCAGCATTTTCATAACGGCCGAATTGGGGAGCTTCTTGCCGGCAATCACCGAATCGTCGGCTTGGATGATGCGGTCGCCGGGACGGATGCCAACCTTCTCGCTGGGACCACCGGCCACGGTCTGGATCACATAGACCGTATCCGTGCCCATATTAAACTGAATGCCGATGCCCGAGAATTTACCTTCCAAAGGTTGGGTGAGGTCTTTGGTTTCGGCCGGGGTGGAATATTGCGAGTGAGGATCGAGAGTCTTAAGCATTGCCACGATGGCCTCCTGCACAATGGTGTCGCCATTGACAGGCTCTACGTAAAAATTATCGATAATGTAGTTGGCAAATCCCAGCTTCTGCGCCGGACTGAACTGCTCCTCATCAGAGCGGGCCGAGACGCTGAAAGCAAGGACGATGGCCAAAAAAAAGTGTGTGAATCTTTTCATATTCTGTTTATAATCAATTGTTAATCTTATGGTTACTTAGGCTGAGGGAGATATGCGCTGATGTCGCGGCCGTGGGCTTGGAGCTCTCTGACGAGCGAGGAGGAGATGAAAGCCAATTCCGGCCTGGAAACCAGAATCACCGTCTCCAGGCCGGAGATGCTGCGGTTTGCGTCGGCCATGTCGCGCTCATATTCGTAATCCTTGGCAGAGCGCACCCCGCGCAGCAGCACATCGGCGCCAAAGCGGCGGCCAGCGTCGACTGTCAGGCCTGAAAAGGCCACGACCTCCACCCGAGGTTCTGAGGCATAGATGCGTCGGATTTCATCAACACGACGGTCAACCTCAGCCTCTGAGCCGGGCTTGTCGAAGTTGACCCCAAGGCAGATGACCACGCGGTCAAACACCTTCAGACCTCTGTCCACGATGTCGGCATGGCCGATGGTGAAAGGGCGAAACGTGCCGGCAAACAGTGCTGTTTTCATTTTTCAATCTCCACTTCAGAGTCGTCTTCGATGACGAGGTTATCAATGATAAAATTCTGACGCTCAGCGGTATTCTTACCCATGTAAAATTCCAGCAGGGAAGCCACATGGTCCTCTTTTCTCAGCGTGACGCGGTCAAGACGGATATCCGGACCGATGAAACCGCGAAACTCCTCGGGGGAGATTTCGCCAAGGCCTTTAAATCGTGTGATCTCAGCGTCAGAGCCGAAATGCGCGATTGCCGCCTGGCGCTCAGCGTCGGTGTAGCAGTAGATGGTCTCGTCGTCGGCATCCTTTTTGCGCTTTTTCTGTGCCTTGCTCGAGCGCACGCGGAATAGCGGAGTCTGCAGCACGTAGACGTGGCCCTTCTTGATCAAATCCGGGAAGAATTGCAGGAAGAAAGTCAGGAGCAGAAGGCGAATGTGCATGCCATCGACGTCGGCATCCGTGGCGATTATGATTTTATTGTAACGCAATCCGTCGATGCCATCCTCCACGTCAAGAGCAGCCTGGAGCATGTTGAATTCGTCGTTGCGGTACATGATTTCCTTGGTCAGGCCGTAGGTGTTTTTTGGCTTACCGCGGAGCGAGAATACGGCTTGGGTGCGTGCATCGCGAATCTGCGTGATAGATCCGGCTGCCGAGTCGCCCTCAGTGAGGAATATCGACGAGGCGTTGCGCAGCTCCTCGCTTGCCCGGCCATCTGTGAGGTGTACGGTGCAGTCGAAGAGCTTCTTGTTGTGCACATTATTCTTTTTTGCCTTTTCGCGAGCGAGCTTCGTGACGCCGGCCATGGCCTTGCGGGCGCGTTCGCTTTCCTGTACCTTCTTCAAAATCACGTCAGCGACTTCAAGGTTGCGATGCAGGTAATTGTCCAATTCGGTTTTTACGAAATCGCCGATAAATCGAGCCACTGTGGGCCCCTCGGGCCCCATATCGCGCGAGGAAAGTTTCACCTTGGTCTGGCTCTCAAACTGTGGCTCCTGCACCTTGATGGCGATGGCCGCCACCATGCCCGAGCGCACGTCTTGATATTCAAAATCCTTATTGAAGAAATCCTTGATCGTCTTGGCCACAGACTCTTTGAAGGCAGCCAGGTGTGTGCCACCGAGCTTGGTGTTCTGACCGTTGACAAAGGAGTAAAACTCCTCGCCGTACTGCTTGGCGTGAGTAATGGCCACCTCGATATCCTCCCCTTTGAGGTGGATTATGGGGTAGAGAGGTTCCTTGTCCATGTTCTCGGCAAGGAGGTCGACAAGGCCGTGGCGCGAGATGTATTTCTTGCCGTTGAAGATGAAGGCCAGGCCTGTGTTGAGGAACGAAAAATTCTTCACCAAAGCCTCAACATACTCAGCCACAAACTTATAGTTGGGGAAAACATCCCCGTCAGGGAGGAAGGAAATGCGAGTGCCGTTAGGCTCGTCGGTTGGCTCAACCGGACTCTCGCTCAGCAGCACGCCGCGCGAGAACCTTACGGTTTTCTTCTGGCCGTCGCGAACAGCCGTGGCCTCAAAATCCACCGACAGCGCGTTGACAGCCTTGAGGCCCACGCCGTTGAGGCCGACAGATTTTTTGAATGCTTTGGATTCAAACTTGCCAGAAGTGTTCATAGTCGACACTGCAGCCACCAGGCTTCCCAAGGGAATACCGCGACCAAAGTCGCGCACCGTGACGCGTCCCTCCTCGGTGATGTCAATGATCACCTGCTTGCCAAAGCCCATTGAAAACTCATCGATGGAGTTGTCAATCACTTCTTTAACAAGCACATAGATGCCATCGTCGGGGTTCGAGCCATCGCCCACAGCGCCGATATACATTGTAGGGCGCTTGCGCAGATGCTCCTGCCAGTTGAGCGTCGTAATGTCGTTTTCATCATAACCGGGGTCAGCACCGGTGGCTTCAATATCTAAAAAAAGATCCTCACTCATGGTTAAAAGAACGTCAGAAAAAAGTCCGTTTTGCCTACCGCAACAAGCCACAGGTCCGGCAAAACACAAATATCATGCAAATATAACAAATTTCCCCGACATATCATGGTGAGCATTTCAAAAATTGAGATAAAACTCTTTGGTGAGGGTGGTGTAGGTGGGGGTGTAGAGGTTGGAGGAGGTGCGGATGGAGAGGGAGGAGTAAATGGAGATAGGAATGTGGAGTGAGGAGTTAGGAGTATTTTGTAGGGACGCACCATGGTGCGTCCGTTCAGCTGGTGGTGTGGGGTGGAGGAATTGCCAGAGGAGGCGGGAGGGAGGGCGGCCTTCAATTGTGGAGACGCGGCAAAGGCGCTTCAGGGTGAGGCGGTTGAGCTCGGCGTGGAAGAGGAGGTTGGCTTCAAGGTCAGTGGGGGTGACCATGGCCAGTTCTCCACCGGGGGCGAGCAAGCGGGCGGCTATGTCGATGGCGGCAAAGGGGCCGAAGTCGGACTGATGTCGAGCCTGCCGGCGCGAGGCGTTTGGGGAGTGCTCTCCGCCGGTGAAGTATGGCGGATTGCTGACGATGAGATCCGGAGCGCGGTCAGGGATAAAATCGGCAGCTGAGGCCGTGACAGCTCTAAGCCTCCGGGCAAACGGCGAGCGAGCGAAATTTTCCTCACAATCCTTGGCTGCTTCCGGGTCGATTTCTACCCCCACGATTTCGGCCAGTGGGCATCGCTGGGCTATCATCAGCGCGATCAATCCTGACCCCGCTCCCAGGTCAAGCACGTAAGGGTCAGATATTTGCGGCAGATCGCACCAAGCGCCAAGCAGCACGCCGTCGGTGCCCACTTTCATGGCACACCGACGGTCGGCAATGCTGAATTGCTTGAAATCGAAACTCATAAACCTACAAGAGGCGGATGCTCGGGCAGAGTGGCCCTATAGGACCGAGCTGGCCGATAAATCAATATGCGAACATGGGATAATCAGCCATGGTGGCATTCACCTTTTCGCGCACGGCCTTAATCACGGATTCGGATTCTGGGTTTGAGAGGACGGTGTCGATGTATTCGACGATTTCGCCCATCAGCGGCTCCTTGGCGCCGCGGGTGGTGATGGCCGGAGTGCCCAGACGGATTCCGGAGGTCTGGAAGGGCGAACGGCTATCGAAGGGCACCATGTTTTTGTTGGCTGTGATGTCAGCCTCAACGAGCACACGCTCAGCCACTTTGCCTGTCAGGTCGGGGAATTTCGTGCGCAGGTCGATGAGGATGCAGTGGTTGTCGGTGCCTCCGGAGATGACTTTGTAGCCCTTATCCATCAGAGCCTGGGCCATTGAGCGGGCGTTGGCTTGCACTTGGAGGGCGTAGTCCTTCCAAGAGGGTTGGAGGATTTCACCGAAGGCCACTGCTTTGGCTGCGATCACGTGCTCCAGCGGGCCGCCTTGCACACCGGGGAATACGGCCGAGTCAAGCAACTGCGACATCATCTTCACCTGGCCCTTGGGCGTGGTCTTACCCCAGGGATTCTCGAAGTCCTTGCCCATGAGAATGATACCGCCACGGGGGCCGCGGAGGGTCTTGTGAGTGGTGGAGGTGACGATATGGGCATGACGCACGGGATTGTCGAGCAGGCCTGCTGCTATGAGGCCTGCCGGGTGGGCCATGTCGACCATGAAGATGGCACCGATCTCGTCGGCCAAGCGGCGGATGCGGGCGTAGTCCCATTCGCGCGAGTATGCGCTGGCGCCGGCGATGATCAGGCGAGGACGCTCGCGACGGGCCACTTGCTCCATCTGCTCATAATCCACCAGTCCGTCGGCCTCCTTTACGTTATATTCCAGGGCCCGGAACATCAAGCCCGAAAAGTTGACGGGGCTGCCATGCGAGAGGTGGCCGCCATGCGAGAGGTTGAGACCCAGGAATTTGTCTCCGGGATTGAGCACGGCCATAAACACTGCCATGTTGGCCTGGGCGCCGGAGTGAGGCTGCACGTTGGCATATTCCGCGCCAAAGATTTCCTTAATGCGAGAGATAGCAAGATTTTCAGCCAGATCGACCACCTCGCAGCCGCCGTAATAGCGGTGGCCGGGATAGCCTTCGGCGTACTTGTTGGTCAGGCACGAGCCCATGGCGGCCATTACCTGGTCGGAGACAAAATTCTCCGAAGCGATGAGTTCGATGCCCTTTTTCTGACGCTGATGCTCGCGCTCGATGATGTCAAAGATAGCAGTGTCTTTAGTCATGATTGTATATGTTTTTTTTGAGTTATTTCTTTTTCTTTTGTACAGAGAAACCAAACTTCCCGATCTTCTGCCCCAGAGCGTAATAGCCTCCGTGGCAGTAGGCCATGAGGCCCGAAGATGCAAGGTCAAACGCCCTGGTCTCGGGATCGATATAGCGCTCATCGGCGATGACGTTGAGCACCTCGGCCAGAAACATATCATGGCTCCCGAGGCGCACGATCTCCCGCACGCGACATTCAATGCAGACCGGCGATTCCTCAATATAGTCGCATCCCACCTTGATGCCCTTTCCGGGAGTGAGGGCCGTCTGCTTCCATTTGTCGAAATCCCGACCTGAACGCACTCCGCACCAATCCGTGGCGCGAGCCATGGCCTCAGTGGTCAGGCACACCGTGAACTCCATTTCTCGCCGGATGATATCGTAGGAATACCTCTGAGGACGCACTGAGATATAGAGCATGGCCGGGTCGGTGCAGACCGTGCCGGTCCACGCCACCGTGATCAGATTGCGCTCCTGCCCGCGCCCGCAGCTCACGAGCACGGCCGGAAGGGGATAGACCATCGTGCCCGGTTTCCAGCACGTCTTCATATCATCTTGGCTTCAGAGCCCATCACGGTGTGGTTGCAATAATGGCAACGCACAGCCACCGGGTCGCGGCTCACGGTGATAAAACGCGTGGGCATGGGCTCGTGGTTGGTGATACACTTGGGGTTGGCGCACCTTACAAGGTTTGTGAGCACATCCGGCAGACACACCTGCCGCTTCTCCACTACCGTATAATCGCGGATGATATTCACCACAGCAGTCGGGGCCACAAGAGCGATGCGGTTAAGCGTAGCCTCATCAAACTCCTTTCCGGCAACCTTAATAATACCCTTCGCTCCCAGCTTTCCGCTCGGGAGGTTATTGCCGATGGTCACAGCATTGGTCAGGTGCTCAATCCCCAGGATGCGCACAGCGGTAAAGAGCGCCGAAGCCGGAATATGGTCGATGACAGTGCCGCTCTCCAGAGCAGCCACCGCAAGTTGTTTTTTCTCAGTCATAGTCAAAAAGGATTAAGAATCAAGAATTCATAGGATCAATGCCCAAGGCACGGCAGATGATGGCCTGGCGGGCATAGACGCCGTTTTTGGCCTGGTCAAAATAATAGGCAAACGGTGTGAGATCCACATCGTAGTCAATCTCTCCCACGCGAGGGAGCGGGTGGAGCACACGCATCGATGGCTTGCACCCGGAGAGCATTCCCGCCGAAAGGTTATAGAGATCCTTTACGCGCTCGTACTCCATGATGTCGGTGAATCTCTCGCGCTGCACGCGCGTCATATATATAATGTCGCTCTGCGCAATCACCTCTGCAGAGAAATCCTTTGTCACCGTAAACGGAATACCGTGCTCGCGGCAAAAATCCAGATACTCCCGTGGCATCTGCAGCTCATCGCAAGCCACGAAGATAAAGCGCGGCGAGAAATGGCTCATAGCCTGAATCAAGGAATGCACGGTGCGGCCATATTTCAGGTCGCCCACCATCGTGATGGTCAGATCAGTCAGCTTCCCCTGTGTCTTGTAGATGCTGTAGAGGTCAAGCAGAGTCTGCGACGGGTGCTGATTCGCCCCATCGCCGGCATTAACCACCGGCACATCCGTCACCTCCGAAGCATAACGTGCGGCCCCTTCCAGATAGTGGCGCATCACGATGAGATCGGCATAATTGGCCACGATGCGGATCGTGTCGTGCAGCGATTCGCCCTTGGAAGAGCTCGAAGTGGCCGCATCAGAGAAGCCGATGACCCGGCCCCCGAGACGGTTAACCGCAGTTTCAAAACTCAAGCGCGTGCGGGTCGACGGCTCAAAAAACAATGTGGCCACGAGCTTCCCGTCCAGAATCCTGGAGTTGGGGTTATGCTCAAAAAAATCAGCCACGCGCAGCAAATCCAGGATTTGGTGGCGGCTGAGATCGGCGATAGAAACAAAGCTGTTGCTATTCATTTGCAGAAGTTTTTGCAAAATTACAAAAAATCCGCCACACCACCATCCCCTTTCATAAAAAAAGCACCTCCGTGGAGGCGCTTTTTTTGAATGAGTATCAGAGAGTAGGGGATTATTTGGAAGTGGCGGAGAGGAATTCGTTGTGGTAGCCTTCGAGGATGGTGCGGAGGGCCTGGCCGATGGCTTCGTAATCTTCTTTAGTGAGGTTGGCCAAGGAGGCGCGCACGCTCCAGTCCGGGCCGGCAAATCCGCTGCCGTTGAGGAGGACTACCGAGGTCTGGCGGGCCAGGCGCAGGACGATGTCCAGGGGATTGTAGTTGTGGCTGAGCCATTGGCAGAAGTCCTCGCCGTAGAGCTTCTTGCCCCATACCATGATGTCGATTTCAGAATAGTAACCCACGCGGTTGGGGTCGGCCACGAGTTTAAATCCGGCAGAGTCCCAGAGGGCGTCGAGGCGGCCGTGTATCATGTCCTGCATTGCGCTCTTGTATTTGCCTTCTTTGTCGATGAGGCAGAAGAGGGCGAAGAGGGACATCTGCACTTGCTGTGGAGTGGAGAGGCCTGCAGTGTGGTTAAGGGCAACGGCTCGGGAGTCGGCCACCAGGCGGTCGATGAATGGGAGCTTTTCGGGCTGGGGGGTGAGGGAGCGGTAGCGATTGTAGAGGTCTTTGCGCTGGATTTCGGGCAGGTTGCCCAGGAGATCGTTATATATGTTGTCTTTAGCAAGGCCGATCACGGCAAGGCGCCAACCAGTAGCTCCGAAGTATTTTGAGAAAGAGTAGACGCAGAGGGTGTTCTGCGGGAGTTCATACATCAGGGAGCGGAAATCTTTGGCGAAGGTGCCGTAGACGTCGTCGGTGACGATCATAAGATTGGGATTGTCTTTTTTGACGATTTCCACGATGCGGTCAAGGCACTTCTTGTCGAGCTTGTAGGATGGGGGGTTGGAGGGGTTGACCAGGCAAAGGAGCTTGACAGAGGGGTCGCGGAGCTTATCGAGCTCAGAGTCTGGGTATTGCCACAGGTGCATGCCTTCAGAGTTCATCTCGCTTGCCTGGATGTTGACAACGTCGAATTGGTACCGGTCAAGGCCGGGGATCTCCAGATAAGGGGTGAAGATGGGGGTCATCAGGGCTATGCGGTCGTGGGGATTGACAAGGTGGTTGACCAGAAGCGAGTCAAAAATATAGCACATTGCTGCTGTTCCGCCTTCGGTGGCGAAGAGGTCATATTCTTTGCCGAGGCCGGGGGCGTTGTTGCCCATCTCCTGAGCCAAGTAGGCGCGCACGATTTCCTGAGTGTTGTCGAGGATGCGCACCGGGGTGGGATATTCGTCGCCGATGATTCCTTCAGCCCATTCGTAGGCAAGGGAATCGCCGTCAAGGCCGAGGGTTTCGGTGCAGTAGTTGATTGCATCGTGGAGCATGATGGCACCGGGGGCTGTGGAGTGGACCATAAGGAAGTGTTTGAGGCGGTCCATGGCGCCCTCGCTTGCAGGCATGCCGGCGATGCCTGGCTCAGCGGTAAAGGTGCGTCGGCCTTCGGTTATCGCCCATTGACCAAGTAGGAAGAAGGCCTCGCGAGGAGTGGTTGCTATCCAATCGGGGTTGCCGCGGCCGGCGTTCAGGAATTGGCCTGTGGAATTGCGGGCGTCTTTTTTTGCAAGTTTAATAAGTTCATTTTTGATCTCGAACGGACTCATTTCCGCGAGTTCTTTTTCTTTCTTTGAGACAGGAGATTTCATGTTAGTGAGGAGTTAGGAGTTAGGAGTAATCATTACATGGCAAGGACCATGACCAGGCCGCAGAGGATGAGAAGGGTGTTGCCGATGGCATAGGTGACGGTGTAGCCCATGGCCGGGACGGTGCTTTGCAGGGAGTCCTGGATGGCACCGAGGGCAGCGGTTGTGGTGCGACCTCCTGCCACACAGCCAAGGTTGATGGCCGGGTGGAATTTGAAAATCTTAGCGCCGATGAGCAGACCCAGGAGCAGAGGCACTGTGGTGGCGATGGCTCCGGCCAGAAGGAGCGACCAGCCCACTTGATGCAGTCCGGAGATAAAGGTCGGACCGGCCGAGATGCCGATTACGGCGATAAACATGTTCAGACCCACGTTATTGAAGACCCATACGGCAGAGTCGGGGATGCGTCCGAAGGTGGGATGCTTGGTGCGGAGCCACCCGAGCACGAGGCCGGCGATCAGGGCGCCGCCGCTGGTGCTGAGGCTGATGGGGATGCCGCCCAAATGTACGGTGATGGCGCCGATGATAGCGCCGATGGCGATGCCCAGACCCACGAAGACCATATCAGAGGCGTTGGTGGGCTTGTCGGCGTAGCCGATATATGAGGCGACGGCGTTGACGTCGGCGATGGGACCGGTGAGGGTGAGGATGTCGCCGCGCTCGAGGCGAGTCTGTGCCAGCACAGGGATTTTGACGCCTCCACGCTTGATGTTGGCGATGATCACACCGCGGGTGTACTGCGACTCGCGGAAATCTCCAACGGTGATGCCTACCACATGCTTCGAAGCCACCATTACCGGGATTTGCTCAACCGGGAAGGAGAGAAGCGAGGCGTCGGAGATCTCGTGGCCTATCCATGATTCATCTTCAATGACGAATTCGCGTCTGCCGGAGAGAACCACATCATCGCCTTTCTTGACCACGACATCAGCGGCGGGCTGTGACACTAAATCCTGGCCTGAACGGACACGCTCAACGAAGATGCGCCTGCCCTGCGAGGCCATGTAGGCCTCCACCTCGCCCACAGTGCGGTCTGTGTCGAAATATTCGCCTTCAACCTTGTAAGCGCGGTAGATCACGGGGCGCCAGGCGCTGACCAGCGCGGGGTCAGAATCCGTGGGGTCTTGATTCATGCTGCGCTCGAGGTCTTCGGTCTGTTGGCGCACCTTTTTCAGTCCGCCCAAAAGCATCGGACCCAGTGTGCCAAGAATCCAAGCCGAGCCAATTGTGCCGAAGATGTAAGTCACGGCGTAAGCCACGGGGATAATGTTGATCATGGACGTCTTATCGGCAGCCGATACATTGAGGTCCTGGATGGCGTCGCCGGCCACACCGATAGCGGCAGACATGGTCTGAGCGCCGGCAAAAAGTCCGGCGGCCTCACCGGAATTATAGTGGAAGAGCTTGGCCACAATCAGAGTGGTTGCCAGCACCAGAACGCACATCACCACAGCAAAAATCACCTGCTTGATGCCCGAGCCGCGGAGCGAAGCAAAAAATTGCGGGCCCACGCTGTAGCCGATTGCAAAGAGGAAGAGCAGGAAGAAGACCTGCTTCAGGGGGCCCGGCACGGGGATGTCGAGCTGGCCCACCAATACGCCCACAAGCAGCACAGAAGTCACAGTGCCCAGGGAGAAGGATTTATACTTGAATCGGCCAATCCAAAAGCCCAGACCAATGGTCAGGAAGATGGCAATTGCCGGATTTTCGCGTAGTGTCTGTACGATCCAGTGAATGAGTTCCATAAATAAAAAGTTTCAAGTGTAAGAGTGAATTGAGAAAATAATGTGTGATATTATAACACCGAAACCGGCCGATATGTTCTAAAGCCATATCGGGGAAGTTGACTGGAGGTTGGCAGGGGGTAGACCGGGAGGTCACGTGCGGCCCGACCGCCAAAGGTACAAAACTACGTATCTATAGGTTTTTCTTAGGGGTAGAAGAAAAGGTCAAAGGAGGGGGTGGGAGGGAGAGTGGGGAGATCTGTGAGGATTGGGAGACGTGCGGCTGTGGAGACGTCTGGGTAGCGCCAGTCCAGAGGGCGAGAGGTGATGATGAGCAAGGGGGGAGAGTCGGGAGTGCGTGTCTCGATGAGCTTTTGCACTTTGGAGTAATAGTTCTGATAGTCAATCAGGTAGACGTGGCGCAGGGAGGCGGGTCGGGGCTCGCCGGAGATGAGATCGACGGCGTAATGGAAGCAGTCGCCCAAAACAAGCACTTCGCCTCCGCGGGTGTGCCAATCTGTGATTACGCTATCGAGCCGAGAGATTTCTGCAGCACGCTCGGGGGTGGTGAATACTCCGGCAAAGGGCGTGGAGGTGACCAAAGCAGATGTGTGGCCGAAGCCGGCGTCTTCAAATCCGCGTTCCTTTTGAGCCGGAATCTCTGTCATCATCACCAAGACGAGCATAACAGCCGCTCCAAGCATTCCCGCTTTCCTGCGCCGGGGGTGGCACAGGGCGCCGAGGAGGATAACAGCTTGAAGGGTAATGATTTTCTCAAATCCGAGGTCAGAACCCACCGTGGCGCAAAAAGCCAACGCGCCCACAATGATGCCCACACGCCATCCCACCCTCGAAAGCACCAACGCCGCCACTAACAGCCCGATGCTCATAAACATTGACGTTGTGGCCAGAGGGAAGGTCGGAAGAGTGCATCCCGGAATCAGAGTCACGCAAAGCACCGCCATGCTCCCAACCCCCGGTGCCATGCGAGTAGCCAAAAGAATGGCTCCGGCAAAGGCGGAGAATTGGAGCAACCCGCGGTAAGAGCGTTCATAACCCTCAAGGAGATAGCGCAGGCCATGGCCCGTAATGATATTTTCACGCAGAGATTCAATGTAAGCTACAGGGGAGCCATAAATCCCGAAAATGCAGATAATTGCCACAAAGGCAAACGCCCCTGCGCTGAGAAGTGAATATCGAATTTTTCGTCCCTTTGGAGCATAAACCGCCACAACAGGAAGCGCCACGGCAAGGCACACAGCATTTGGCACTCTGGCTAATGCGGCCAAAGCCACTCCCACACCAATCCACACGGCCTTTCCCGCTCCCGGTTGGCGCAAATAGCTCACGCATAGCACCATAATGGCCACTATAAAGAGCCACGAAAGGCAATCCCAACTGTAAAGATACCCCTTGGCCGGCATCATCGCCAGCCACAACGAGGCTATGCCGAAAGCAGCCAATGAAACATCGGCCCGACGGGTGCAGCGATACATATATCCGGCCGGAATCGCCACGGAGAGCAACATGCAGATCACAGCAAACGTTCTGAAAGCCAATAGATTGAATCCGAACCACGAGCTCCATAGGTGGCCCGACCAGGCCGTCAGGGGAGCAAGCGGAGTGTGGAGAAATTCTGCAGCATTGAGCATCTGATAGGGCTCGTCCTGGTAGTTAATGCCGTGGCGCATAAGCCACAGAGGAAGAGCCGCCCCGCAGAGCGCCGTAATCAGTGCTAAAATCACTCTCAGCGCCTTCATCGCATCTTGCCTTTGATGTAAAGCCACGCGTCGGCCTGAATCTTAGATCCCAGGGCTGCATTGATGCCAACGTACAGGGCTGCGCCTGCAACTATCTGCAGGCCAAGAATCAGGATCGGATGCAGGCCTGATGTCGCAATCCAATAAAGCACCGGGGCAATCATCACCATCAGGGCGAAGTAGGGGAGCAAGTCCATGCAAAAGCGCCCCGGAGACGCTTGCAGTTCACGGCATGTGGCCACAAGGGTGACCACCCACGCCACCGCTGCTGCAGCCACTTGGCCATAAAGCAGGACGCGCACCCCGAGGATGAAATCTTCGGCCGTGGAGAGTCCTATCCACGGAATCGTAGCAGCCAAGGCCACGATTGAGAGCACGTCGCGCACCACCTCAAGGCGCACGATGCGGTGGGTGCGCCCCACGGCCAAAAGGTAGTTGGTGTAAAGAGCCGACAGTATCGTGAAAATTCCGCGCACAAGCAGCAGCACGAAAAGGGCAATCGAGAGGTCCCATTTCTCACCGAAAAAGAGGTGGAAAATCGGCCCGGCCATCAGCATCAGCCCAATCAGGCACGGCATCATCAGATATGCAGCCATGCGATTCATTTTCGAGCACAGGCGCAACAGGCGCTGAGGGTCGTCCTGGGCATCGGAGAGGGCCGGGAGGAATGATGATGTGAGGGTCTGCTGAATCGACATCACCCCCATCTTGCTCCATTTGTCGGCCTGTGTGTAATAGCCCAAGGGAGCCAGACCCACGCGGTTGCCGATGATGAAGGAGTTGATGTAGGAGAATATTGTGTTGAGCAGCGAGGTGAGCATCATGCCCGACCCCACGGAAAAAAAGCTGCGGATTGAGGCCATCGAGAATTGCCATAACGGTAGCCAATGGCTTGAGAGCCAAAGCACTATCGACTTCACTCCCGCCACTGCGATGCTCTGCCAGACGATGGCCCACGCCCCGAAGCCCTCCAGGGCCAGCCATATGCCTGTGACGCCGCCTGCGATGAGGGCGATGACGTTGGCCACGGCCAGCGGGCGCACGTGCATCTGCTTGGTCAGGCGGTTGGTCTGCACGATGGCTGAGGCGTTGAGGATGAAGGTAAGAAACATCACCCTTGAAATGGGTATCAGCCTCTGATCGCCACCGAAGCACCACGCAACCAGGGGCGCGGTGGCAAAGAGGATGAGGTAGATGGTGGTGGCAATGGCCAGGTTGAACCAAAGCACGGAGCTATAGTCGAGCCGCGTGGGCTGCTTGCGCTGGAGCAGGGCGTAAGAAAATCCGCTGTCGATCAGGAGCGAGGCAAAAGCCTGAAACACGTAGACCGCTCCGGCCAGACCGAAGTCAACGGGAGATAGCAGTCGAGCCAGCACGATGCCCGTGATGCCATAGAGAATCTGCGAGGAGATGCGGTCCACGGCGTTCCACTTCACGGCCCTTGCCGTGCGCACTTTCAGCGACTCTTCCCCCATGCCCGCCGGATTAGTCGTTAGGGGCGTCGACCTTGATCAGGTGCACGCCGATGGCGAAGTTCACGAGCTTGTTCGGGTTGCCTTTATAGTAGACAGTGCCGGAGGTGAGGCCGGCCACGCTGAGCTCCTCGTCGGGGGTGCAGTCAATCGAGCCGGTGCCATACATCCTGCATCTGACAATCGATGCAACCAGAGAACCTGCCTCGATCTTGCCCACGCTCATCAAGCGCAGCGAGGCCGTGTGGGCCTTGCCCGAGAGGAAGATGCGACCATTGCCGGCCTGCACTGTGGCCGAGACATTCGTGGCTTGGACGTTTTTCACCACCACCGAGCCGTTGCCGATGACCTTGGCCTTGAATTTGGCTGTAGGAGGCGGAGAGACGACTGTGAGGGTGCTGTCGCCCCAATTGGTGGCCGAAGTGAGCGCAGAGCTGTAGATGATGATGTTGGAGAATATGGAATCGGGCTGCTCGCCGTCGTTTTCGATTTTGAGCTTTGACTTTTTGAGGTCAAACGACAGGTCGGAGACGTAGGCCGGATTTGCGTAAAAAACGGCCACGCCGGCCGAGTCGGGCACGCAGCGATATTCCACCTTCAGATTGTCGACAACAGTCACTTCCGTGAAGTCGCCGATCTGGAACCTGTACTGCTTATCCTGAGCCTTGGCTGCTGCAGGGGCGGCCAGGAGGAGGAAAAGGATGAGTAATTTCTTGAGGGTCATAGTTTTAGAAGCTGATGCCGAGGCGGATTGTGGCCAGGTGGAGCGAGGGGAGCTCAACGGTGGCATCGTCGGCGTCGAGATAGTTTTTGCGTTCGTAAAATGAATATCCCACTATAAGGTAGGATTGAAATTTTGAGCTTCGAGCCAGGTTTACACCAATGCCGGCCGAGAAATATCCACCCGTTTGGCGCTTGTCGTTTTCAAGATAATTGACCGAGAGGCCGCCGCGCATATCCAGGAAGCAGAGCGATTGGTGAGTGGTGAAATTAGTGCGCACCACGGCAAAAATCGGAATCGAGCGTGCGGAATTCGACACCGGGACGTTAACGCCCGTGCCCACACCGAGGATGGGCACCGTGGGGGCTTTCATGCCGAAATATGCGTTGAAGGCGATCGACGACATGTCCTGACAGTCCATGTCGACGTTGCCCGTGAGCTCCACGCCCCAGGCGAAAGCTCGCGGCCGGCACTGCGCGGTGGCGACGGCATCGGTTGCCGGCCCGGCAGCTGCAGCAGAGATGCCGATAAGGGATAAGAGGATGAATATCAGGTGCTTCATGCGTTCTTGATTAAATGCAGACAGGTCCAGTTGTCGCCTTGCACTGTGTGGCTCACCTGCTCCAGGCCCAGGGGCTCGGCGGCCTCCATGATCACAGGGATGTCTGATTCATAAAATCCGCTCAGGACCATCGAGCCGCCTTTGACCAGGCGGTCGGCATAGCGGGGGAGATCGGCGGTGATTACGTTGCGGTTGATGTTGGCGATGAAGACGTCGGCCGGCGCCACATCCTGCAAGGCCGAAGCGTCGCCGTTGATAAGGGTGATTTCCGAGTGGCCGTTGAGGGCGATGTTTTCAAGAGCGTTGGCGTAGGCGAAAGCGTCGATTTCAATACCGGTGACCTTTTCGGCTCCGCGCATGGCGCTGAGGATGGCCAGTATGCCTGTGCCCGTGCCCATATCTATCACAGCGCGGCCGGAGAGGTCGAGGGAGAGCAAGTAGCTGATAATCTGCGAGGTGGTGGCATGGTGGCCGGTGCCGAAAGCCATTTTGGGGTCAATGACGATATCGTAGGTGGCTGCCGGCACA
>CAZNRK010000035.1:0-22840 GCA_964575435.1 uncultured Bacteroides sp.
GGTGGAGGCGAGGAAATTGAAGATGGCGGAGTAGGCTTTCTCGCGGGCTTCGGGGGCGGAGAGGATCAGGTCGTGGAGGCCGTCGGGGATTACCGCCTCTTCCACTTTGGTGCCGAGCGCTTTACCGTAACGGGAGATGTGCTCCACGTTGAGCACGGCATCGCCGTGCTGAAAATCCTCGGTCCACTCATCTCCCGAGACCGATTTGTCGGAATGCATCAGAAGCACCGGCACGTCAATGACGTTGCCCTTCTGCAGCTTGGCCTGGGCGCGGTCGATGGCCCGAATCCAACCGGCGTTTACCTTGCGCGGATAGAGAGTCTTCCAATCGGTGTTGTAGGTCCACTCCCCGTGGTGGTCGGCCAGCAGACTCTCGCCGTAGGCCGTGCTCTTGCCGTTGCTGATGGAGATCTTGGGCAGGATTTTGCCCACACCGCTCACCATCGGGATCAGCGCCTTGCGCATGAAGGCGCTCTTGTTCCAGTCCAGAAACGGGCTGTTGAGAATCAGAGCCGAAACGATGCTGTCGGGCTGCTCGGCCATGTAGCAGGAAGTGACGAGGCCGCCGGTGCTGTGGCCCATGAGCTTCACGTCGCGGATGCCGTCGGCCTTCATTATGGCCAGGGCCGAATCGATGTCGGCGTAATATTCCTTGATGTCGCGGGCCTCAAACATCTTCTGCCCCGGCATCAGAGAGCGGCCGTACTTGCGCAGGTCCACGGCGTAGAAATTATAGCACGAATCCACCAGGCGGTCGCCCATCTCCTTTTGGAAGAAATAATCATTGTAGCCGTGCACATACAGCACCGCCTTCTCCGAGGCGCACGGCGAGAGCTTGCGCACCACCGTGGAGCGCACCTTGCCGCTATAATCCGAGCCTTGGTCTACGTATCGCATCTCATATCCGTCGCCCAGAATATCCTCTTGCCATTGCGCCGCGCACATCAGCGGCCACAGCATCAATAAAAACAAAACTCCTCTGATCATAATAGTATCGATAATAAATATACAGCTACAACAACCGGAAGGCTAAAATTGATTTCTCAGCCGGCGCGGCTCAGCGGCCAAGGATGCGGAGGATCTTGCCGGGAATTTCGGAGTTATTGTTCACCGGAGCGAAGATTTCAGCACCGGGGCCGGCGGCAAAGACGGGCACGGGGTTGCCGCTGTGGTGCGTGGTGGTGAAGCCGATGCCCACGATGTCGTTCAGCGTCTTGTACACGCCCCCGGCAAAGGCGTTGTAGTCGGCATAGAGCGATTTGGTGTCGGAGGCCGTGTGGTTGAGGAAGGTGTCGGTGAAGAGCTGCTGCAGGTAGGCGTCTTGCTTCTCATCCACAGGCACGGCGCCATAAAGTCCCAGCTGCGAGGTCAGGATTTCCTTCATGTCCTCCCACGTCGGGGTGCCCTCCTTGGCCAGTGCTCTACATTGCTCGCTAAATTTATCCTTGGAAATGCACTGATAATCAATGTATTGCAAATCTGCCTCGTAGTGGCGATAGCCGTTGCCCAGGGCCATGCCACCGGTGTCGTGGTCGGCCGTGACCACGATGAGGGTCTCCTCGGGGTGGGCATTGTAGATTTCATACGCTAAGGCTATGGCTTGGTCAAAATTGAGGATTTCCTTTACAGCTGCGCCGCCGTCGTTGGCGTGCAGGGCGTGGTCGATGTTTCCGCCCTCAACCATCAGGAAAAACCGCTCGGGGCTCACGCGCTGCAGGTGCTCAATGGCCGTGGCGGTGATCTGTGGCAGGGTCAGGGCAGTGGCCACAGAGTCGATGGTGTAGCTGATATTGTTGTTGTGGCTCACACCGGGAGTGTTGAGCAGCAGGATCTTGGCTGCGGAGGCCGAGGGGATGTCGGCCGGACCGCGCAGGATCTGATACCCGGCCTCTTGGAAGCGCTCCACCAGGTCGGTGGGGTTGCCTTTCTTGTCTTTTTCGCGACGCAGACCGGCCCCGGCCAGGATGTCATACCCCGACTCGGCGCCCTGCACCCCGATTTCATAGTATTGCGACCGCGAGGGCACATGGGCGTAAAAAGCCCCCGGAGTGGCGTCGTCGGGGGCCACGGAGGTCACGACGCCCACGCCCCAGCCCTCGTCTTTCAGCATCCGGGCAATTGAGGTCACGGCGCTGCTGTCGGGATCCACACCGAGCATTCCGTTGTTGGTTTTCGTGCCCGTTGACAGGGCGGTACCGGCCGCTGCGGAGTCGGTCACGGGCGACGACGCGCTGTAGGTCATCGCCATCGATGCCACAGGCAACTGGCTCATTACCAGCCCGTCAGAATTTCCTTGCACTTGGCGCAGGTAAGCCTGGGTGGTCATCACCGGACCCATGCCCATGCCGTCGCCGATAAAATAGAACACGTACTTTACTTCGGCTCGCGCAGCGAAGCACAGAAGCAGAAGAAGTGATGAGAGAAAACGCATAATTAGTTAGGATTATTTGTAGGGACGCACCATGGTGCGTCCGTTATTTTTTAGTTAGTATTTGACCGGGAGGTCGAGGGCGGCTCGCCCTCGACAATATTTTAGTTAGGAGTTTGGGGGATTTCAGAGTTTTCAGAGTTTTCAGAGTTCTCTGAGGAATTCTTTAGTGCGAGCATCTGATCCACCAGATCGGGCGTATTGCTCAACCGCGGTATCTTACGCTGGCCGCCGAGCTTGCCGGTGCGCGCGAGCCAGCGGTCAAAAGTCCCGGCCCTTACGCTTATGATCTCAGGCTCTCCAAGGAAGATTCCACCGGTCCTTTTGGCCTGATAATCACTGTTTTCGGCTTGCAGGTGGCCATCAAGGGATGCCGCAAAGGCCTCAACGGATTCGGGGGGGCGCGACCATTCGATCACCCACCTATGATGCGCCTTTTGCCCCTTGGAGCTGAACTGCGGACCGGCCGTGTAATTCGCCACCGCGCATCCCAGTTCCCGACACGCCCGCTCGATGGCACGGTCGGCGTTGTAGACCATCAGCTCCTCGCCAAAGGCGTTGATAAAGCTCTGTGTGCGCCCGGCGATGGTGATGCGCAGGGGGGCGGTGCTCTCGATGCGCACGGTGTCGCCGATGAGGTAGCGCCACAGGCCGTTGGATGATGTGATCACCAGCGCATACGTCCGCCCGGCCTCAACCTCCCATGCAGCAAGTGCCTGTGGCTCAGGCTTGTCAAGCTCGCTCAAGGGGAGGAATTCATAGAATACGTCGCGGTCGGTGAGCAGCAGCATTGCTCCGCTCTCCGGCCGGTCCTGGATGGCAAAGAAGCCCTCTGAGGCGTTGTAGGTCTCGACATAGTGCATGCGCTCCGGGTCGGTGATTTCGCGATATTGCTCGCGGTAGGGGCCGAAGGCGATGCCTCCGTGAAAGAAGACCTCAAGGTTGGGCCATACATCGTGGATGGTCTGCGCTCCGGTGCGCTCCAGCACGCCCTTGAGCACGGTCAGAAACCACGACGGCACCCCGGAGAGGTTGGTCACATTAGCCCCGGCCGCAGCCTCGATCAGGCGCGGAAGTTTCTCTTCCCAGCTCTCCAGCAGGGCCGTTTTCTTGTCAGGGATGCGGAAGAGATTCACCACAGGGTTGATGCAGTCAATCAGGGTGGCCGAGAGGTCGCCCACCTTCACCCCCACCGGCAGGGAGAGAGCGTTGGCGTAGCTGCCCCCGAGGATAAAGGCCTTGCCCGAGAAGATGCGCGAGTGGGGATTGTGGTCGAGGTATGAGATCATGGCGTCGGCAGCCCCGGCGAAGTGGTTCATTTTCAGCGCTCTGGGGGTGATGGGGATGTATTTGCTCTTGCCCCCGGAGGTGCCGGAGCTCTGAGCAAAACGCATGCTTCTCCCCGGCCAGAGCACATCCCGCTCCCCCTCCACCATGCGCATGGCCAGAGGGCGGATGTCTTCGTATTGCACGATGGGCACCCTGCGTCGGAAGTCATCGTAGCCGGAAATGGCATCGAAGCCATGCTCGGCGCCGTAGCGCGTGAGCCGACCCTGCGAGAGCAGAAAATCCAGCACGCGTCGCTGCACAGCCTCAGTGGCCGCCGTAGAGGCCGACATCTCTCTCAGCTGCCGCGCCCGCCGCGCATATCGCATCCGCGCTATATTTGTGAAATCAATCATTGGGTTTTTTTTCGGGATTTATCGGGTTTAATCGGGATTTAACGGTTTTAATCGGGATTTAACGGGATTCATCGGGATTTATCGGGTTTAATCGGGATCTATATAACATAATCGCCAGGATGGCCAGGGCGACTGTGGCAAAAGCGACCGCGGTCTCCAGCACCCCGGCCACCTCAAATTTCTGCTTAAGAATGCTCCCGACGGCAATCCCGGAGGCGCATTGTGTGCACAGGGCGGCCAACCACATTGATCGGCTGCGCCACAGCGCGATGGCCGCCACCAGGGTGGCGATGTCGCCAAGGTACATATACCGCTCGTGCATCATCGGCAGCACGTAAGGGTAGAATACCCCGCAAAAGGCTGTAAAAACCAGGATCAACCGCACTTGATCCCGCCGGTTCATCTTGCGCATCCGCCGCGCGACCACAATGCACAGCACGAGCGTGAACACCCCCACTGCCCACATTATCGCCAGCGCCTTTTTTGGCGAATACGGCATGTGGCGGATGAAAAGATACGGCGAGGGGGCGTGGGCCCACCAGTCTATCGATGTGTGGCGCTGCTCTACGTAGACGTTCAAAAGCGATTCCCACTCGCGTCCGGCCAGAGCGCAGGGCACGCACGTAAGCGCATACACCGCCGGCACCAGCACCAACTGCCACCACCGGGCCCGCCCCAACAGGAGCATTACCAGCAC
This sequence comes from uncultured Bacteroides sp., assembly GCA_964575435.1. Lineage (GTDB taxonomy): Bacteria > Bacteroidota > Bacteroidia > Bacteroidales > Muribaculaceae > CAG-873. The sequence continues at coordinate 4,808 of CAZNRK010000035.1, forward strand.
CACGGGCGAGAAAAATATGGCCTGCTGCTTAAAGGAGACAGCCACGCCAAACCACAGCATCGCCGCCACGGGCCTCCGGCGCAGGAAGCACCACAGCGAGAGCATGCAGCAGGAGGTCCAGAACACGTCGCACTGCCCCCACATGGCCGAATTCATCATCACCGTGGGCAGCCACATCACCGCAGCCGCCGTGGCCCATCTGAGGTTAACGCTCACCCGGGCGGGGAGTTGCCACCCCGCCGCGGCCACCACGGCGCCTGCGGCCCAAGCCAGCACCACGTCGCCGCATATCGAGACGAGCTTGATGCCAAAGCTCCACAATTCCTCCGGAAGGAGGGCTACGAGGCCCATCAGGTAGGTGTAAAGCGGTGCATAATTTGAGAAGACCTCTGCATAGGCTGCTGCCCCGTGCTCATGGATGAATCCCTCCCAAAGGAGCAGATAATACTCCATGTCTGAGGTCGTCAGGGCTAAAAATCCGGGCAGGAATCTTATGGCCAATCCGGCGGCTGTCACCGCGATAAGCCACGGCGTCAACCTCCGGCGCCCCAGGGCGCTGCGCATGGTTTGGGATATCTTGCTCAAGGTCATATCTTCAGTTGTTGGCGTCCACGAGCGCTGCCCTCGGGCGCTTGCACATTAAATAAATTGCAATGGTCACGAGCACGAGCGGCGGCACGTTGGTGTATCGTAAGGAGAGCTCCGGGCGGAATAATGCGCCCAAGTAGGTCAGGTACCACACCACATTAATGGCCGAGGCCACTTCCACACACACCGCTGTCCATATCCACCGGCGCGTGGCGAAATACACGGCGCACAAGGCCGTGAGCACATCGCCAAGAAAGAAGTATCTCTCATGCATCATCGGGAGGGCCCACGGAATGGCCACGGCGCAAAAGGCCGCAAACCCCACCGTAAGCTCCTTCTGCTCTTGCTCGGACAGGGCTGAAAGTCTCTTCCAAGCCTTCACCACGATCCACAGCATCGCGACGATTGCCACCGCCACAATCACCATCCCGACCGTCTCGTTGTAAGGCCAAAGGCGCAAGAGATAGCATATCGAGGCGCTGTTGTGAGTCCAGAAGGGCTGATCGGAGTATTGACTGAGATAGATTCCTGCCAAATCACCCCACTCGCGCCCGGCCAATGCGCAGGGCAAGCACGTAAGCGCATACACCGCCGGCACCAGCACCAGCTGCCACCACCGGCCCCTCCCGCTCAGAAGCATCAACAGCACCACCGGAGAAAAAAACACAGCCTGGAGCTTGACCGATAAGGCCAAGGCAAAGCATATCATCGCCCAAACCGGGCTATTTCTCAGATATGCCAGCAGCGAAAGCAGGCAAAACGCAGCCCAAATGCTGTCGCACTGCCCCCATGCTGTTGAATTCATCCAGACGGTTGGCAACCAAAGTGTTACGGCGGCTCCCAACCAAGGCGCATTGGGCCTGTCCTGCCCCGGGCGCCCCTTCAGGAGCGTAGAAATTATCCAATAGACGGCCACGGCCATCACGATGTCAAAACCGATGGATATGCACTTGGTGCCCGACAACCATAGCCGGCTCGGGAGCTGAGCCACGGGCCAGAGCAGGTAGGTGTAGGCCGGAGCATAGTTGGTAAAGGCTGTACCATAAATATCCCATCCCTGCTCGCTGATAGCGCGAATCCAGGGAAATACCCAGTCGTGCATGTCGCTTGACACCCATAAGGCCGGAAAAGGCTCCAGATAGCGCACAGCCAAAGCTGCCGCGCACACAGCAATCCACGCAGCCGCCCGCAGGAAATTCTTCAGTTGTACTTCCTTTTGCATATCACCGGCAAAGATACAAAAAATTTCCGAATCCTCGCTCGCCCGGTTAAGTTGCCCCGGGCGGGGTATCTGCCTTATGCGTTGGTGTTTTGTCGAGGGTGAGCCGCCCTCGACCTCCCAGTCAAGTCGCCACAAGTGGCGACCCTACACTTGATAATCCGTGAAATCCGTATTTTTTATCCCAATGCCCACGGCGAGCCGCCGTGGGCCTCCCAGTCAAGTTAGTGGTTTTTGACGGTGATGTCGGTGACGTCGGTGATCTCAAGGCCGAAGACGCGGGCGTCGGTCACCACTTTCTCGATCAGGGCGCTCTTGATGCCTTCGTAGGCCAGCCAGTCGGTGGTGTTCACGAAGCAATAGACCTGCATGGGCAGCCCGTGGGGGGTGGGATTGGTGATATTGACCATCAGGTTGGGCTCGGGCGATATGTGCTTGTCCTGAAGCAGGAAGCCCACAAGGTAGGCGCGGAAAAGGCCGAGATTGGTGAGCATGGAGCCGTTCCAGGGAGCTGCTCCGCCGGCGCAGGCCACTTGCTCTCCGCTTTTCAGAGTTCCCGCAAATTGCTTAAGGAGAGGGAATTGGCTCTCCAGGGAGGATGTCATTTCAGCCGAAGCAGGCACCACAGAGTCAGGCGCCATCGTCAGCGTATAGCATATGCGGCGCACGCCGCTCTCGGTCATGCCTCGCCAGTTCTGGAAGGATTGCGACACCAGGGTGTAGGGTGGCACCGTCACAATGGTGTTGTCGAAATTGCGCACCTTCACCGTCGAGAGCGAGACATACTCCACCACGCCGTTGGCGTCGGTGCCGGGCACCACGATCCAGTCGCCCACGTGCAGCATATCGTTTTGGGCCATCTGCAGGCCGGCCACGAATCCCAAGATCGTGTCCTTAAACACCAGCATCAGCACGGCGGCAAAAGCCGTAAGGCCTGTGAGAAGCACCGCCGGACTGCGGTTCACCGCAATCGAGATGCACACAATGGCCGCCAGAAGCCACACGATGCCAATGGCCAGATTCAGCACCCCGTCCATGGGGAGGTTGCGCGTGTTGGCTTTGTCGTTGATGCGCCGGAAGATGTAGGCCAGCACGGCCGAAAGCCCGTAGCAGAAGGCCACCACGGCATAAACCAGCGCACCGCGGAGCACGATGGTCTGCATCAGCGATTCCTTGTGGAAGGCAAAGGGCACAAAGGCCAGAAACACCAGGGGAGTGATCACGTGGGAGCACTTGGTCAGGGTGTGCATCTGCAGCAGCAGGTCGCCGGCGTTGGTGTGGCGCACCCTCACCCAGCTGTGGGCCAGCCACAGGATCAACCGCCTCAGCCCCCAGCCCACCAGGAGCGACACGGCGAAGACCACCACCACGTAGAGCACCTGCTCCACATTATGATTAGAGCCTAAACCGATGAGGCTCAGAAACTTTACTATGATATTTTGCAGCCATTGAGCGATGGCGTGCGAGGGAATAATAGAAGAAACGTACACGACAACAGAATTTTTTTGCGCCGGAGCGCGATTACACATATAATATATAATCCTAACACCACGGGCCCCGAATTTGTTCTGACGGCGTTTCATAACGGGCGATCCGCGGCCTCCTCCCCCCGGGGGGGAGGGTCAGTAGCGGGAGGAGCGGAGGGGACGGGGGAGACCTGTGAGCCGGGCGATGAAGAGGCACAAGCCGCCATCGGCCAGGGCGGTGAAATGTTCGCCTTCGGGGATGCCGGAGCTGCACAGGGCACTGCCGAGGGTGGCGGAGGCCAGGAGGGTGTGGAGCTGCTCGGCAAGCGTGGGGTCGGAGTCGGCCTTGGGGTCGGAGAAGACGAAGGAGAGGGTGTCGTCGTTGGAGTCGTCGTCAAGGTCGATATCGTCGAGATAGCGACCCAGCGACAGGCCAAAGCGGCAACATTCCTGTCGGACTATCAAGCGGAGCAGGGACTCATGGTCGGGGGTGAGAAGGGAGGCGCATTTTTCATCGTTGAGCACGGCTGCCATGGCCGATTGCGCCATCATTTGATTGATAATTTTTGAGATGTAAATTTTCATAGAATTTTAAGTTTAAGAAGATTGATAAAAGGCAAAAAACAACGGATTAAACGGATTAAACGGATTTTGTTTTGTGGGGATTTTTTAAACAGGAGTACAGGCGAACAAGGTTTTTGAATGTAAAAAGCAACGGATTAAACGGATTAAACGAATTTTTGTGGGGAATTTTTCAACAGGAGAACAGGAGAACAAGGATTTGGGGGATTTTTTAAACAGGAGTACAGGCGAACAAGGTTTTTGAATGTAAAAAACAACGGATTAAACGGATTAAACGAATTTTTTTTGGTTAGATTTTGAGTTTGGAGTTGCGGAGGGCGATGAGGGAGGCGAAGGATTCGAGGAGGTCGGCGATGGCCACGACGCTGTTGCTGACCTGGTGCTCGTACATGGTGGCGCCGCGCGAGGCGGAGACGTCCTGGCCGGTGAGCACGGCTGAGACTCCGGAGGTGAGGCGGAAGAGCTCGAGCTGGGTGGCGAGCACTTGGGCCACTCCGCCCTGGAAGTTGCCGGTGGTCATCTGCTGGGGCATGGCGCCGACTGAGCGGATGGGGATCACGCCGTCGCAGGCGCTCCAGCGTGTGGTGATCTCGTCCCATTTCATATCGGGGAGCTTGGCCTCGACGGGGAAGAGGAGCACGCCTTTGGCTGAGGTTGACATCATGTGGTCGGTGAGGGTGACCATACGGTTAATGGCTCTCTGCTGCTCGATGAGGTCTTCGACAAAGGGGTGGACTCCGCCGTCGGTGAGCGGATAGAGCTTGAAGACGAAGGGGTGGGAGGCATGGGCAAAGGGTGAGGGGTAGGAATCGAGCACCTCGCCGCCCGGAGCGAGCCATCGGCAATGCCAATGCGTAGGGGCAAACCACGATGAGCGGATGGGCGGCTGCTTTTTCTGCTTGCGCAGGGCGTTTTCGGCCCGGAGGCCGTCGCTCTCGGAGGCCGGAAGGTCGAAGAGGCGTCCGGAGGCCTCGTCGTGGCAGGCCAGCATGGGCGAGGAGTCGAGGGTCCAGACCTCGATGACGGGGTAGAAGCCGGCCGGTCCTTGGCTTTCGGTGTGGGCATAGGCACGGGCGATTTCATCAAGGCGGTCGCGGCGCCCTTGGGCGAAGCGGTTGAGGATGTCGTGGAAGGTGAGGTAGTGGTACATGCCCACGAGGTTGACGTCGGTGCCTCGCGGGTCGGAGTGCGGGTTCACGAAAAATCTCTCCGGGGAGACATTATCGACCCACACGCCTTGCCTTTCCGGTCGATTCTCGGGATGGACGCGCTGCACGGCGCATCCCGAGATCAGATATTCCTCGAGCATCCTGGCATCCAGCTCCGGGAGGGCGTTTTCGGCCGCCATGGGGATGGATTGGTAATCGGAGGCGTGGTCGGTGCGGTATCGGCCCACGATGGTTTTGACCAGGGGGCGGATGAGGTTGTTGGTGATGGGGTGAGCGCCTGATGCGGCTGCGTAGTCACCTTCGCGCACGGGGTTGCCGAGCGAGTCGGGGATGAGGTCGCTCCATTGATCGCCAAAGGTGTAGCGCATGTTACGGGCGCGTTTGGCGCGGAGGGGGGCCATGGCTGCATATGCTCGATGCACGGCCCTGAGGGTGGTGATGTCGGGACTCATAGTATAGTTAGGAGTTGACTGGGAGGTCGAGGGCGGCTCGCCCTCGACAGCTACCAAGTTAGGAGTTAGGAGTAGGGTTTTAGTTGGAAGTTAGGAGTGGGAGGAGGGATTCGTCGAGGGTGAAGGTGCCTTCGCCGGGGTCGACCACGGCTATGGCGCAGGCCACGGTGGGGTTTTTCATCGCCGGCATCAGTGTCAGAGTGCCGTCGGCCTCGATTATGGCCACGGGCTCCAAGGTGCCGGGGGTGGTGAAGGGGTTAAGCTCTTTGCGGCGGCGCGGTTGACTGTCATATTCCTCACGGCTCACCGGGAAGGCCGGGCGCAGCCAGTTGCTCAGTCGGATGTTGAGCAGGCGGCGACACGCTGCAGGGAGCTTTGCCCGGGCTCTGAAGCCGGCGTCGAGGTGCAGGGAGATCTGCGAGGCGAGGTCGGAGGTGGGGAGCAGGTGGGCCGGAGCCGTGTCGAGCACTTGGAGATAGAGCGAGCGCAGGGAGGCGCTGTCGGTGGCGTCGATGTCGATGCCGTCAACGAGCTCGACGGTGCAATCGCTTCGGAGAAACTTGAGACCGGCGGCAACGCGCCGGTACTCAAGCATTTGAGATAGATTCAGGCTTACAATCATGGCCGTAGAGCTATTACTTGTTAGAGCCTGAGGTCTGGGTCGGTGTCTGCTCTTCCTCCTTGGAGGTCGCAGGGGCCGGAACGTCGATAACGCGGATGTGGGCCTGAGGCTGGCGCAGCACGATGCAGCTGGCCTCTGTGATGACCACGGCGTCGGTGTTTCGGATGCCGGCTGTGCGCAGGTCGAGGGTGTCGGTGCGGAAGGGGATGTGGCAGTACTTGGTCACGAGGTCCGGGTCGACGATCAGAGCGTCGTTGCGGTGTCCGCACTTGTCGAAGATGGGCGAATAGATGAGGTAGAGCGAACCGTAGTTCGACACGATCTCGTGGAATTGCAGTCCGAAGCGAGTGTAGGTCTCGGCGGCCATGCGCACCTTCTTTGTCTCGATCTTCGAGACAGCATCGACAAATCCCGTGCCGGCAAAGATGAATTTCTTGCCCGAGCCCGACGACGACTCAAACGCCCTGGAGCAGAGGTCGATGAGGGTGTCTTCGGTGAGGCGGGAATGGTCGTAGGGGAAGGTGCCTGCGGCCTGGTTCCAGATGCCACCTGTGAGGCGCACCTCGCGGTGGGTGCTGCTATCGGTGATGTTGGCCTTGACGCCGAAGAGGAAGCTGCGCTCCATGCCCATGCGCATGTCGGCCACGGCGATTTCCTCCTGGTCAGAGAATGTCCAGTTCACCTCCTTGTCGGCCATTTTCATGAAAGTAGACTGCTCGACCTGCATCTTGAAGATCTGGCAGAAATTTTCAGCCTTTGTGGGCACGGCCTCAAACTGGGCTGTCTGCACATCCAGCTCCGAGGCAGCGCGCCCCATGCGCACCAGCTCGGCGCCTTCGGGGATCTCCGGGATGCTTTGCTGCGAGGAGGAGATGTTGGGGTTGACGGGGATGACGTTGAGGGAATTCTGGTCGTCAGACTTGCCCACGACGTAGAGCACAAGGCCGTTGCCGTCCTGCATTTTCACCGAGGGGACGAGGATGGTCTCCGTGGGCTCGAAATAGGCAGGATGAGAGGGGCGGATCGAGGCCACCAGACCGCGGCTGAGCGTTTGGGTCTTGCCCTCAAAGTCCTCCTCCAGGGTGTCGGAGCCGGGTTTGCACTCCACGCTGTAGTAGGCCACCTCCATTGCCCCGGCCTTGCGAGAGCCGAAGTGGCGCGTGATTTGGTCGATGGGTGTGGCCATCGGTTTCACTTTGGTGATTCGCTGGTCGATTTCGCTGAGCAGGAGGTCAGGCGAAAGGGTTGCGGCGTCGGTTGCGGTGAGCGGAGCTCCGCTCACAAAAGCAGATTGATTGGTTTTTACAGTACTCATAGTTAATAAATTAAGAGATTAGAAATTAGTTAATTGATTAAATGGGTTAGATGAAAAATTTGGTTAGATGATTAAGATGGTTGTTTGATTAAATTGGTTAAAAGATTAAGAGAGTTAGATGATTAAGATAGTTGTTTGATTAAATTGGTTAAAAGATTAAGAGAGTTAGATGATTAAGATGGTTGTTTGATTAAAATAGTTAATAGATTAAGCGGGTTTAATAGAATAAATTGGCCAATTTAAGAATTAAGATAAAGGGGAAGATTTTTAATTTGCAGGGCTGTCCCAGAAACCCGGGCGCGGGGAGGCGAGGAACTGCGGCTGCGGACGGCTGTCGGGCATTCTGCCCTCGGCTCTGGCACCGGCATCGCGGAGGTTTTGATAGTAGGACACGCGCTGGCTGCGCACCTCCTCAAACGCCTCGTTTCTGCCTCGGTGGTAGGCCTCCTCGCGGATACGGTTGAGGTCGGCTTCGGTGTAGGTCTTGCCGCGGGGCGCAGGCCGGGGCGGGACGTCGTCCTCGAGGTCGGGGTCATAGTCCTCCGGGTCGCGCACTATGATATCCGGCATGCAATAGGCAGTGAGATCCTCCTCTTCGGGGGTTTCAGTGGCCTCGGCCACTTCGGGGTCGGGGTTTTCAGCTTCGGGGGCCTCAGGGGCCTCTGCTTCAGGAGCCGCAGCGCCCTCGGCGGCTTGAATGGCACGGAGCGCCTTCTTGAATTTCGCGTTCAGGCGCGAGTCAGAAAAAGTTGGTTTGTGTTTCATAATGATTGTGATGAATTGTGTTAAGATAATCGTTTATTTCGTTTAACGCTGCAAAATTACAATGAATATTTTAAACTACCAAGAAAAATTGCAAATATTTTTTACAAAAATTTATTGGCAAATCGTCATCCGTTGATTATCAGACATTTATAATAGAAAAAAATTTGATTATTCCGATTAAATTTTATATCTTTGCGTGAGTAACCAAAAAATCTCTTGGCCAGCCGCTCGGTCGGTGGCCCCTTGACCATATATCCTTTTTTAACCCCGCGCAAGATGCACATGCGAGTCAGAATACATAAAATCCACCATGAGGGCACCAACATTCTGGTGGCCCTGTTCCTCATACTCACCATCATCAACCTCCCCCTTTGGCTCTGGGTGCCCTGCAAGGCCATTCCGATTGCAGTCACGGCTCTGAGCGTGGTATTTTACCTTCTGGTGGTCAATTTTTTCCGGTCGCCCAGGCGCAATTACGAGGGCGAACGCAAGGACATGGTGGTGTCGTCGGTCGACGGCAAGGTCGTGGCCCTCGAAGAGGTCTATGAGCCTGAGTATCTGAAATGTAAGTGCCTGCAAATATCCGTTTTCATGAGCGTTTTCAACGTGCATGCCAACTGGTTTCCGGTCGACGGCGAGGTGATTTTCGTGAAGCATCACCCCGGGCGATTCATGGCCGCCTATCTGCCCAAATCCAGCACCGAGAATGAGAGGTCGACCGTCGTGATCCGCACGCCCCGGGGGCAGCTGGTGCTGATGCGCCAGGTGGCCGGAGCTTTGGCCCGGAGGATCGTGACCTACGCCCGCCCCGGCGACGAGGCCGACATTTCCGACCACATGGGCTTTATAAAATTCGGTTCGCGCGTAGACATTTACCTCCCCTTGGGCACCACTCCGCTGGTGCATATCGGGCAAACCACCGAGGGTGGCATCACCCCCATTGCCCGGCTTCATCCCTGATTCCGGCCCCCAAACCCGCGAAGGGCAAAAGTTGACAAAAAGACAAGTTTCCAAATTTCCATCAAATCATGACCAAATACATCCCCAACACCATAACCCTGCTCAATCTGCTGAGCGGCTGCCTTGCCGTGGTGGCCACCTTCAATGCCGACACCTGCGTTCTGGGCCTTTCCGGCCACACGTGGGTCTACATCCTCATCGCCATGGCAGCAGTCTTTGACTTCTGCGACGGGATGGCCGCCCGCGCGCTCAAGGCCTACTCCAACATAGGTGCAGAGCTCGATTCGCTCTCCGACCTGGTGAGCTTCGGAGTGGCTCCCGGCATGCTGATTCTCAACATCATGCTCGCCGCCGGGGCCGAGGGCTGGGCCTTCGTGGCCATGTTCATCCCCATGATGGGGGCTTTGCGTCTGGCGAAATTTAACGTCGACACCACGCAGACCACCACCTTCAGCGGCCTCCCCATCCCGGCCAACGCCATTTTCTGGCTCGGCGCCTCGGCATGGATTGCACAATACCACTACCCCGGCACGGCCGTCATGGTGGTGGTGATCATAGCCATGAGCCTTTGCATGGTGGCCCCGATGAGGATGTTCTCGTTGAAATTCAAGAGTTTAGGTTTTCGCGAGAATGTGCTGCGGTATGGGATCATAGTCGCCTGTGCGGCGTTTCTGATCTTTTATCGTTTGCCGGGCTTGATGTGGACCATCCTGCTTTACATCCTGCTCTCGCTCTTCTCCCGCAAGAAAGAAAGCGAAGATTGACGCGTTTTTCAACAGGAGAACAAGGTTTTGATGGGAAATTTTTCAACAGGAGAACAGGAGAACAAGGTTTTGATGGGAAATTTTTCAACAGGAGAACAGGAGATGTAGGGTCGCCACTTGTGGCGACTGTCATAAGTCGCTACAGACAGCCACTCACCACTTCCGTCGCCACGAGTGGCGACCCTACACCGGGAGGTCGCGTGCAGGCCGTTCGCGACAAGGTGAAAGAACTGCTGATAACGAGGATTTTACATATATAATAGGATGCTATATATATTGATTTTTTTGCTGATTGCATTTATTCTGGTGCCCGTGGTGCGGGTGTGGCTCTTCGTGCGCCGCATGCGCAAGCAATCCAACACGATGTTTGAGCAGATGCGTCAGGCAGCCGGCGGTGCCGGGGCCTCAGAGACCGGCACGGAAGCCGGGTATGACCCCTTTGCCTTTTTCTTCAGCCGGATGGCGCAAGAGCAAGAGCGCCAAGGGGCGCAAGAGGGCGACATGACCCCCACGAAGCGTAAGAAAATCGACCCCGAAATAGGTGAATACGTTGACTTTCAGGAAATTGCCGTTACCACCGGAGAAACCTACGGCGCCGACGGGAGCCTCGAATCCTTTGAGGCAGAAAGTCAGGTGATTGATGTTGAATGGGTCGACCTCCCCGCAGATGAGGAAAGAAAAGATTAGGATTTTCTGCGGGAGAGGGGTTGGTAAAGCATTGACAAATAGGTTTTTAGACGTTATTTTTGATTTTTCGTTTCATAGTGTGTAATTTTTTTGCTAAAGGGAGCGTCAAATAATAGGAACCGGGAAATACAGGTCAGATGGCCGTCGCCACAAGTGGCGGCCCTACAATCCGGGAAAGCCGGGCAGTCGCCACAAGTTGCGACCCTACAAAATACATTGAAATATTATATTAAACCACAATACTGCTATGCTACAGGCAAGCCACATTATTAAAGATTTTACCGGCCACCGCGCCCTCGACGATGTGTCGATCGAGGTGCCACGCGGCAAGGTCTACGGATTGCTCGGGCCCAACGGTGCCGGCAAAACCACCCTCATCCGCATTATCAACCACATCACCGCCCCTGACAGCGGCACGGTGACCTTCGACGGTCATCCCCTCACGCAGGACGATGTGGCACAAATCGGCTACCTCCCCGAGGAGCGCGGCTTGTATAAGAAAATGAAAGTGGGCGAACAGGCCATTTTCTTCGCCCGCCTCAAAGGACTGAGCAGGGCAGAGGCAGTGGCGCGACTGAAAGAATGGTTCGAGCGCATGGAAATCTCCGATTGGTGGAACAAAAAAGTCGAAGAGCTGTCGAAAGGCATGGCGCAGAAGGTGCAATTCATCATCACCGTGCTCCACCGCCCCAAGCTCCTGATTTTTGACGAGCCCTTCTCAGGTTTCGACCCCATCAACGCCCAACTGCTTAAAAACGAGATACTTCGGCTCAAGGACGAAGGCGCCACTGTCATTTTCTCCACCCACAACATGGGCAGCGTAGAGGAAATCTGCGACCGGATCACACTCATCAACCGCGCGCACAATATCCTCACCGGCGACGTCGCCGAGCTGCGTTCGCAATACTCCAAAGGGCGCTTCACCCTCTCATATCAAGGCGACACCGACACCCTGCGTCAGGCCCTGTCGCCTGCCTGCAAAACAATTACGCCGCTGGAGGCCGACTCGCAAGGCAATTCCCGCCTCGAAATCCTCCTGCGCGACGAGGCCACGCGCCGCGATGTCATAGCCATGGCCAACGAGACCACCGACCTGGTGGGCTTCGCTCCCAAGCTCCTCTCCATGTCAGACATCTTCATCCGCGCCGTAGAGGAAAACAACGAGCCCCAGCCCCCCGAGTTCACCGAGAATTGATTATAGATCCGAAAAATCCGAAAATTCATAGCGATGCGAAATTTATTCCTTATCATACGCAGAGAATACCTTGAGAGGGTCAACGGCAAGAGCTTCATAATCACCACGTTGCTGATGCCCATACTGATGGTGGGCCTGATGGTGGCTCCGGCCTTGATCATGGTGATGTCAGGCCCCGAGAACAAGCAGATTGCCGTGGTTGACGCCTCCGGCATCATTGCTCCGGCCCTCAACTCAAACGACGAAATCAAATACATCGCCCTTCCGGCCGATGTCAACCTCGACTCCATCAAGGCCATGGAGAGCTTTGATGCCGTGCTGGTTATCGACAAGAAAATCGTGGACTTCCCTGACAAAGCCACTCTCTACACCCGCGGCGCGCCCTCGATGCAGACCGAGCAATACATCTCCACATCGATCGAAGACGCCATCTCAAAGCAGCGCGCAAAAAAATACAATATCCCTAATATTCAGCAGATTATCGACGATCTGCAGCCCGATGTGCGACTCACGACATTCCGCATCGACAACGACACCGAGGAGGAGACCTCGTCGATGGCCTCATACATGGTGGGCATGTTTTGCGCCTTCATGCTCTACATGTTTATCATGATCTACGGCCAGATGGTGATGACCTCGATCATCGAAGAGAAGAACAACAGGGTGCTCGAAGTGGTGGTGTCGTCGGTCAAGCCCAACACCCTGATGCTGGGCAAGATCATGGGCATCGGCGCTGTGGCCGTGACCCAAATCCTGATCTGGGCCATCCTTGTGGGCTCGTTCAGCCGATGGATCATGCCCCTGATACTCAGCTCAATGCAGGGCTCCGACGCCAGTGTGCTCTCCGCCATGGGCCAGATTGGCCAGACCGGCTACATCCTCTCGCTCTTCGCCTGGATCATCGTGTTCCTGATCTTCGGTTACCTCTTCTATTCCACGATTTATGCAGCGATCGGTTCGGCCGTCGACAATATCCAGGACGCCTCGCAGCTGACCTCGCTGGCCGTGATACCGATCATCCTGGGCTTTATGTTCACCATGTACGCCATCAACGACCCCAACTCCGCCACCTCGTTCTGGGCCTCCATCGTGCCCTTCACCTCCCCGATGGTAATGCTGGCGCGCATCCCCTTCGGCATCCCCGCCTGGCAGATCGCCCTGTCGCTGGCCGTGCTTGTGGTCTCGGCGCTGCTGATGGTATGGCTTTGCGCCAAGATTTACCGTGTGGGCATCTTCATGTACGGCAAAAAGCCCACGCTCAAAGACCTCATCCGCTGGGCCCGCTACAAATAATCCCTCAGTGATTTCCAATAACGACACGCGCTAAATGCCGGAGGCCTTTAGCGCGTGTTGTCGTTGAGGGTCAGAGGGTTAGCGGTGCGATTTCTGAGTGGTCACGTCGATGGGGCGGCCTTGGCGGTCGTAGAGGGTGAGGGTGATTTCATCATCGGCGACGTCCATGATCATGGCGCCCACGGTGTGGGCGCCTTCACTCCAGCGCTTCTTGATTTTGTCGGCGTTGTAGGCCAGGGAGTCGATGTCCACACCGCGCTCGTTGTCGGCGGAGGGAGTCTGGATGTAGATCGTGCCCTCGCCGGGAGCCACGACCCGACCGCCCGAGAGGGGATGAGTGGAAGCGTAGCGGTGGTTGTTGGCCCCGAGAGCGAGGTCAACACCAAGAGAGTCAAACACTTCGCACCATCTTGGGTATTGGCTGTCCTTGCCCGACTCGGCGAAAAACCATTGGTAGTGCTCCATCACTACCACCCATTTTGCAGGGTTATCCTTCACCACCTTTTGCACCCACTCCTGAGCGCGAGCAAGGCCCTCGTCGGAGCGCATGCTCTCGCTGTTGAGCACCACAAAGAGCACGTCGGCGTAGCGGAAGAAATAGCACACGCCCTCCTCGCCCGGGTAGCCGTTGAGCGGGGCGGCGTTGGTGTTGCGGAAAAATTGGTTGGTGTTGCGCTTGTTGGTGCGGTCCATGTTGTCGTGGTTGCCGTTGAGTCCGGCCCAGGTGTTATTTTTGAAATGCGGCTCCTCGTAGAGGTTCTTCCAGAAGGAATAGCTGCCGCCCCAGGCGCAGACGTCGCCCAGGTGGATCATCAAGTCGAAGGGGGCGCCGTTGATGCTCTCCAGAGTGTCGAGCATGGCCATAGCGGCGCGCTGCCGCCCGGGCAGAGGGGAGTAGGAGTGGAAATCCGAGATGATGGCAGCGCGGAATGGACCGCTCTCAGGAGCTGTGCGGAAATAGCGCACGGCAGTGTCGCCGGCGATGGTGTAGCGATACAGGGTGGAGGGGCGCAACTTCTTGAGGCTGACCGTGTTGCGCACGAAGTGGGGGTATTCGTAGATGTTCTCGCCGGCCGGGGATTTGGAGTACATGCTGTCGAAGGCCGTGCACAGTTCCCGGCTGGCCTTGGCCTTCTGAGGCTTCGTTTTGTGAGGCTTAGTGCCGGGCACATCGACGGGGGAGTAGTAGAGCTTGTCGAAGCCCTTGCCTTGAGGCGAATGCCAGTTGATATTGACCTCCGTGGCGGCATTTTCGCCCGGATTAGCGATCACCGTGCACACGCCGGAGACAGCCTCCACGGCCTCAGCCGCATTCACGTCATTGTTCGCCACCGAGGCCAAGCTCATCGAGCCCGCAGCAACCACAGCAGCGCAAAAAAGAAACAGAAACTTTCTCATTTTAATGGTATTAAATATTCAGAACACAAAATTCTACTCAAATTTACGAAAAAATTCCTCACCGTCGGCAAACCGGTAATAAATCAGGCCATAATCCTTGCTTATCACAAAACTTTCGATGGGATTCTCCTGATCATTATTTATGGATAAATGAGAATTAGATTCATCAAAGATAAAACAGTTATCGAATTTTTGTCCGTTCATAACGAAACGAATGGGTTTAATATTGGCTGTGTCTTGCTCAAGATAATCCTCACTGCTCTCTGAGCCCAAAAGAAACATAGGATGGGAGTAAAACCGCTTGTCTAACGATGCCTCATAGATCACTTCACCTTGCTTGGCTAACTTTTGTAACATGAAAATGCCAGAAAACACATTATTTTTAAAAGCATATCCTGCACCAGAATCATGATAAGGTCCGGGATAATTATCTATAAAATGAATAAAGAAAGGGTTATGGGTATCGTCAATAAATTTGTTTGTAATAATCATCGTGTCCTGCGCCCCTTTGTTGGAAAAATAGAACATCGAGTCGCCTTCATTACACCAATTCACCCATTCAAGATCATTTTCGTCAAGGTGAGACATCTTATCATACCATCCCACGCATCCGGTCAGAAGTGAAGCGAATAAAACAAATAGAATAAAGTGTTTCATTGTTTTTTCTTAAAAAATTCAACAAAGTTTATTATTCTATGTGCGGAATATGGATTGTGGCCATCAATAGGAACATTTATGGTTTTCCCTGGAGCCCTCATTCCTATGTTATTTTGGAAATTGTTTACAAAGCATCCTCCAAATTTAATAATTCCGTTTCCGGAAGGAACGGTTCTATAATTAGTTACATTTGATGCTTTTCCCAAGTCATTAAAAAATTTTGTCAAAGGGCTTACGGCAGCCGGATTAAAAGTGATTGCAGCTCTTCCGGTTGCCATACTCGCAGCTGCCGCTTCACCACCACCCAAAGAATGACCAATAAAAGTCAGTTCGGCTGAGCCAACTTCTTTTGAAAGAGTTTCAGCATTTTTTATCGCGGATCTATACTGTGGTGCTTGTCCGACCAATTGTGCAACATCCTCAAGAATATCTTCAAAAGAATTAGTGCCGGCATAAACATATGCATACTCTGTTTTACCATCGGTGGTTTTTTCAAATAATGCAGATTGAAGTCCGTCTTCATACAACTTGGTATTATTCATTTTTATTGAAGTGTTGAATGTTGAGATTGTCCATCCAAGGTTTTGTAGATTTTCCATGACTTTTGACGAATTAAAATCTTTTTTTTGGGTATCGTATACGGCTGAAGCCATTAAGGCTGCTTCGTATTCGGTCGGTCTTTGGCCGTCTTTGTCGATGAAGCGGATGGGATTACCCATACAGTAGACATAAGGAGAGATATTGGGCATTTCATCCGCCTTTGGATCAACGGTTGTAAATATTGCACGAACTGAAGGCACAACAGTCTGTGAAAAGAGAAGTACTCCATTGGCATCCCTGATGTTCATAATACTGTCTGAAATCTCCATATGCGCAAAGGTGGAATCAGGCATCAAAATAATGACAGACAAGTTTGAGTGTTTATGAACGTCAAGTTCGACTACGGGCGTATTGTCACCAAAGATGGCAAATGGTCTCTCGATCCGATGTTGAGCATAATTCCGGAAAGGGAGAAGAACGCATGCAAAAGCAAATATTATTCCAAATAAATTATTCATTTTTATTCTCCTCTATAAATTTCTTAGCATTCTCAATTGATTTTTCTATGTCGGCCGAAGAGACCTGAGTGTAGCCTAACGCATCAATTTTGTTTAGTGTTTCTATAAAAGAAGCGTAAGTTGAATGTGAGTAAGGAGTTTTATCATAACCATATTTTTTCTGAAAGCAAAGCCCTCTTTCCTGAAGATAATTAAACTTCATAACGAGCGCATCGCAAAAGTTAGGAAGCTCATCAAGCACCTTTTTGGTTGCTCGTTCCACGAAGAAATCGTAGTTGTTGTACTTATCCGCGTAAGCTCGGGCCAATTGCATCAGCATAAATGCGATTGTTTCCTTTTCACTCAAAGCACAAAGAAAAATCCCGTTTCTTATCGCTTCTGTTGACACATTCAAAGTCTCCATCATCCAAACGTCTCTTACATAACCTCCATGTGTGGGTTCAAAATTATACCATCCACCCTCTTCTCCGAGATGTTTTATATAAACATGGGATGGACCAAAAGCTAAAGCGGATTGACCTCCAAGTTCATCACAAAGTATCTTATATAGCAATGACATTGAAACACATTGCCCCATATGCGTTTTAAGAAGATTGGAGGTAAAGAAAACTGGAAATCCTTTTTGTCCCATAGGATTATCGGTGTCATACCAGTATCTTTCAAAGTCATTCAGATCAGAGGGCTCGGTGAAGAAGTAGAATAGGGCATAATTGGGTGCCGTCTTATAACTTTTAATATTTCTAAGATCAATAAATCGTTTAAGTTTTGCAACCACATGGTAAATTTCGTCTGTAAAAATCTTATAATCAAGGTTGCCTCCGAAAAAGGCATTTTCAATAATGAATTCTGCTCTTTTTAAGTTATATGGAGTCTTGCCTTCAAACATTTCAGAAAGTTGCGTATATGCACTTTCAAAAGCCTCATCTTTTACCATGAAGGGAATAGAGTCATACTCAATTATATCACTTGGAAGATAATATTTTATGTCATCTGCAGAGGATAAGAAATAGTGGACAGATAATATTAGTGTAAGTAAAGTAAATTTTATCTTCATGGGATTTGATAATCGAGTTAAAGAAAGTTCAGAAAGTGGTAAAGAATATCAAGGTGGTTAGTTATTCTGCAAATTTACGAAAAAATTCCTCACCGTCGGCAAACCGGTAATAAATCAGGCCATAATCCTTGCTTATCACAAAACTTTCGATGGGATTCTCCGGGCGATTCGTCGATAATCTTGAGGTAGATGGGTCAACAATAATGCAGTTTTCTATCTTTTTATCATTGATAATGAAACTCTTAAGTTTTACGGGATGATCATTATCATCGTAACGACCTCCAAAACGAGAGTTATACACAAGTGAATCTAACAATGTGATTTGAAGCCGGCCATCAATCTTAGCGGAATCATCCCTAAGATCAAATAAGTATCCAGCGTTGGCATAATAATAACTTTTGCTATTCGAGCTTATATAAAAAGGGTTTGAGTCATTGTGTTTGTAAATTTCAGTAATGACCAATTTTGCCTTTCTGCCCTCCGGGGATTCAAAATGAACTACGGGATATCTTTTTGCAGCATTTATCCAAGCCAAATCCTCAGCGGAAAGATGCGTCATTTTTATATAGAACAGCCCAAAGCAGCTTTTCATTAAAAACAACACCATACCGGCAATGAGCAGTTTATAGAATACTTTCATATCAATTATTTGGGATTTAGAGAGGTAGCCGGAAGGAGAGGGGGGATTTGGTGAGGGATTTGGGGGTAATCAGGCCCTGTGGTGGAAATTTATGCAAAGATAAGAATTATTATTGACATTTAGGCGTTTGTAGGGACGCACCATGGTGC
>CAZNRK010000036.1:0-21369 GCA_964575435.1 uncultured Bacteroides sp.
CAGACCGTCAACGCCTACTACAACCCCACCACCAACGAGATCTGCTTCCCCGCCGGCATCCTCCAAAAGCCATTCTTTGACCCCGATGCCGACGACGCCCTCAACTATGGCGCTATCGGTGTCGTTATCGGCCATGAGATGACTCACGGTTTTGACGACCAAGGCCGTCAGTTCGACAAAGACGGCAACCTCAACGACTGGTGGACCGCTGCCGATGCCGAAGCATTCACTGCCCTGGCAGATGGCCTGGCTGCTCAGTTCGACCAGATTGTCGTCCTCGGCGACACCCACGCCAACGGGCGCTTCACCCTTGGCGAGAATATCGCCGACCAGGGTGGCCTCCGTGTGGCTCACACTGCTTACCATAACTCGCTCAACGGTCAGCCCGGCAAGGATATCGACGGCTTCTCCCCCGACCAGCGCTTCTATCTGGCCTACGCCAACGTTTGGGCCGGTAACATCCGCGACGAGGAGATTCTGCGTCGCACCAAGACCGACCCCCACTCTCTGGGTCGCTGGCGTGTCAACGCTTCCCTGCGCAACGTTGCTCCCTTCTTCGAGGCCTTCTCCATCTCGGAGTCCGACCCCATGTTCCGCCCCGAATCCGAGCGTGTAGTAATCTGGTAATCAACCCCCAACCCCATTCCAAAAGGAGAAGGCCCATCCCCGGTCTTCTCCTTTTTCCGTGTTCGCTCTAAGTTTTTGGGGGCGGATATTGCGCCACATTGAAATATTTATTACCTTTGCAGCAAATTTTAATCTTTCTGACATGAATCGTCCGGTACGTGTGCGCTTCGCACCTTCTCCCACAGGCCCGCTCCACATCGGAGGCGTGCGCACTGCTTTATATAATTACCTTTTTGCTCGCCGCCATGGCGGCACTATGATTCTCCGCATCGAAGACACTGACTCGCAGCGTCTGGTGCCCGGAGCCGAAGATTATATCAACGAATCTCTCGCATGGCTCGGCATCAAGATAGACGAAGGCGTGCGTGAAGGCGGCAATTACGGCCCTTACAAGCAGAGCGAGCGCCGCGACATTTACCGCAAATATGTTGACCAACTTCTTGCCGACGGCAAGGCCTACATTGCCTTTGATACCCCTGCTGAGCTTGAAGCTGCCCGTGCTGCCACTCCCAATTTCCAATACGATGCTTCCACGCGCATGAATATGCGCAATTCCCTGTCGATGCCCAAAGAGGAGGTCGACAAGCTCATTGCCGATGGCAATCAATACGTAGTGAGATTTCGCATCGATCCGGGTCGCGAGGTGGAGGTCAACGACCTGCTGCGCGGCAAAGTGGTGATTAAGAGCGATATCCTTGATGACAAGGTGCTTTATAAAAGTGCCGACCAATTGCCCACGTATCACCTTGCCAATATCGTTGACGACCACCTGATGGAGGTCTCTCACGTGATCCGCGGCGAGGAATGGCTGCCCTCAGCGCCGATGCATGTGCTTCTCTACGAGGCTTTTGGGTGGAAAGACACGATGCCATCATTCGTGCATCTGCCTCTCTTGCTCAAACCCGATGGTAAAGGCAAACTCTCGAAGCGCGACGGCGACCGTCTCGGCTTCCCAGTGTTCCCTCTGGAATGGCACGACCCCGCAAGCGGCAACGTCTCTTCGGGCTATCGCGAGAAGGGCTACCTCCCCCAGGCCGTTGTCAATTTCCTCGCCCTCTTGGGCTGGAATCCCGGCGACGACACCGAGGTGATGGATATCAACGAACTCATCTCGAAATTCTCCTTCGATCATTGCTCCCGCTCGGGTGCTAAATTCGCATTCGAAAAGGCTAAGTGGTTCAACCATACATATCTGCAGGAGCTCAGCAACGAAGAGCTCGCCGCTCTCTTCCGTCCGGAGTTGGAGAAAAAAGTGCCCAACGCATCTGATTTCTCTGATGAATATGTCGCTGCAGTAGTTGGCCTGGTCAAGGGTCGCATTAATTTCGTAAATGATATCTGGGACAACGCAAAATTCTTCTTCGTTGCTCCGGAAGATTACGACCCCAAAGCCGTCAAAAAGCGCTGGAGCGCTGACACTCCCGCTTGGCTCACCGAGCTCCTTGCAGTGCTCGACAGCGTTGAGGATTTCGCCGGTGATCAAACCGAACCCACTGTCATGGCCTGGATTGCCGAAAAGGGCTATCACCTTGGCAATCTGATGAATGCCTTCCGCCTTGCCGTCGTGGGCGAGTGCAAGGGTCCGCATATGTTTGACATCACGCGCCTCCTGGGTCGGGAAGAGACCAAAAAGCGTGTGCTGAGAGCTATTGACCAAATTCACGCTGATGAACCCGCTGTATAACGCAGGCATACATCTCTACAAACTCGGTGCGCGCCTCGGCGCATTGCGCTCGCCCAAGATCAAAAAGATGATCGAGGGCCAGCGCTCCACTTCGGAGGTGCTCGCCGCTCATCCTCAGGGCTTTGACGTGTGGATCCACGCTGCTTCGCTTGGCGAATTTGAGCAAGCCCGGCCCATGATCGAGCGCCTTCGCCGCGAGCGTCCTCAGATGCGCATCCTCCTCTCTTTTTTCTCCCCTTCGGGCTTTGAGGTCAGGAAAAACTATGACAAAGTCGACGCTGTGGTCTATCTGCCTTTCGACACCCCCTCGGCTGTCGCCCGGTTCCTGGACCTGGCTAAGCCCAAAATGGCGATTTTCGTCAAATATGAGTTTTGGGGTAATTACCTTCAGCAGCTTTCCCGGCGCGGCATCCCCACCTACAGCATTTCTTCGATCTTCCGTCCCGGTCAGAGATTTTTTAAGCCTTGGGGAGGCATGTTTCGCGACATGCTCAAATGTTTCTCACACATTTACGTCCAGGACGACGATTCCCGTCGCCTCCTTACCGGTGTAGGCATTGAAAATGTTACCGTTGCCGGCGACACGCGCTTTGACCGCGTCACCGACATCCTCCGCTCAGGGCGTGATTATCCCGAAATAGCAACCTGGAA
The DNA here is from genome assembly GCA_964575435.1 of uncultured Bacteroides sp. GTDB lineage: Bacteria > Bacteroidota > Bacteroidia > Bacteroidales > Muribaculaceae > CAG-873. Next base: position 2,963 of record CAZNRK010000036.1, read on the forward strand.
GGCCGATTCCCCGCTTCTTCTCGCCGGCAGCTCATGGCCTGATGACGAGGACCGTTATATTTCTTATATCAACAACCACCCCCAGCTCAAGGCTATCATCGCCCCCCACGAGTTTGATGCCCATCGCCTTCAGGTGCTCAGATCTCGGCTCAAAAGCAAGACGATGCTCTTCAGCGAGGTCAACGGTGAGATCCCGCGCGATGTGCAGGTGGTGATTATCGACTCTTTTGGCCACCTCTCTTCGCTTTATCGTTATGCCACTGTCGCCATCATCGGCGGAGGCCATGGGGTGGGGATCCACAACATCAACGAGGCTGCCGTCTATGGCGTCCCGGTCATCTTCGGCCCTAACCATTATAAATTCCGCGAAGCCTCTGACCTGATAAAATGTGGTGGAGGTTATGAATATGGCGATGCCCGCTCTGTGGCCGCTATTCTCGATTCGCTCTTTTCTGATAAGAATCTTCTCGCTAAAAGCTCTCAGGCGGCTGCCGATTACATCAAATCTCACATCGGCGCCACCGATATAATTTACTCACAACTTTTCTCTCCCCTGAAATGATTAAAACCGTTATTCTTGGCGGCTCCACGCCCGTGGCCGGCGAATTGATACGTATTCTCATCAACCACCCGGATGTGGATATTCTCCAGGTGCAATCCGAGGACAATGTCGGGCGCGACGTCGCCGAGGTTCATACCGGCTTGATTGGCGACACTGACCTGAATTTTTCTTCCGTTGCCGATGTCAGCAAATCCAACATGCTCTTTGTCTGTGATTTCTCTCCCGTTCCTCCGGTTGATGAGCAGACTCGCGTGGTGTGCTTCTTCCCGCCCGAGATCGACAAAGACGCTTACGTTTACGGCCTTCCCGAGTTGAATCGAAAAGCAATGGTGCGAGGTGCCAAACGGGCTGTTATCCCATCGGCGCAGGCCATGCTGGCGGCTTTGTCGCTCTTTCCTTTGGCCAAGCATCTGATGCTCAAGGGCAACATTGACATCGAGATCGGTCTCCCCACCTCAATTACTGATTATGACGTGAAGGAAGAGTTGCTCCGCGCTTTGGGTTCCGTGCAAAATAACCTTGACGTTAACGTCAACATCTCCACCCGTCGCATCCCCTCCGACCGAGTCATGACCGTGAAATGCCTCCTGGAGTCTACTGTTGATGCAGGTGAGTTGGCTCGGATCTACGATGAATCCTTCGATGATCACAACTTCACCTTCCGCATCAACCGCTCTCCGCGTGTGGCCGATGTTGAGGGCACTAACAAATGCCTCATCTACCTTGACCGCACAGACGATAATCGCCTAAGCATCGAGGCAGCCTTTGATGCAGTAGTGAAGGGCAACGCCGGCACTGCCGTCCATTGCATGAACCTCCTCTACGGCCTCCATGAACTCACCGGCCTTTCCCTCAAAGCCTCCCGCCTCGGCTGGGACACCATTGATTAAGAATGACCGGGATGTCAAGGGCGGCCCGCCCTTGACACCTTAACAAGAAGGGGTCGTCCTATTTCTTACAATCAAACCCTCGCTCGCGCAGAGCCTTGAGCATCTCATATTTCATGGCTTCGCGGTAGTAGCCGATGATGTGTCCCACCCAGTCATTAGTGGTCGTAGTTCCGCTTCGAGTTTCGTTGTATTCAGTGATAACTCGGTCATAATCAAGCACTTCGTTCACAAGCGCTTCATCATTCCGGTATTTATCATGATGGATCATGAGCGCTTGGCTCTGCTTGGGCTTGAGGTCGTTTTGCTCTCGAGGCACACCGATGGCCAGGCCACACACCAAAAACACGTGCTCGGGCAATCCCAGGATTTCAGCAAATCGGGTAGGGGAGGCGGTGCGCGCGTAGCCGATAGGGCAGCATCCTAATCCAAGAGCCTCAACGGCCACGATAGCGCTCATCATTGCCAGAGAGGCATCGACCACGCCCACCGTGTAGCCGTCCACTGTGTCGTAGAAGTCCGGCATTTCAATGCCCTTGGCCTCGGCTCCAAGTTTGATTTTATTGTAATCGGCGCAAAACGCCAGAAAGTGAGAGCACGTCTTGATCTGCTTTTGGTTGCAAATCTCCGAAAGTTGTTCCTTAACGGCTTGATCGGTCACGTCTATGACGCTGAACTGCTGGCCGTTATAGCTCGTAGGGGTATTTCTGATGGCTTCGTAGATGAATTGCACTTGATCTTTGGTGAGCTGCTCGCGCTCATATCGGCGCACACTCACTCGCTGCAAGAGAGAATCTTTTACTGATTTCATATAGGTATATGTTTTTATAATGTAACGCCCCGGGAGCCCGGATTGTTTCTTGCAAGCTGATTTTTATGAAGTTACGACACCCGAAAATTTTTTTGAAAAAGTTTTGCCGCGCCACGTGGGTAGCCTCAAAAAAAAATGTTACCTTTGCAAAAGATTTCACCACATATCCTGTTATGAACAACAATAATCCACCGTTAAAGGTATTCTCAGGAACAAAGTCAAGGTACATTGCTGAGGAGATTTGCAAAGAACTGGGTGTTGAACTTGGCAAAATGAACATCGCACATTTTGCCGACGGCGAGTTTGAGGTCTCTTTCGAGGAATCGATTCGCGGCTGCGAGGTTTACCTCGTCCAGTCAACATTCCCCAACTCCGACAATCTCATGGAGCTGCTTCTGATGATCGACGCAGCCAAGCGCGCATCCGCCAAGTCAACAATCGCCGTAATCCCGTACTTCGGTTGGGCCCGTCAAGACCGTAAAGACAAACCCCGCGTCTCCATCGCCGCCAAGCTCGTCAGCGACCTGCTCATGGCAGCCGGTGTTGACCGTGTCATTACAATGGACCTCCACGCCGACCAGATCCAGGGATTCTTCAACGTCCCCGTTGACCACCTGTATGCATCCTCCGAGTTCATCCCTTACATCCAAAGCCTGAAACTCGAAGATTTGGTAATTGCCACCCCCGACGTCGGCGGCGCCAAGCGTGCCAACAGCTATGCAAAATATCTCGACGTGCCCCTGGTGCTCTGCCACAAGCAGCGCGCAAAAGCCAACGTTGTGGAGAAAATGACAGTAATCGGTGAGGTAAAAGACAAAAACGTTATCCTCATTGACGACATGGTCGACACCGCCGGCACCATCACCAAAGCCGCCGACCTCATGCTCGCTGAAGGCGCAAAAAGCGTGCGCGCACTCTGCACCCACGCCATCATGAGCGACCCCGCCACCGAGCGCGTCAACAACAGCGGTCTCTCAGAGATCATCTTCACCAACTCCATCCCTTACACCAAAGACTGCAAGAAATGCACCGTCATCAGCATCGCGCGCCTCTTCGCCGACACCATCCGCCGCGTCCATGACAACCAAAGCATCTCCTCGCAATATCTGATCAAATAATATACTACACCTAATATACTACACCGGTAAATCCCGGCATTGACTGGAAGTGTCGTGGGCGCCTCGCCCACGACACTTCCAGTTCAAAGAAATCCCCAAAATCGCCAACATTGACTGAGACGTCGTGGGCGGCTCGCCCACGACACTTCCAGCTCAAAGAAATCCCCAAAATCGCCAACATTGACTGAGACGTCGTGTGCGGCTCACCCGCGACACCTCAAGCTTAAAGAAATCCACAAAATCGCCACCCTTGACTGGGAGGTGTCGTGGGCGGGTCGCCCACGACACTTCCAGCTCAAAGAAATCCCCAAAATCGCCAACATTGACTGGGACGTCGTGGGCGACTCGCCATCGACACCTCCATCTCAAAGACGCCACCAAAATCGCCAACATTGACTGAGACGTCGTGTGCGGCTCACCCGCGACACCTCCAGATTAAAGAGGACAACAGCTGTGCATACCGGTTTGTCGCAGGTGCCTGTTCCAGAGGTTTGACAGATTAATAAGGGGCATGATAGATTAAAAAATTAGTGATAAAAGTAGGGGAGTCAAAAACACCGACGACTTGCCGATCATCCCGTAAATATTCTCCCAAAGAGGTACCCACCTACACTCAATACATCCAATTTAACATAATCACGATTATCTGACGAGGCACTGCAAAATTAGGTTAAAAATTTGAATCTACAAAATTAAAGCTGAAATTTGTTTGTTTTTTAGTATATATTAACATATAGTTAATAACCGCTAATGGGAGACTTAGTTGTCTCCAGTCTACGCGCACCCGGGGGGGTGATTTGTGGTTTGACACAAATGTAATAATATGTTCAAGGCCATTACCTCGCAAAAAGCTCGGTTTAAAATTAACCATTGGGGGGGGTACTGTTAAATTCATATTTTGACCTCCTAATTAATTACGTATATTTTTCTTTCATGCAATTACACTGCGATAAAATTTTTCGTGTTCACTGCGTTCAACGAAATATTTTATCTACGTTTATTGCATTCCGAAAAATACACGTAAACAGGATTAAAAGTAAATATGTTCTTATTTTTCGCTGTTCTACTTGGACTTCTTGCACAAAGTTACGGACATTTTTCTTTCATGCAATAGCACTACATTAAAAATTTTTTACGCTCACTGCGTTCACCAAAAATTTTTAACTGCGTTTATTGCATTACGAAAAATATCCGTTTTTTTGCGCTGCGAAGGCCGACGTAGAACAGCAATAAACAAGAGCAGAAGTTAATGCGCCAATTAAATTGGCGTTTTTCTTTTGCTCAGGCCTCAGTATCACAGCAATTTTAATTTTTAAACATAAACTTTAATAGACAACATATAAATACGAACAAAATGAAACCGATACAACCAAAACGGACAAAACGTAAAAATTTATCTGATTCTTGGGACATAGTTTTTATTTGTTTAAACGAAACGCGCGCGCGCATTATTGCGCACACGCGGTATTAAAAGCGATGTAAATATTTATCATAAAGAATCCTCAAAATGATATAAAACGCCACACATCATATCCAAAACCGTTTGTGGGTCATACTTGGATTCTAAATGAATATACTCCATTTTTTTATTTTTTGTATCGGAATATACATTTGAAGTATTTGCGCGATTTAGAAAAGTACGTGTACGAGATTCCTCAATGCCTGCAGCGCGTTCGGTTGAACCAAATTGAGAATCCAAATTGTTTTGAATTGATTGGCCTTCGGCTTGAGCATTAGCGAGATTAGCTGATGCATTGGCAGCGTTAGTACGTGCGTGAAGTAAACTAATACCTGCTTTTGTCTCAAGGATTTCATAAATAAATCTTACCTGTTGTTGGTCAAGCTGTTGAGATTTTAGTTTTGCATCTAACTCAGACTGAAGTTGTTTTATTGCAGTTTCTTGCTGCTCAAGAGAAAGTTTGGCCCATTTTTGTTGTAACTGTTCAGTAACTTGCTTAGTTTTTAACTCAAGCTCTTGAATTTGAACAGCCATGGCCTGCCGTTCAGCCTTATTTTTGATACCTTGGAATTCGATTGTTAAACCCATAAAGGTCAATTTACCTTCACGCAATTGATTTTCCGTGAGTGTAAGTGCCTTTTTGTAATCGGCTTCTGCCATTCCTACAGTCTTCTGCGTTTCCGCATTCATAGCGTTTGTGCCTTGCTCGAGAGCGCGCTGTAAGTCGAGGCCCGGTGAGGCTGATTGAGCAACGGGCGAAATACCTTCTGCCATTTGGCCTTCATTTCCTGCAAGAACAGGATTAATACCGGCCTCGATCATGCGATTACGTTGATTAAGGGGTGTATTATACTCATTTTGCATCATCCAATTTTGGATATTCAATTCATTTTGATAATTCATTAGCTTTTTTTGGTATCGGTAATTAATACCTGCAGATGCCATACCTAACAAAGAAGATATTCCGGCAGAGGCAGCATTTAAGCCTAAAGGAGATAAACCCATAAAAATAAAATTAAAAGATTAGTAAAAAAGAGCACGTGTTTCACAACAAATACTCTTAAATTAATTGAAAAAATATATTATGAACAATGAAAATATGAATTACATTTCAGAAACAGTGTTGCCAAGTGATTGAAGGGTAATTTGACCGTCGGGCAAATCAAGAGAACCGGCACGAGACTTAATAGGCCTTACAGAATGATGCTCAATATGAAAGACGCTAAAAAAGTGGTCGTAAATTGTTGCTGAGTCTGTTATGTCGGAGGTAAATATACGATCGAATTCAGTGCCGATAAATTGGAACTGATGGGATTGTGGTAATACTCCGATAGTTTTAAAAGTTTGGTCGAAGTTTCGAGCAAAATGCCAAGAGTCCATGGTAGAGAATAGGTTGAAATCTCCAGAAACCTTGTCAAATTCTTGGCGGTATTCTTCATATCTCGGAACAAAACCAAATACTTGATTTACGTTGGAGGGTCTAACGGAATTAATACCGGCGAATGTCTCGGCCTTAGGATTGGTAAACAATTGTGAGCGTGAAATGGGCATAAGTCCTACACCATCGAAATCGGGCTGATAGAAGTCAAGGTAATGAGTTTTAAGATTTGTTGCAGGAATCGCAGTGCGATACTGTGCTTTAACATCTACAAATCCTATAGTGAAAAGAAATCCGAAATCGGGACATTCAAAATCGAAGGAATATTTGCCCGATGCAACAGACTGACCGGCATACGTGCCAAGACCAAGGGCAGGATCGGCGTTGGCTGCTGTAGCAGTAACGTCACCAACTTGAAACGGAATCGAAGTTTGATTTACAATAGTAGCATAATTTGAACGGAAATCTTGGGACTTAAGGCCAAAAGTAGCGTAAATGCGCTGTGCTGCCTTAGTACCTGCCAACTGATTACGCCTAATAAAACGGTCAATTGATTGAAGGAATTTAAGACGATATTGAGGAAGTTCAAAATTTTCTTCACCTATTTGAATATAGGTATAATCTTTAGTAGAATTAACAGAGGAAATATTATCGGTTTTATTATCACGTAGACGATTAAAAAAGCCTTCATCTACAGATTTATAGGGTGTGGCGTCAGTTGAAGAAAGAGCGAAATTATAAGCGTTAGTGAAATAGTCAGAACCAATAAGAGGATGAAGATATGTGTTTAAAATAGACATTAATACACTTGCATTAACCTCACGGAAAAGATAGCCAGAACCAGAATCGTAATAAGGATTTTCTATAAAATTAGTAAGAATTGAATTATTATAATTGGCCGAAAGTGTCATCCAATCATTGAAACCCTTAAGGAAACAAAGGAGGGGCAAGGCGTTAAGATAAGTGGCATTAACAGTATTATCGAATGAATTACAAGGATAACCGAGAATACACAAAGTTTTATAAATATATTTTGAAGTTGTACCAAGTTTATAATATTTAATGTCTTGAATACCGTTAGTTACTTTATGTACAAATGCGATATCGTAAGCATCTTCACTGCTTGGATTTGAAACACTTTTGCAATCGGGCAATTTCGTAAGTTCTGCATATAATTTTGTCATGTTAATACGAGGAAGGACTTGAGTATTTGTAGAGCCGACGAAATCAATTCCGGACATAAAGGAATCGAAATGTTTGAACACTTGATAATAAGGAACAAAAAAGGTAACAAGTCGAAGGTTAAAGTTACCGAAAGTAGGAACGGCAAGAGGTGCAAGACGGATAAAGGGGCTTATTTCAACGTGATGTTTATCACCTATAATACAATCAGTGGACTGAATGGGAAGTATTTGATTAAAATCCAAAGTTGTTATATGATTGTGTGAAAGGTCGACGTTAGTGCGATTAGTTGCACCGGGTTGGATTGAATATTTCATAATTATTCTTGATTTGACTCGAGTTGAGAGGAAAGTTGAGAAAGTTGAGTAAAGGTGGATAGTCTATTATTTTCAGTGCCGGCCCAAGAAAGGGAAGCGGGGTCAATACCGGCTTTAATAAGTGATTCGAGACGAAAATCATCATAATTCAATTCTTGTGCAGTTACTTCTTTGTAAACTACATTACCGTCTGAATCTACTTGTACAACAATGGTTGGATAAAATTCGGGTTCGGTTTTTATACCTGAAAGGGTGTTAATGGGGTTATTCATCGTTTTTGGATTTAAGTTTGTTAATACCTGCTTGGGTAAGAAGTGAAAGAATGTCGGGAAGGAGTTTAGCGACAAAGAGCAAAATGCGAACGGCGGATTTTACGCCATTCATCGTTTTTTTGAAAAAGTTCGTCATTTTTGAAATAACTGAAATAGGTTAATAATAGATTTATAAGAGTGAATTTGTTGAAATAACGTTCAAAGTAATTGTTACGAATTTTTTTGAGAGAATGTAATTCGGGGGTAAATTTGGCATTATAGGAGGAAATCTCACATAAAACCAAATCACAGTGAAAACGTGGGAGGAGTTCTTGAGCGGACTTCATCTCAAGAGGAATAAATGTAGTGTCCAGCTGACGGCCAAAGTAAATGAAGTAATATGCGTGATACATAATTATATCATCGTATGTAATTGAGGAGAAATCCTTGAAATTGACGAGGGCAGGACGAAAAGGAGTAGAGATGATTCTGAGTTTCTCAAGTGAATCAGCTATATTCTGAGGATTAACATGGAGATACGGGCGTATTTGGGTTTGAAGGTTTGTACAGAAGTTCAGAAAACGTGTACGAAACACGTTGTAGTCGCAGAAAATTGAACGATAGTTGGCATTATGTTTGTAATGGGAAATAACTTTTTTACCGCCATATTCATCTGTAACAGAGTTATATTCAACTTCGTAGAAGTGTTTACGATAGATATAAAGAGGTACAGGAAAATATTTAATACCTTTGCCGGTCTTATAAGGTAGTTTAGGATTTGTCCAATCAGTTACGAAGGATTCGGCATATAAACCAAGACCTTGAGATAACATTACCTTAGGAAGAAGGTAGTTTGATAGACGTTTGAGTGCGATATCTGTAAGTGTTTCAATATCGAGATTAAATGTGGACCGTAGGGCTTGAATATATGAATAAATATTTTGTATATTCTTTATAGGTTTATTAAAATCGTATTTATGAAAGTGGGGTAAATAGGAAATATCGTGGCGCTGAGCGTTAAGGGAATGAGTGTTAGAATATGCAAGTAAATAACCTTTGATAAAGTTACGTAAAGATTGACGTTTGCGAATAAAGGCTGCGTCTTTTGTGACATACTTTGCTACATACATAATCGCATCCTCATTTTGAAGTATTGAGGTATGATTAGTAGGTGTGGAAACAATACCGTAACGGTATTGTTTAGGGTCTGTTACATTAGGGTCAGAATGCTGCCAATAAGAGCGAACAAGGTCGAGGAACTGCTTTTCAGTAGGAAGAGCAGTGCCTGTATCCTTAGGATAAAGATAAAATATGACATGAAAGTGCGGATTATTTGCATAACCTCGCGCACCTTTGCCTTCACCAAGTTCACCGGTGCAGAAATATTTAAATGTACAATTAAATTTACGTTCTACTTGCTTATAAAGATAGTTTACAAGGAACAGACGGAAAGAGGTGTTATTACAATAATTTTGAGTTTCATCTTCTATATTATTGTAAATCTCAAATACTGAATTATCATTGAAGGTAAATGTGAGGAAAAAACAGATACCATTCATTAACTGATTGTATTTGAATTCATAGATAGCACGCATGGCGTAACCGCGTTGACGTGATAACTGTGAAGTGTACAGACTCGGGTCTGCAATCTGAATGGAATCACGTTGGCATTCGTGAGGGTAATGTGTAGCGAACTTGACGATCATATTACTATACGTTTGTTTTCCGTGGAAAATTCTATATGAAGCCAAGTAGGCTCAACAATCATTTTATTAAAAGGGATGTCAGAGTGATAGAGGAAATATTTGAGAAGTTTGCGGAATTTGTCATTATTCCATCGGGTGGGATAAGGAACAATGTCGACGGCTTCGGCTGTGAGGTGTTTGGAACGTGTTGCTCCACCTACAAGACGGTTTAACTCTTTACAGCGATAACCGGATGTGATTAAAATGGCGTGGCCATATTGTTTGCGCAATTCATCAAGGCAATCAAGTTGGAAAATTGCATTTTCGAGAAGGTCAGAAGGTAGGGTGTTATCAATGCTTGAGTGTTGTGCAGTGTTAGACCGAATCATATCAAACAAGGTGAAGTATTTCCAACGCTTGTTGATTTCTGCGTGTACATGATTGTAGGTTTCTTTGTCAAGCATAATTTATTATTTAATTGTTATGTTGGTTTTTGATAGGGTGAAATGGTTAACGTATTCACGATTATCTGACGGAATTCGGTGGGTTTTGGAGGTGTTGAGGAGGTGTTTGGTGTGTTGGCTGATATTTTGTAACTTTGCACTGATTTTTATGTAGTTGTACTGATGGCTATGAGTTGCTCTTATCTTCGTGGTATAATTGTCTGATGGTGAAATGATTATATGTAATTCATAGGATTGATTTTTTGAATCAAATTTAATCGCGCTCTTTTGAAAAGGTATCTCTTCATATTTTTATTTTCTCTCATCTTTTGCTTTTCGGGCTTCGCTCAGGCTAAGGAATATTTTCTTAGCGGTATGGTGCGCGATTCTCTGACCATGGAGCCGCTGCCGTATGCTTCCGTGACGCTCTTGGATGGTAAATCAGGCACGCTGACTGATGCTCGCGGAATTTTCGGCCTTACCGTGCACCGCAACGCTGAGGCCCTGAAGGTGATGTGCATGGGTTACGAAACTAAAATCGTCCCCGTAAAGTACGGTAAAACAAACCTTTACGATATTTATCTATCACCCTCGACCACGGAGCTCCACGAGGTGGTGGTCCACAAACAGAAATACTCGAAGAAAAACAATCCGGCTGTTGATTTTGTGCGCCTGCTCAAAGAGAAGGGATACATGACCGACCCTCGGCTCCACGATAACTATTCTTACACCTCTGATCAGCATATCACTCTGGCTCTCAACGACTTCAAGCCTAAGGATGAAAATTCCACATTGTTTGCCAAATTTCCGTTCATCTGGGATTATGTTGACACTTCCGAGGTCTCCGGCAAGCCTATCCTTAACCTGATTTCTCACGACAAAACCACTCGCGTCAACTATTCAGACCGAGGTAAAACGCGCTCTGACAGCATTTTAGAGTCGAAATCCGCCGGAATCGATGAAATTGCCGATGTGGAATCGATGCGCACTTTTTATGAAGACGTTTTGGGAGATGTGGACCTTTACGCCAACGACATCAATATCCTCCAGAACCGCTTCGTGAGCCCTCTGTCTCGCATCGCGCCGGATTTCTACAGGTTCTATCTTACTGATACTGTGAAAGTTGACGATGAACGATGCGTGGTCCTGTCGTTCTACCCGAGAAATAGCGCAACCTTCGGCTTCATAGGCCAGATCTACGTGCCGGTGGATAATCCAAAGATGCCAATCCGGAGAATCACCATGCGTACAGCCCCGGACATCAATCTGAATTTTATCCGAACCCTCAACATAACCCAGAAATTCATCACCGCCGACGATGGCTCCACGCTCAAGGTCAGCGACGACATTACGATTGAGGCACGTGTGGCTCCCGGCACACCGGAAGTATACTGCCGGCGCCGCGCTGACTATTATGATTTCGCAATCGACAATCAATCAGCCACTTCCGAATCTTTTACACTTCCCGACCATACCACCTTCACACCCTCTTCCACAGCCTCCGTGGCCTCCCTACTCCACCGCTTGCGCTCGGTCAAAATCTTCTATTACGGCGAGAAGGCTCTGAAGATTCTGGTTAGCGGGTACGTAAATACGGGCAAGCCCAGCAAATTTGACATCGGTCCCGTAAACACGATGATAAGCCACAACAGCTACGAGGGCTGGCGTTTCCGTCTCGGAGGTATGACCACAGCAGCCCTCTCACCGCACTGGTTTTCACGTGGTTACGTTGCCTATGGCGTGTCTGATAAAAAGTTTAAATATGAGGGCGAACTTGAGTATGCCTTCAACGACAAGAAGCAGCACTCGCGCGAGTTTCCTATCCGCTCGGTGCGCGCCACGTATCGCTATGACATCGACCACCTCGGCCAGCATTATCTTTTCACTAATTCCGATAATTTCTTCCTCTCACTTCAGCGCATGGCCGACAAGCATGTGGCTTATCGCCGTGACGCTAACGTGAAATTTACGTGGGAGTTTGACAGCCATTTCTCCATCGTCACAGAGCTCTCAGCCGCACGCCTCACCCCCACCCCTGACCTCCTCTTTTCCAATGGTTTAGGGGAGAATTTTTCGCACTTGACCACAAATGCCGTAACCCTGACGCTGCGCTATGCCAAGGGCGAGAAATTTTACCAAGGGCGGTCGTATCGCTTTCCAATCAACCAAGACGCCCCCATCATTCTTCTCTCCCACACCTTCGCTCCCGGGGGCTCTCTGGGCAATACTTTCGGGGTAAATAAGACGGAACTCTCTGTGGCTAAGCGGTTTTGGTTTTCCGCCTTTGGTTATGCCGACCTGATGCTGCAGGGCGCCCACATCTGGGGCTCGACGTCGTTCACTCAGCTTTCGATTCCCAACGCCAACCTATCATACACCATCCAGCCGGAATCCTTCGCTTTGATGAATCCGATGGAATTCATTACCGACACCTCCGGCTCGCTCTTCTTTACATATAACGCTAACGGTGCGATTTTCAATTACATACCGTTTCTGAAGAAGCTCCGACTGCGTGAGGTGGTGGGCACCGCGATGTTTATGGGAAAGCTCAGCGACCGCAACAACCCCCTACTCCACCCATCCCTTCTGCGCTTCCCTGTCGCCACCTCCGACGCCTCCCGCACCCCTTACATCGAAGTTTCGGCCGGTCTGGATAATATCTTCACCTGTATTCGGCTTGATTACGTCTGGCGCATCACACACCGCAACCCCTCCTACCCCATCGACCGCAGCGGCCTGCGCGTGGCCTTCCACATGACATTCTGAACCTTACCCACATTTTTCACGTTGTAGAGATAAACTTTCAACTATGAATCCAAAACTTAAGGGTAATATCGCAATGGGCACGTCCAAGACCTTTTCCGGTCTTAATGAGAATGCCCTGAAATATCTTGTGCCGAGGTGGATGTCGCCATTCTCGGGTGTGGTCTTGAGACTCGTCTTCGGTTCGGTTGCATTCTGGGCTATCGGCCTGTTTGATAAGAAACACTACGTGGCCCCGACTACAAAGCAAAAGCTCCAACTCCTGGCCATTGGTGCCGTCTTGATGTTCGGCTATATGTTTTTCCTCCTCGCGGGGCTAAAGTACACAACACCAATCACTTCCTCGATTTTCATCAGTCTTCAGCCGGCCATCGTCTTTATCATTTCGGCTATCTTCCTGGGCGAGAAGGTGACGAAGATGAAGATTGTGGGCATAACGTTGGGCATTTTGGGCGCCGCGGTCTGTGTGCTCACGCAGAAGACCTCGGCGGTGGCCACCAGGCCGGTGCTCGGAGCCGTGCTTTGCTTTGGCAGCGCCTTTGCGTATTCACTTTTCCTGATTTTCTCCAAAAAATTTCTTGTCACCCTTGATGATGTCACAGTTTCGAAATGGAGCTTCACCGGTGGTGCAATCGCCTCAATGATAGCTGTTTTGATAGTTGGCTGGGATGCCCCCGTGCTGAAAGAGACATTGTTCTCCACTCCGATGCTCGTTTTGCTATTCGTCTTGATCTTCCCTACGGTGATCAGCTATTTCCTTGTCGACACCGGACTTAAAACCCTGGCTACCACCGTCGTAGCGCTATATTCAAATGTGATTCTGATTGTAGCAGCGATAGTGAGCTACATCTTAGGACAGGACGTGTTCAGCTGGTGGCAGATATTAGCTATCGCATTGATAATCATCTCAGTATACTTCACCGAGGTAGCAGAAATCAAGACCAATACCCCTCAAGAAACTGACGCGAACGCCTCGCCTGCTACCCCAAAGGAATAAACTTACGGGCGAACTACCCATAACTCTCAAAGAATAAGGGTTGCCAATTCACAGGCGACCCTATTTTTTTGTGATTTCAGAAAAAATTGCATCTTTTTTTTGAAAAATATTTGGTGGTTTCAGAAATATGTGTTAACTTTGCACCATGAAAAGTTGATTATCAAACATAATCACTTTTATTCAAGCCTATAATTATCTTATAATCACTCTATTAAACTTAAAAACACATCATTATGAAAGAAGTCACTAAAAAATGTAAGGAGTCGGCAATGAACACCGCTCCCAACGCAAATCAGCAGAAGACTCACCACTTCGATCGAAACACTCACAACCTAAACAATCAATCTACGGAAAATTTGAACACAAACTATCAAGCAACGGTCAATTTCTACAGGAACGATCAACTTACCGAAAGTCTTATCACAAATGATCAAGCTACCGAGAATCTCAACCGTAAAGAGCGAATATCCGCGTGCGATACGTCTTAGCAGCAACAAATTATGCGAATCTTTTCTTGCGTATTTGTAAGAAACTTACTACCTTTGTGTAGAAAAAGGGTTAGACGCGCTATGTCTCGCTTATATAAAAAGGATAGGAGGCGCTATGCCTCGATCTCTACTACTCTATAATTCAAAAGTTGTTGATATTCAATAGCTTGCAGATACTTGTATTTTCATTTAACTAACATTTGAATCACTTTTTTTCTAATCAATCTTAACAAAAATCTCATTATGAAACAGAAAACTATACCCGTATTGCTGCTTACCGGATATCTTGGAAGCGGGAAGACAACACTTGTAAATTATATTCTCACCAACGAACGCGGAATCCGTTTCGCGGTGATAGTCAATGACATCGGAGAAGTAAATATCGATGCTTCGCTGATTCAGAAAGGCGGCATCGTAGACACAAAAGACGACAGCCTGATGGCCCTACAAAACGGGTGCATATGCTGCACGCTGCAAATGGACCTTGTGAAGCAAATCTGCGACATTATCGCAGCTGACAGGTTTGATTACATCGTGATCGAAGCCAGCGGCATCTGCGAGCCGGCTCCAATCGCCCAGACAATTTGCTCCATGCAGGTGATGGATCAAGTGCAACAGCTACCGGCCATGCCCGTGCTCGACTGCATATGCACCGTTGTCGACGCTTTGCGCCTGAGAGATGAATTTCAGTGTGGCGATGTGCTCAAAAGCGACAAAATCGACGATGAGGACATCGAGAATCTGATAATCCAGCAGATTGAATTCTGCGATATGATTTTGCTCAACAAAGCCTCGGAGGTCACTCCGTACCAACTAAAACACATTCGCGCCATAATTCGAGCCATCCAACCCGGTGCGAAGATCATCGAATGCGACTATGCCGATGTGCCACTGGACAAGCTCATCAACACTCACCTTTTCAACTTCGAGAAGGTGGCCACTTCAGCCACCTGGGTACGCGAGCTTGAAGGCATACACCCCGAAGACGAGGACCATGTGGATGATGACCATCACGGCCACGGCCACGGCCATGACCACGACCATCACGACCATGATCACGAGGATGACCATCATGACCATGAACATGAACACCATGAACATGAAGAGCATGAACACGAGCATGAGCATGAGCACGGCCATCATCACCATCATCACCACCATGGCGAGGGAGAGGCAGAGGAATACGGAATCGGAACGTTTGTTTACTTTGCCCGCCGACCCTTCGATCTGGACAAATTCGACTTTTACGTAGACCGCCACTGGCCCAAGGAGGTGATCCGCACCAAGGGAGTTTGCTATTTCGAGCAGAATACCGACATGTCGTATCTCTTCGAGCAAGCCGGCAAGCAAAAGAAGCTGACAGAGGCCGGACAGTGGTACGCCACCGCTCCCGCCGAGGAGCTTGAGCGCTTCATGGCCATGGACCCCACCCTACGCGAAGAGTGGGACGAAAAATACGGCGACCGCATGCAGAAAATCGTCTTCATCGGCAAGAACATGGACAAAGAGGCCATCTGCCGTATGCTTGATTCCTGTCTGGCTGAGGAGGACTGAGAAAAGCGGTTTGCTTGATGCCTGTCCGGCCGAGGAGGACTGAGAAAAGCGGTTTGCTTGATGCCTGTCCGGCAGAGGAGGGCTGAGAGAAGCGAGAGGCCTTACATCGGGTTTTGGGTGTCGTCGACCATTTCCGTCTCAATCTGCGGCGTGAGATTCGCGGCACGCATCCAAGGCGCTTTCTTAAAGACGAAGAGGAAGGCAATGCCCCTGACTGTGAGCTCGATACACATCGCAAGCCAAACGCCCTGCAAGCCCATCGTAGGGGCTAAAAGAGCCGCAAGCGACAGACGCACAGCCCACATCGAGCCCAGGATCACGCAAGCAGGCACCAGAGTGTAGCCCGCTCCGACCATCACACCATAGGTGACAATCGCAGCAGCAAACATAGGCTCGGCAAAGGCTTCGATTCTCAAGCACTCCGTGCCGAGAGAGCGCACGGCCATGTCTGGGGTGAAAAGGCTCATCATCAGCGGGGCAGCCAGCCACATGATGATGCCCATCACGGTCATCACCGACATGCCGATAATGATTGACATCTTGCCGAAGCTTCGCGCCGTGGCTTTCTGCCCGGCTCCCAGGCTCTGACCCACCAATGTCGTGCCGGCATCGCCCACGCCGAACCCCGGCATATAGCACAAGCTCTCGGCAGTGATGGCAAATGAGTTGGCCGCGATTGCGACGGTGCCCAGAGGGGCCACGATTACGGTTGTGAGAATCTGTGCGCCATTCATCAGCACCCTCTCGGCGGCAATAGGGCTGCCAATGCCAAGGGCCTTCTTCAGCGTCTCGGAAAATTTCGCAGGGCGCGCCGGAGCAGTGACATTAGCCTTGCGCAGAGAGGATTTCCTCAGCAGATACCAGAGCAATACGCCTCCGGTGATGATTTCGGCAAACGATGTGCCCAAGGCAGCGCCTAACACCCCCAGTCCGGCACCGGGCAGATGCATCCCCATCACCTCGTGGCCGTCAAAGATCAGGAAATAGTTGAAGATCAGGTCGAGCACGCACATCATCACGTTAAGCACTCCCGGCACAATCATATTGCCCGTGCAACGAATCATGGAGCTGGAGAGATACGTGATGAAGAAAAACGGCAAAGCGATGCAAAACACGCCGAAATATATCGTGGCGTTGGCCGTTATCTCCGGGTTTCCTCCAAGCCACACCGGCAGGCGCGGACTGATCAGCGCCCCGATGGCGCCCAGGATCACACCCATGACCACAACGGCCCGCAGCGAGTGGAGGAGCACTTGTCTGGCTTGTCCGTCCTTTCCGGCCCCGACAAGGTGGGCCACCTGAACCGAGAATCCCGTGGCCAAAGCGCCGCCCAGACCAAACACCAGCCAAGTGGTGGTGGCCATAAGTCCCACCGAAGCAGCCGGAGCCGCGCCCAGCCTGCCCACCATCGCGGCATCGATGTATTCCATCAGGATGGTAGAGAGTTGTGCCATAATGGCAGGCCAACTCAGCGACAAAACGAGCCGAAAGCGCTCGGAGGAGGTCAACTGACGGCCGCTGCGGAGTTGTTTGGTTAAATCTGACATAAAAAATCACTGATTTTTTGCGAGTGCAAAGATAATAAAACAATTTTTAACGGCCTTAACTTTGGCATAGTTTTTGCATAATTGTTATAAAGAAAGATAGAAAAGAAATAATAAAATTAACCCCCAATCTAAAATATGAGTAAAATGACACAAGGCAAAATTGGCGTGACCACGGAAAACATCTTCCCGGTCATCAAAAAATTCCTCTACAGCGACCATGAAATCTTCCTGCGCGAGCTGGTGTCGAACGCTGTCGATGCCACCCAGAAGCTCCGCACCCTCTACACCTTCGGCGATTACAAAGGCGAGCTCGGCAACCTCGAGGTCGAGGTATCGCTTGACCCCGAAGCCGGCACCCTGACCGTATCGGACCACGGCATCGGCATGACAGCCGAGGATATCGACAAATACATCAACCAGATAGCCTTCTCCGGAGCTGAGGAGTTTCTGGCGAAATACAAAGACACGGCCAACTCCATCATCGGCCATTTCGGCCTTGGCTTCTACTCCGCCTTTATGGTGGCAAAGAAGGTAGAGATCGACTCTTTGAGCTACAAAGAGGGCGCCACGGCTGTGAAGTGGGAGTGTGACGGCTCGCCCGAGTACACCATGGGCGAAGGCACCCGCACCGAGCGTGGCACCACCATCACCCTCTACATCGATGACGATGACAAGCAATTTCTCGACCCCGCCACCATCACCGGGCTGCTGCGCAAATACTGCCGCTTCCTGCCCGTGCCCGTGGTTTTTGGCAAGGAGCAAGAATGGAAAGACGGCAAGATGCAAGACACAGACCGCCCAAACATCATCAACGCCACCGAACCCAGCTGGATGAAGAAACCCTCAGAGCTCACCGACGAGGATTATCTGCGATTCTATCATGAACTATATCCCGGACAGGACGACCCGATGTTCTGGATCCACCTCAACGTGGATTATCCCTTCACCCTGACCGGTATCCTCTA
>CAZNRK010000037.1:0-8986 GCA_964575435.1 uncultured Bacteroides sp.
ATGGCTCTCATCGTGGTGGCCTGCATCATCTGGGTGCACCGCAGCCTCAACAAGGACCTCCAAGAAAAATAAGCACCTCCCAAATCCCCGCAGACAATGGAAAACTTCAACATATTCATACGGTCGATCTTCGTCGACAACATGATCTTTGCCTACTTCCTGGGCATGTGCTCATTCCTGGCAGTATCTAAAAACGTCAAGACCGCCTTCGGCCTGGGCGTGGCCGTAACGTTCATGCTCGTGGTCACTCTTCCGGTCAACTACCTGCTGCAGACCTACGTCCTCTCTCCCGGTGCCCTGGCATGGATCAGCCCGGACTTCGCCTCGGTCGATCTGAGCTTCCTGTCGCTCATCATGTTTATTGCCGTCATAGCCTCCATGACTCAGCTCGTAGAGATGGCTGTAGAGAAATACAGCCCCTCGCTTTATGCTTCGCTTGGCATTTTCCTGCCGCTTATTGCCGTCAACTGCGCCATCCTCGGCGGTTCGCTCTTCATGCAGCAGCGCGACTTCCCTTCAGTATGGACAGCCCTCTGCGCCGGCGGCGGATGGGGTCTGGGATGGCTTCTGGCCATCACAGCCATCGCAGCCATCCGTGAGCGCCTTGCTCAATACTCCAAAATCCCCGCACCTCTGCGCGGTATCGGCATCACATTTATCCTCACTGCACTCATGGGCATCGCCTTCATGAGCTTCCTCGGCATCAAAATCTGACACTCCTCCCCGATAATCATCACACTATGATTTCAAATATCATCCCCGCATCATCCACCGCCACCCTCACCCTCCTCTGGGGCGTTGGCATCTTCCTGGCCGTAACGCTCCTGCTGGTCATCCTCCTGCTGGTGGCAAAACGCTATCTCGTGGCCTCCGGAAAAGCAAAAATCACCGTCAACTCCGACACGCAGATCGAAGTCCAGACAGGCTCCTCCCTTCTTTCAGCCCTGGCCACCACTAACGTCTTCCTCCCCAGCGCCTGTGGCGGAAAAGGCAGCTGCGGACAGTGCAAAGTGCAAGTATTTGAAGGCGGAGGCGAAATCCTCCCCACAGAGGCCGTCCACTTCACACGCAAGCAGATTCAGGCCGGATGGCGCCTCGGCTGCCAGGTCAAAGTCAAAGGCGACATGAGCATCGGCGTGCCGGAATCTGTCCTGGGCGTGCGTGAATGGGAATGCGAAGTAATCTCAAACCGCAACGTCGCCACCTTCATCAAAGAATTCATCGTGGCCCTTCCCCCCGGTGAGCACATGGACTTCATCCCCGGCTCCTACGCCCAGATCAAGATTCCGCCCTACTCGATGGACTATGACAAGGACATCGACAAATCTATGATCGGAGAGGAATATCTCCCCTCTTGGGAGAAATTCGGCCTCTTTACCCTCAAGGCTTCAAACACAGAAACGACTGTGCGCGCCTACTCCATGGCCAATTACCCCGACGAGGGCGACCGCATAATGCTCACCGTACGTATCGCCACACCGCCCTTCAAGCCCAAACCCGAGGTCGGCTTCCAGGACGTGCCCCCGGGCATTGCCTCAAGCTATATCTTCTCGCTCAAGCCCGGCGACAAGGTGATAATGAGCGGCCCCTACGGCGATTTCCATCCCATCCTCGACTCCAAACAGGAAATGATGTGGATCGGTGGTGGCGCCGGCATGGCTCCCCTGCGCGCACAGATCATGTACATGACCAAAACCCTCAAAACCACCGACCGCGTCATGAACTACTTCTACGGCGCACGCGCCCTCAACGAAGTGTTCTACCTCAAAGACTTCCTCGAGCTTGAAAAAGAATTCCCCAACTTCCACTTCCACCTTGCTCTTGACCGTCCTGACCCCGCGGCCGACAAAGCCGGAGTAAAATACACTCCAGGGTTCGTCCATCAGGTAATTTACGACACTTACCTCAAAGACCACCCCAACCCCGAAGACATCCAGTACTACATGTGCGGCCCCGGCCCAATGAGCGCAGCCGTCAACAATATGCTCGACTCTCTCGGTGTCGACCCCGAAAGCATCCCCTACGATAACTTCGGAGGCTAACCTTGAAATCATCCACTGCGACAACTTCGGAGGTTAATACCTGAGATTGTCGATAGTTCAAGAAAAGCGTGCTCAAAAAGGCCGCTTTCTCGCTGGGCGGGAAAGCGGCCTTTTTGGTTGGATGTCGTGGCTTGGGCGGTTGCCTCAGAGGGGTCTCTTTTGGCTTTGCCTGGGCCTTGGGTGGGAGCTGCGTCGGTTTCATACGCATGAAGTGTGCCGTTTTTATTTCACCAACTCTGTGTGGCTTCAAATGAGGTTGCTACCTCCATCACACCCGTGATATGTTGTTGAATAAGTGTTCGATCGTTTCCTTTTTCATGATTACAACGCAGCCCGGATTGATAAAGTTTTGTGACAACTGTATTTTTTTCGTATTTTTTGAAATATGGGCAAAATATAGGTTTTAAGCGACTTTTTGAGGGTTGAATGTTACACGATTGTTGCATTTGATACAAAAACTGTGAAGTTTTGTAACATCATTCTGTAGATTTTGTAACAAGGGTTTCGGGGGCAGGCGCGGGGTTTGTTGAAAAAAATTTGAGAAAAAAGCAGGTTTTTCCAATGTTTTGGCGTAAATTTGTGGCTAAAATTGAAATCAATGAATAAGCTCCAATTATATATCAATAAATCAGGGGTTGAGTACAAGAATATTTTCAATCTGAACCCTGATGAGGACGTGCGTCGCTGCATCCTTGATGTGCGTCGCGCTCTGCAGATTCCGGACTATGATGTGCTGGAGAAGAACACGTTCTTTTTTGTGCGCTATCTGGATTCCGGGATGCTTGTGGGAGTTATCTGCACGTCTATCGGGCAGAAAGCTAACCACGTGGCAGCTTGGATTTTCGTCCCTTATGATTTAAGGGTTGAGGCTGAAGCGCTCATGGAGGTTGTCAACCTTGTGGCTCGCAAAATCTCCGGCCCGTCGATCTCTCCGGAGGATATGGCCGAACTTCGGGCTGCTTTTTCAGCTGAATATCAGACCAACCCCGACGCTGCCGGCATCGTGGGCAACCGCGGCGAGGAGTATGCATTCCGCTACTATGGCGGCGACACCGACCGCGAACTCATTGACCTGCTGGGAGTGTACCTTTACCAGTCGGCCTACCTGCCCTACGCCGGCGTGCTGCTCGTAGATGCCTCCTTAGGGATTGAATGCCACGGCACGGACCTCTCCGACCTGCCTTTCGAGCAGATGGTGGAGATGCTGCCCCCGGAGGTGCACCCCGACGGGTTCAAGCCTTATCTCTTTGGCCAACTTTTTGCCGAGCCTCTGCTGGTGCCCTTGCGCGAGCAGGTTGAGATCGTGTGGCGCCGCCCGGGATTTCAGGATATGACCCAGCAAATTGCTGTCACCGAGGCCGGTATGCAGCCTGAATGTGCCTCTACCGGGGAGTCCAGGAAGCGAATCACCCCCAAGTGCTTTTCCGTAACTTCTCTGTCATCCCACCGTCCGCTCACAGACGAGTGTGAAATCACGGTCAACGGCATCAACATCGCAGAGGGCCATTCCTTCACACAATCAGAACTGGCAAACGCCGAGCTCACAGTCTCTTGCGAGGGATATGAAACATACTCTGCCCGCACCAATCTGGCTCAGTCGGCCCAGACCATTATCCGCCTGCGCGAGCGCGGCAAGATATATAATTTTGAGATTTCGGCCAAGTCGAGCGACATTGCCGGCATGATCCATTTCCGCATCCACACCTCCGGAGAGCTCACCGAGAGCCCCATTGACGGCTACGAACTTGCCGACGACATCCAGGAGGGAGCCTCTCGAAGCAACCACCTCGTATATGATGGCGGTGACCAACGTAAGGCTCTGATTCGCAACGTGATTTGGGGTGTGGCAGGTGCCGTGGTCGGCGCTTTGCTCATGCTCCTTTGCACTTGTAGAGGCAGCGAGGGAGGCAACACAGACCAGGCCGACAGCACCCGCGTTGAAATGCCGGCTCCTGCAGCTCAGGAGCAGCCTTCAACCTCCAAGACTGAGACTGACAAGCCAAAAGAAACTCAGGCACAGGCTCAGGCTTCCGCACCCGCAGTCAATTCAGCTCGCAGCCTGCAGGCAGCTGTGGAATATCTCGACGCAAACAAGTCATGGAATAAGGACTCGCTTGACCTCTTCCCCGACCTGCGCGGCCTTTATGAGGATATGAACACCTTCAACCACCAGCGTCTGACCGACGTGTGGGGTCCGAAGCTCAAAGAGTCGCGCCATTTTGCTCTTGTGGCCGACCACGCGAAAAAGGGCATGAAGAAAAAGCCCAGAACCAAGGGCAACCGCACCACATACAATCCTGCCGATGATAAGACAATCTCCGTGCAGAGCTATCTTAACACCATTGACCCCTGAAACAGGCGCCGATGCCTTTCACAGGGCTGTTGAGGGATATTTTCAGCATTTTTCAGACAAAATTCCATCTCCATCATACCCATGAAATATATTTTCCAACGCTATTTCGCCGCAGTGGCCGTTTTTGCGCTCGGCTCGCTGTGTCTGAATGCCAAAACCGCCAAAGTGCAAAAATCTCTGCCAGGCGGCCGCATCGTGGCCGTTGAGGCTGTGACAGATAATATCATTAAGGTGACAAATGCCCCCGAGGGAGCCTCGCAGCTCCCTACCCTTACCGCTCTATCGGCCGACGATGGGGCCGGAGCATCCGTCTCAACAGTTGGAGAATACGAAATCCTCTCCACTCCGGCCGGCGTGATTGTAACTATCAACTCACAGACTGGTGAAGTGGTGATTAATGCCGGAACGGGCAAGGTCGTGACCGACCCCGGCTTGCGTCCCACCAATAATGGCAAACAGGTGCTCTCGCTCTCTACTACGGCCTCCGGATCGTATTACGGAGCAGGCGAACGCGGCCACAAATTTAACCTCCGCGGCGACACCCTCACGATGTACAACCGCCAGAACTACGGCTACACTGCAGGCGACCCCCGCATCTCGCAGATGAACATCACGATGCCCCTATTCCTATCTACCGACGGCTTCGCCTTGCTTTTCGACGACCCAGCAGCCGCGACTCTTTTCCTGGATAAGGGCTCGAAAATCGAATACGTTACTGAAAATCCCAACCCGGTAAGCTATTACTTCATAAATGGCGCCAAGACTCTGGCCGATGTCACCACTCAACTCTCCTCCCTGACCGGGCGCCAGCCCCTGCCCCCCCTCTGGAGTCTGGGCTACATCACCTCTAAATATGGCTACCACGACGAGCGCGAGACCCGCGGCGTGGTCGACACGCTCAAGCGCGCCGGTTACCCTCTTGACGGCATCGTCCTTGACCTCTACTGGTACGGTAAAGAGCAGGACATGGGCCGCTTGGAATGGGATCCTCAACAATGGCCAAATCCTGAGAAAATGCTCGCCGATCTGAAGAAAAAAGGCGTGAACCTCGTGGCCATCTCTCAGCCTTATGTGTTGCGCAACGGTCGAGCTCTTGATAACTACAACACCCTGGCTGCCCAAGGGCTGCTCGTGACCGATTCAACAGGCACAGCACCCCAGGAGGTGAAGATCTGGGTCGGAGAAGGCGGAATGTTTGACGTGGCAAATCCCACCACCCGCCAGTGGCTCTCCGACCGCTACAAACTGCTCACCGACATGGGTGTGGGCGGCTGGTGGGGCGACCTCGGTGAGCCCGAAGTACACCCCGAATCCGCTCTCCACGCCAACGGCCTTTCAGCCCGTCTATATCACAACCGCTACGGCAACGACTGGAGCCAGATCATCAGCGACCTCTTTGCCCGGGAATATCCCGACACCCGACTTCTCACCATGATGCGCGGCGGAACGATCGGACTGCAGCGCTTCAGCGTGTTCCCCTGGAGCACCGACGTATCGCGCTCGTGGGGCGGTCTGCAGCCTCAGGTCACCATTATGCTCAATTCCGGTCTCTCCGGCATGGGATATATGGGCCACGATGTGGGCGGCTTTGCCGTGGACCCCGCTAACCCCGAAGATGCAGAGCTCTATGTGCGCTGGCTGCAACTCGGCGCGTTCTCTCCCATGCTCCGCACCCACGCCCAATTCAAGGCCGAGCCTTACCATTACCCGCAGTATGAAGCGATTATCAAGCAGCTCATCCTTGATCGTTACCGCTGGCTGCCTTACAACTACACGCTCGCCTACGAAAATGCCACCAAGGGCTGGCCTCTGGTGCGTCCGCTGAATTTCTATGAAGCCGACAGCCACGGCAAATATGACAACATCACCGACGAATACCTCTGGGGCTCGGAGGTGCTTGTGGCTCCCGTGATGCAGCAGGGCGCCACCGAGCGCGAGGTCACATTCCCCGAGGGCACATGGGTCGACTTCGCCAACCCCGCAATCCGCTATGCCGGAAATTCTACAATTAACTATAAGACACCTCTGGAGGTGCTTCCCCTCTTCGTCAAGGCCGGCGCTTTCATCCCGATGTCGGAATATAAAATGAACTCTACTGCCGATTATCGCGCCGACCGCTTCTCGGTCTATTTCTACCCCGTAGCCGGAGTGGAGTCAGAGTACACACTCTATGATGACAACCGTCTCTCGCCCAAGTCGCTGGAAAATGGCGAATACCGCCTTATCAACTTCAGCGGCAAGACCGACGCCAATGGCAACGTCAACTTGCGCATCAGCTCAAAGGGCACCTATCCCGGAGCTCCGGCAAAAGTCACCCTTACCTTTAAGGTGCAGGGTAGCGAGCCTCTCGCCCCGGCCGCAAAAGCCAACGTCAAGAAGATAGCCGACAACACCTTCACCATTACCTACGTCCCCGGCACCGACGTAGAAATCTCACTCACAAAATAATCATCACACAGACAGATAATAATATGTTTTCAGGTATAGTTGAAGAGGCTGCCAAAGTGGTGGCCGTGGAGCGCAACGACGGCAACGTGAATCTGCGCGTAAAGTGCACATTTGCTCCGGAACTCAAAATTGACCAATCAGTAGCCCACAACGGCGTATGCCTCACCGTGGTGGAGCTTTTCCCCGATAACACATACGTGGTCACCGCCATTCAAGAGACCCTCGACCGCTCAAATCTTGGCGACCTTGTGCCCGGCTCGCTCGTGAACCTCGAGCGCTCAATGCTGATGAACGGCCGCCTGGACGGCCACATCGTGCAGGGCCACGTTGACTGCACTGCCCTTTGCACCGAGATTGAGGAAGTGGAGGGCAGCACATACTTCAAATTTGAATATGACGTGGCTCCAGAGCTTGTGGCCAAGGGCTACATGACAGTGGAGAAGGGCTCTGTGACGGTCAACGGCGTGAGCCTCACAGTCTGCGATTCCGCTCCGCGCAGCTTCCGTGTGGCCATCATCCCCTACACCTTCACCCACACGAATTTCTCCGAAATCAAGGTCGGCACCCGTGTTAACCTCGAATTTGACATTATCGGCAAATACATTGCTCGCCTTCAGGAACTCTCCGGAGCGGAGTGCTGAATTTAAAATTGCTATCTGAATAAACTCTCCGGAGCGCAGAACTGAATTTTGAAAAATGATTGACCTGACCCTTCCCCTGGCCATCTTTGATGCCCATGCGTTTTTCTCATGGTTTGTTGAGAACGCCAACTATTGGTTCGTGTTTCTCTTCATGGTCATTGAGAGCTCGTTTATTCCCTTCCCCTCTGAGCTGGTAGTGCCCCCCGCCGCCTATCTCGCCGCCACAAAAGGAGACATGAACGTCTTCCTGATTGTGATTGTGGCCACAGCCGGCGCGCTGGTGGGTGCAATGATCAACTATGTGCTGGCTCTGTGGATCGGGCGCCCGGTGGTCTACGCTTTTGCCGATTCCCGCCTCGGCCATGCTTGCTTGATTGACCGGGAGAAGGTGCAGAAGGCTGAAAACTATTTTGACAGATACGGCGCCATCTCCACTTTTATCGGCAGGCTTATCCCGGCCGTGCGTCAGCTCATCAGCATCCCTGCAGGCCTTGCGAGGATGAATATAGGATCGTTTTGCGTCTTCACCGCCCTTGGGGCTGCCGTGTGGAATGGCATTCTTGCCGCCCTGGGATGGTGGCTGGGCCAATCCTTCCCCCTTGACAGCCTGATGGACAAAGTGGAGCAATATAATTCCTATCTCTCCTACGCCGGGCTGGGGCTTCTGGGCATCTGCATCGGCGTGATCCTATACAACGCTTTCAAAAAGCACGAAACTCCCTCAGAATCAAACACTCCAAGAGCAAAATGATAGTAGCACCCTCGCTTCTTTCCGCCGACTTTGGCAATCTCGACCGCGATGTGGAGATGGTCAACGACAGCCGTGCGCAATGGTTCCACCTTGATGTCATGGACGGCGTCTTTGTCCCCAACATATCCTTTGGCTTCCCCGTGATAAAAGCCATCGCTCGCAAGGCACGTAAGCCCCTTGACGTGCACCTGATGATCGTGGAGCCTCAGAAATTCATTACTCAGGTCAGGGACTGCGGAGCGGAAATCATGAACGTGCATCTTGAAGCCTGCACCCATCTGCATCGCACCGTCACTGCAATCCGCGATGCCGGCATGCGTCCGGCCGTTACGCTCAACCCCGCTACGCCCGTTGAGCTCCTGCGCGACATCATCACCGAGGTAGACATGGTGCTCCTGATGAGCGTCAATCCCGGCTTCGGTGGCCAGAGCTTTATCGAGCACAGCCTTGACAAGGTGAGTCGACTGCGCCGGCTTATTGATGAGACCGGATCGAAGGCTCTGATCGAGGTGGACGGAGGCGTGAACCTCTCCACCGGTACAAGACTCGCGGTTGCAGGCGCCGATGCGCTCGTGGCCGGCAGTGCCATTTTCGCTCACTCTGACCCCAAACACATTATTTCCCAACTTGTCGACCTCTAATTTCACTCCTAACTCCTAACTCCTAACTCCTAACTCCTAACTCCTCACTCCTAACTATAAATGGCACACGCAGAAGATCTTGATTTCCAAATTGACGGCTACGACCCCGA
>CAZNRK010000037.1:9086-21173 GCA_964575435.1 uncultured Bacteroides sp.
CCCGAGCCCCAACAGACTCCGGCAGCTGAGAAAAAAGAGAAAAAGGCCAAAAAGCCCAACTCGATTCTTGCTTTTTTCCGCTCTGATGGGTTTCGACTCTTTTTAGGCGGATTTTTCTTGATTCTGTCGATTCTCGTGGTCGTTGGCTTTGTCAGCTACATGCATTCGGCAGAGGCCGATCAAAGCGAGTCTCTGAACAAGACCCTGCCGCAGATTGCCGAAAACTCGGGAAAGGTGAAAAATGCTTCCGGAGCGCTTGGGCTGTGGCTCTCGCGCACTCTGATGTCGCAAGGCTTCGGCATCGGTGCGTTTGTTTTGGTAGCCTACTTCGTGGCTTTGGCCTTAGGACTACTGGGATTCAAGAAAGTGTCGTTCTGGTCGGCCACATTCAAATGTCTGCTGGTGATGATCACGGTGTCGATGGTGGCAGGGCTGGTCACTTTCACCTCCACCTCCACCTTCTTCCTCGGAGGCGACCATGGCCATTATATAAATGAGTGGCTGATAAAGTACACTACTCCGCTGGGGGCAATCCTGGCATCAGTGCTGCTGGTGCTGGCCGTGTTGGCGGTTTACCTTTCCGACATTAAAGCCGCCTACAGAAAATATGCTGAAATTCGTGAGCGCCGACGCATCCAACGTGAGATGGAAGAGGAACGCAAACGCCAGCTCGAGGACCTCGAAAACAGCGAAGACGATGATGAGGAAGATGATGATGACACGGCAGAAGATGAAGAAGGCGGCTCGGAGCAACCTTCACCCCTCACCATTGTCCTTGACCCGGCAGCAGACGCTGCACAGGAGGATGGTGGGAACGTGGCTCCTGCACCCGCTGCCGAAGAGGATAAAACTGAAGAGGAGGAGTTTACGGTCACGGCCCCTGAAATCGAACTTGCCCAAGACCCTACCCCGGCTTCCCCGGAACAAAGCGACACCTACGACCCTCACGCCGAACTCTCGCGCTATCAGATGCCGGGGGTGGAGCTGCTTGAAGACCGCCCGGTGTCCGTGAGCGTGGACATGGACGAGCAGCAGGAAAACAAGGACCGCATCGTAAAGACTCTGCTTGAATACAAGATACCGATTTCCAAGATCGAAGCCACAGTGGGCCCCACCGTCACGCTCTATGAGATCGTGCCGGCCGAGGGTGTCCGCATCGCACAGATCAAGCGACTGGAGGACGATATCGCCCTCTCTCTGGCTGCCATGGGCATCCGCATCATTGCGCCGATTCCCGGAAAGGGAACAGTGGGCATCGAGGTGCCGAACCGCGACCCGCAGACCGTGTCGATGCGTGCGATTATGGCATCAAAGAAGTTTAGAGAATGCAACATGGCCCTGCCTATGGCCATGGGAGCCACTATCTCTAACGACATCTTCATTGCCGACCTGGCCAAGATGCCTCACCTTCTTGTGGCCGGCGCCACGGGTATGGGTAAGTCGGTAGGCCTCAACGCTATCATCGCCTCCCTGCTCTACAAGAAGCACCCCTCGGAACTGAAATTCGTGCTCATTGACCCCAAAATGGTCGAGTTCAGCCTTTACAGTAAGCTCGAGCGCCACTATCTGGCCAAGCTCCCCGGCGAGGAGGACGCAATCATCACCGACATGGCAAAGGTGATCGAGACTCTGAATTCGCTCTGCATTGAGATGGACGACCGCTACGCGCTGCTGCGCAAGGCCGGTGTGCGCTCGCTTGAGGAATATAACCGCAAGTTCATGAATCGCAAACTCAACCCCGAGAACGGGCATAAATACCTGCCCTTTATCGTGGTGATAGTCGACGAGTTTGCAGATTTGATTATGACCGCAGGCAAGGAAGTGGAGACCCCCATTGCCCGCATCGCTCAAAAGGCACGCGCCGTGGGCATCCACATGATCATCGCCACCCAGCGCCCATCGACAAATGTAATCACAGGCATCATCAAGGCCAACTTCCCGGGCCGCATCGCTTTCCGCGTGAGCCAGATGGTCGACTCCAAGACTATCCTTGACCGCACCGGTGCCAACCGCCTGATCGGCCGTGGCGACATGCTTTTCAGCCACAATGGTTCGCTGGAACGTGTGCAGTGTGCATTTATCTCGACCGAAGAAGTGGAGACCCTAACTGAATTTATCGACAATCAGGTGGGCTACGACCAGGCCTATCCCCTACCCGAATACGTGCCCGAAGCGGCAGAAGGCGGTGCGATGGCCGGAGCCTCGATGGAGCGCGATGCGCTCTTTGACGAGGCTGCAAGATTCGTTGTGAGCAGGCAGCAGGGATCAACCTCCTCGCTGCAGCGCCAGTTTGGCATCGGCTACAACCGTGCAGGCAAGCTCATGGACCAAATGGAGGCCGCCGGAATCGTAGGCCCCGTCTGCGGCTCAAAACCCCGCAACATCCTCGTCGACATCATCACCCTCGACCAAATCCTGGGAGGGTAAATCGGTCTGAATCGAGTTTAATCGGGATAAATCGCGTTATAACGGGTTTAATCGGGTTACAACGGGTTTAATCGTGTTACAACGGGTTTAAACGGGTTATATCGGGTTTAATCGGGTTATAACTCGTTAAAACCCGATAAATCGCGATTCATCGGGATTTATCTCGATTAATCCTGAGTGATCGACCTTATCCCGTCACATTTAGGATATGCTGAGCAGCCCCAAAACTGTCTGCCTTGGTATCTACCTTTCATTTGGGTGCGCTTTAGCATAGGATTGCCACATTTGGGACATTTCGGAGTATTTATATCTACAGCTTGTCGTTGGCGAGACTCCAATCTTTCTGCTGTCATATTTTCAGTAAAACCACCCCGCTCCTTAAAACGAGCAAGCAAGGATTTTAACTGAGCCTCAAGCATTCTATTAACTCTGACACACAGCACCAAAATCGCATTTGCTGCTACATCAGGATTGGGGTTTTCTATCCAAGGATCAAACTTGGATTTTTGTCTTAAAATATGGATAGCGGCATCGTGATGCAGACTGTTGCCGTACTGAGGTGTGTCAAGGTTCATTTTCCACAATGATTCACGATAGGAATCTCCAATACGCCAAACTTCAGCTTTTCGGCGAAGAAGGAAATTGAAGAAATCGCTTTGCAATTCTTCAATGTTTGCTCTTGCAACATCCAATAACCGCATTTCAGTCTCAATTGAAGTGGAATACCGAGCAGTTCCCTCTACGATATTGGCCACACCGCAACGTGCAGCGAGCACCATTTGATCATATAGCCTCCGCCCGGGATCTATTTTGTAATCAATAAACCTGTCGCAGAAACTTTGAGTGGCGAGTTGGACGATATTTGCCATTACCCAGGAATCAAGGGTAAAATAGGCTTGGGAAAAGATAATATCGACACCCATGATTGATTGGGGTTTAATCAGGTTTTAACGGGTTTAACCGAGTTTAATCGGGTTATATCGGGATAAATCGCGATATATCGGGTTTAATCGGGATATATCGCGATGTATCGGGATTTGATTTGTCTTTTAGAGGGGTGCGGCTTCGAGGAGGTATTTTTCGGCGTCCATGGCGGCGCGACAGCCTGAGGCGGCAGCTACGATGGCCTGCTGGTAATGGGGGTCGGCTACGTCGCCGGCAGCAAAGACTCCGGGCACAGAGGTGGCTGTAAGCCCTCCGTAGGTGACGATATAGCCTTGCTCATCAAGGGTGAGATGTCCGGCAAAAATCTTTGTGTTGGGTTGATGACCGATGGCCAGGAAGAAGCCGTCGATCTCGATGTCAAACACGCGCTCTTTCTCCGAATCCTTATGCTGAACCAGACGGGCGCCTTCCACGTAATCCTGGCCGAGAAGCTCAACGGTATTGGTGTTGAAAAGCACTTCGATTTTTGGATTGTCGAGCACACGTTGCTGCATCACTTTTGAGGCCCGGAGGTAATCTTTGCGCACAATCAAGTACACTTTCTTGGCAAGGCCGGCAAGATAAGACGCCTCTTCGCATGCCGTGTCGCCTCCGCCGACCACGGCCACAGTGCGGTCGCGATAGAAGAAGCCGTCGCAGGTGGCACATGCCGATACGCCGGCGCCTTGGAATTGTTGTTCGCCGGGAAGGCCGAGGTATTTTGCCGCGGCGCCGGTTGCTACAATCACGGTCTCGGCCTCCAGCACCGTGGAGGAGTCGACAGTAACCTTAAAGGGCCGCTGACTGAAATCAACTTCTGTGATGAATCCGTGGCGGATGTCGGCACCAAAGCGCAGGGCCTGGTTGCGCAAGTCTTCCATGAGCTGGGTGCCGGTGACACCGTTAGGGTAACCGGGAAAATTCTCCACTTCGGTGGTTGTGGTGAGTTGGCCGCCGGGCTGGTGGCCTTCATAAAGTACGGGTGCGAGGTTGGCACGAGAGGCATAAATTGCGGCTGTGTATCCGGCAGGGCCGGAGCCGATGATGAGACATTTTATCATAGTTAGGAGTGAGGAGTTTGTAGGGACGCACCATGGTGCGTCCGTTCCTTTTAGTTAAAAGTTAGGTGTTTTTAGTTATCTGAGATCCACGATTTCGGCGTGGGGGAATTTGGCTTTGGGGTAGGTGAATGTTGAGGCCGGAAGGGCTTTTCCGAGGGAAGCGGATGTGACTTGAATGCTCAGACGTGCCGAATTGGAGAAAGTGACGTCAAGAGCCTTTGGCAGGCGAGTGGCAGGGTCAATGACCAGTACGACACGGCGCACCGACATTGCCTCCTTGCGGGCGTTGAGTTCAATGCGCTCGTCTTTGCCCATGGGTGAGAGTTTCTTTACCGTGAAGCGCTCGGCCGACCGGTTGAGGATCTCGAAGGGATTGATTTCCAGCAATTCTTCAGCCAGAGGCTCTGTGATAGAAGTCTCAGCGGAAGCCGGCGAATAGCTCCAAAGCGTCTTGCCGTCGAACCACACTGACTGCGCATCTGTAATCATCGCGAACTGCCGGCGAGACATGGTCAGCGTCCCGGTGGCCTTGGCTCCATCGCCGGATGTTGCGGTGAATTTGAACACGGCCGAGGGGGCGGAGTTGACCTTGGTTGTGGTCTGCTTCAGAATCTCTTCACCGGAGAGGGCAAAGGCGCCGATGGTGGCCAAGAGAATGGAAAGGAATAATATGAGGGACTTTCGATACATATATTTATAACACTATTTTTCCGTGATTGTTGCAGGACGGGGATGGGTGCCGAACCATCGGTCAATGATAAGGGCAATGGCGCCGTCGCCGGTGACGTTGCACGCCGTGCCGAAGCTGTCCATGGCGATGTAGAGGGCGATCATCAGGGCGCAGTCGGCCTGTGAGAATCCGAGCATGGAGCTCAGAAGGCCCAACGAGGCCATAATCGCTCCTCCCGGCACACCCGGTGCAGCGATAATCGTTATGCCCAGCATGGCGATAAATCCGGCAAACATTGCCAGATTGTAGTCGTGCCCCTGTGTGATCATAAGAGCCAGCGCGCAGGCCACGATTTTGAGCGTGGAGCCGGACATGTGGATTGTGGCACATAGAGGCACTGTAAATCCTGCCACATCCTTATCAACACCCATGGCGATGGTGCGTTTGAGGGTCACGGGGATGGTGGCAGCGGAAGATTGCGTGCCGAGGGCTGTGAAATATGCCGGCATCATGCTCCAGAGACACTTGAAGGGATTCTTCCCGGCGATAGGTCCTGCAATGCAATATTGCAGTACGAGGATTCCCACGTGCATGGCAAAGATTACGAGGATGATTTTGATGAACGTGAGCAGAATCGGCCCGACCTGCCCCGAGATAGTCATGTCCATGAATATTCCGAAGATATAGATGGGCAGCAAGGGGATGATGGAGCGATTTATCACCCAGGAGATGATATTTCGGAAATCGTCGAGCAGGCCTCGCAGGGTGGGCGCTCCGCATTTTGCAGCTCCCAAGCCTAAAACGAAGGCCAGAACCAAAGACGAGAGCACCCCCATCAGAGGCACAATGTCCATGGTGAAATAAGGCGCAGGCGACAGAGGGCTGGAATTGGCTTGAAGATAGGAGTTAGGCGCGATCATGCGCGGGAAAAGAGCATCGGAAGTGAAATAGGAGATGAAGCCCGCAAGGAGGGTGAAGGCGTAGGCCAGCACGGCTGTTGCCAGGAGCATTTTGCCTGCTTTGTTGCCGATATCAGCAATGGCCGGAGCCACAAAGCCCACAATCAACAGGGGCACAATAAAACCCAGGAAAGCGGAGAAGATGCCGTTGAACGTGGCGAAGCAGCGAGCCAACCATAGAGGGCATATAAATCCGGCGCCGATGCCCAAGGCGATGGCTATGATGATGCGAGGGAGGAGTCCGATGCGGGGCATTTTTAGTGAGGAGTTAGGAGTTTGTAGGGACGCAACATGGTGCGTCCGCTCATTTAAATAGGAGTTGTTAAGTCAAGTCGGAGGATTGGTTTGATGCGGGGTCGGTGTCAGAATGCTCGGTAGCACGGGGCACAAGCAGCGCGCTTCCCTCCCACAGAATGTAGACGGGGAGGAAAACGATCAAGAGGGTCACCAGATCGCTCGTGGGGGTGACGATGCCGGCCAGAATGAGAAGGCCGAGAATGGCGTAGCGACGATATTTTGAGAAGAATTCGCGTTTCAGCAAGTCCATTTTGCCCAGGAGCCATGCCAGAAGCGGCAGCTCGAAGAGCAAGCCCATCATCATCACCATAAGATAGAAGGAGTCCATATAAGAGGACAACGAGACGGTGTTGGCGATACGATCGCTCAGGTGGTAATCGGCCAGAAAGCGGAGCATCATCGGGAAGGCCACGAAATAGCCCACGGCCATGCCCAGGTA
Organism: uncultured Bacteroides sp.; assembly: GCA_964575435.1. GTDB lineage: Bacteria > Bacteroidota > Bacteroidia > Bacteroidales > Muribaculaceae > CAG-873. The sequence goes on from CAZNRK010000037.1 coordinate 15,864, forward strand.
AAACATCACGTTGCCGAAAAGGAAGGCTTTCCTGGCTCCGCGCTTCTCATGCTCGTAAAGGCCGGGCGATACGAAACACCATATCATATATATAATTATAGGAAAGGCTACAACTACTGATAGCCAAAAAGAAGCCGAGATATGGATGAAAAATTGAGTGGCCAGCTCAATGTTGATAATATTGACGTGAAACTCCGAATTGGAAAAATCCGGGAGCATGGAGCCGTCGCCCTTAATGCCGTCCAGGAGGCGATAGAGGGGGAAATCGCCTGATGTGGGAGCGAGGATAATGTGATCAAAAATCCAGGGCATTATGAAGAAAAATCCCGTGGAGAGCACCGCAAGGAGCAGGAAGATGCGCAGAGCCACGCTGCGCAACTCCGAGAGGTGGTCCCAGATGGTTTGTTCTTTTTGCCCGGACATCTGACTCGAATATCAAATTATGGATGAATTTTCAGGGTAATTGTTGGCGATGGGATTAAAAAAAGATGAGCAACGGGGTCAGAATGTCACTGCTTGTCCTCTTCCTTGTCGGCCTCGGCAGAGCGCTTCTCGATGGGCTTGTTGATCTCTGCTTTGGCGTCTTCGAGGCCTTGCTTGAAGCTATGCACACCCTTGCCGAGCGAACGCATGAAGTCGGGAATCTTCTTTGCGCCGCCAAAAAGGATGAACGCTACTGCTATTACAAGGATCAACTGCCAGCCCTTAAGGCCACCGATAAATAATAGGGTCATTGATATTGGGATTTAAGAGGGTTCAAAATCAGAATGGACACGCCTCAGTGTCGGGCCTGTCATAAATTTAATTACAAAGATAAGAATTTATTGCCGACCGTGCCAAAGATTTTGGCATTTTTGTGCACGAAAGTCGAGGATTAAATATTTTTAACGGTCAATAGGCGCGGTAACTTAGTGATTTGCCGTAACTTTGCACTCCGAAAAAGATTGTTAACTTACAAATATGAAAGCTTACGTTTTTCCCGGTCAGGGTGCTCAATTCGTAGGAATGGGCAAGGACCTTTATGACAACCATGCCGCTTCACGCGAACTTTTTGAACAAGCCAACGACATCCTCGGCTTCCGCATCACCGACCTCATGCACGCCGGCACAGACGAAGACCTGCGCCAGACCCGCGTGACCCAGCCCGCTATATTTCTCCACTCTGTGATCCTCGCCAAATCTCTTGAGCAGGAATTCCGCCCCGACATGGCCGCCGGTCATTCCCTGGGCGAATTCTCAGCCCTCGTAGCTGCCGGTGCTCTGGATTTTGCCGATGGTCTGCGTCTGGTTTCAGCCCGCGCTCAAGCCATGCAGAAGGCCTGCGAGATCCATCCCTCAACCATGGCCGCTATCCTCGCCCTCAGCGATGAGAAAGTAGAGGAAATCTGTGAGAGCGTACCCGGCGTGGTGGTTTGCGCCAACTACAACTGCCCCGGCCAGCTCGTGATCTCCGGAGAGGTTGAGGCCATCGAGGCCGCCTGCGAGGCTGCAAAAGCCGCCGGAGCAAAACGTGCGCTTAAGCTCAACGTCAGCGGTGCTTTCCACTCTCCCTGCATGGAGCCTGCACGCGCCGAGCTTGCCGAAGCCATCGCCAACACCAAATTCCACACCCCCGTTTGCCCTATATATCAGAACGTTGACGCTCTCCCACACACCGATCCCGAGGAGATAAAAGCCAACCTCGTGGCTCAGCTCACCGCTCCGGTGCGCTGGACACAGACCGTGCGCAACATGATAGCCGACGGCGCCACCGAATTCATCGAAATCGGCCCCGGAAAGGTGCTCCAAGGCCTCGTTGCAAAAATCTCACGCGAGGTAGCCACCTCCGGGATGCAATAATTTTGAGCAAAATTCTATACAAAACTTTGCAAGTTTGGGAATAATTTCATAACTTTGCGAAGTTTTTCCAAATAGAATCACAATGGGAAAGTTCTCGGAATTTAAATTGCCGCTCAAAACCCTCTCGGAAGGCACTCATGAGTTTGACTATCACCTGGGTCAGCAATTCTTCACCAACATGGAGAATCCCGACATCCATGGTGCTGACCTCAACGTCAAGCTCACGGTGGTCCTGGCCCACGACACCTACGACCTGACCTTTCACGTCACAGGTGATGTAGTGCTCCTTTGCGACCGCTGCCTCGATGAGCTCGTGCAGCCAATCGATGCGCAATACCACATCAGCGTGCAATACGGCGCTGACTATAACGATGACAGCGACGACCTGCTCATCATCCCCGAGAGCGACACTGACCTCAACGTGGCTTATATGATATATGACACCGTCGTTCTGGACATCCCTATCAAGCACGTCCACCCCATGGGCAAGTGCAACCGCCAAATGAGTGCTATGCTCCGCAAACACCGCGCTCGCTCGGGCGACGAAGATTCGGAATTGGAAAACGATCTCATCGACGAAATGGACTCCATGGTCGATGCCGACACCCCCACCGACCCCCGTTGGGACGCCCTCAAAGGCCTCAACACCGAAGACTGACCCTCCCACGCTCCTTCCTGAGCACCAATAAGATAAACAACTAAAACTAAACATAAAATGGCACATCCTAAACGAAAACAATCAAAAACTCGCACTGCTAAACGCAGAACCCACGATAAGGCCGTTATGCCCACACTTGCTCTTTGCCCCAACTGCGGCTCTTGGCACGTGTACCACACCGTATGCAACGAATGTGGCTTCTATCGCGGCCGTTTCGCTATCGAAAAAGCAGCTACCGTCTAAGGCCGGCCCTTTTGGCCCTGACTAATGCAGGCTGCCCCAAGGCAGCTCACAAATTTGCAACAACGCCCCCGACTCAGAGCCCCAGGCTCAAGAGCGGGTGCTGAGTTGTGATACACCCAAACTTCTAAAATTCATCCACGACACAATGCTCAACGCTCGCATCTCCGGAATTGCTTCGTACGTCCCCGAAGATATTCTTGACAACGACATGCTCTCGAAAATGGTCGACACCAACGACGAATGGATCACCACGCGTGTCGGCATCAAAGAACGTCGCATCCTCAAAAAAGAGGGAGCCGGCTCGTCATACATGGGCACTATGGCCGTAAACCGTCTGCTCCAATCCACCGGTATCGCCCCCGATGAGGTGGACCTGCTCATTTGCGCCACTTCCAACCCCGACTACCGTTTCCCCTCCACGGCCTCGGTTATCATCCAAAACTGCGCCCTGCCCAACTGCTACGGCTACGACATCCAGGCTGCTTGCGCCGGATTTATCGTGGCTCTGCAAGATGCCACGGCCTACGTGCGCTCCGGAATGTATAAGAAAGTGGTGGTCGTTGCAGCCGAGATGATGTCATCGATGACTGACTACACCGACCGCGCCACCTGTCCCCTCTTCGGCGACGCAGCAGCTGCCGTGATGGTTGAACCCACAGAGCAAGAAGGCGTAGGCGTTATCGATGGTGTTTTCCACGTTGACGGCCAGGGCCTGCCCCACCTGCTGATGAAGGCCGGCGGATCTGTACGCCCCGCCTCTCACGAAACTGTAGATGCCCACGAGCACTACGTATATCAGGAAGGCCGCTCGGTCTACAAGCACGCAGTCACCGATATGCTCACCTCGAGCCTTGACGTGATGAAACGCAATGGTCTCACCATCGACGACATTGCCTACCTCGTGCCCCATCAGGCCAATCTCCGCATCATTGAGGCTGTGGCCTCGCGTGCGGGTGTGCCTATGGAAAAGGTGCTGGTCAACATCGAGCATTACGGCAACACCTCAGCTGCCTCAATCCCCCTCTGCCTCGATGAAAAGAAGGGCCTGCTGAAAAAAGGCGACAAACTCATCCTCACCGCCTTCGGCGCAGGATTCACATGGGGAGCCATGTACCTGGTATGGGATCTCTGATCCTCCAAAACCGACGTACTTCTCCATTTTTTGGTTAAAACTTCTTAAAATAGCATCCTCCGGGGTGCTATTTTTGTTTTATGATAAAGAGCAGACGCAGGCGCCGCAGATGCGCCCCACCATGGCTCTTTACATGTTTTACTTATTTATTTCACAGTCAATATGTTTAAATCCGGTTTTGTAAATATAGTAGGCAACCCCAACGTAGGCAAATCAACTCTGATGAACGACCTGGTGGGCGAACGCCTAAGCATCATCACCTCTAAAGCACAGACCACACGCCACCGCATCATGGGCATAGTCAACGGTCCGGAATATCAGATCGTCTTTTCCGACACACCCGGTGTGCTCAAGCCCAAGTATAAACTCCAGGAGAGCATGCTCAATTTCAGCGAAGGCGCTCTCACAGACGCCGATGTGCTCATCTATGTCACCGACGTGGTTGAGGATCCGGAAAAGAACGCCGACTTCCTGGCCCGTGTGGCTAAGGAGACAGTGCCGGTGCTTCTTGTAGTCAATAAGATCGACCTCCTGAAGGGCCAGACCGAACTGGAGCAACTCGTAGAGAAATGGCGCAGTATCCTCCCCAACGCTGAAATCTTCCCCACCTCGGCTCTGGAGCATTTCAATGTAACTAACCTGATGGCTCGCATCATCGAGTTGCTGCCCGAGGGTCAGCCTTACTTCGGCACCGATGCCCTGACCGACAAGCCGGCCCGATTCTTCGTAACCGAAATCATCCGCGAAAAGATTCTCACCAACTATGAGAAAGAAGTGCCATACTCCGTGGAGGTCATCGTAGAGAAATTTGAAGAAAAAGAGACAGCCATCCACATCATGGCCGTCATCTACGTAGAGCGCGACTCGCAAAAAGGCATCCTCATCGGCAAGGGTGGCTCAATGCTCAAAAAAGTGGGCATCGAGGCCCGTAAAGACATCGAGACTTTCTTTGGAAAGAAGGTTTTCCTCGAGCTTTTCGTGAAAGTAGAGGCCAACTGGCGCAACCGCGAGAATAAGCTTCGCGCTTTCGGATATATCGAATGATAATATAAATAACAATCTCAGAAATTTGCGCAATCAACGAAATTGTGTTAAATTTGCAGATAAAATTAACTTAACTTCAACTTCATCATGGGGCAGTTAGTAGCAATAGTAGGCCGGCCGAACGTGGGAAAATCCACGCTCTTCAACCGCCTCACCCAGACCCGCACAGCAATCGTTGACCCTACGGCCGGCACCACTCGCGACCGCCAATACGGCAAAGTGGAATGGAACGGCAAGGAATTTTCGATCGTCGACACCGGCGGTTGGGTGGTAAATTCTGAAGACGTTTTTGAAAACGAAATAAACAAACAAGTCAACCTCGCCATCGAGCAGGCCGACGAAATCCTCTTTGTGGTGGATGCCATGAACGGCGTCACAGACCTCGACGACCACG
>CAZNRK010000038.1:0-21143 GCA_964575435.1 uncultured Bacteroides sp.
CTTGATTTCCAGTTAATTAAATTTTCACTTTTTTCCCACTACTCCCCCACCCCTCGCTCAAACGGTAAACAAGAGACGATTTTTGCCCGGAAGTAGTTTTTTGCGTAACTTTGTCCACACAAATATCAAAACATAGGAATAAATGACAAGAAAAGAGGCAGAAAAGCGGGTAATACGGCAAATGATCGGCATCTTTTGTCGACACAGGGAGGGGAACAGGGAATTGTGCAGTGATTGCCGGGAGCTTCTTGAATATGCAGAAGAGAGGATAGATCGGTGTCCACTTGGAGAGAAGAAAACAACATGCCGACTGTGCACCATCCACTGTTACCACCCGGATATGAAGGAAAAAGTAAGGCATGTGATGCGCTACTCAGGGCCGAGAATGTTGATTTATTCCCCATTTGAAGCGCTGAAGCATATTTGGCGCGAATTTCGAGCAAAAGCAAGTTCATAAGGTGAGAAAAAAAATGAAGGCGTGTCAAAAAAAAATTAATCTTGACACGCCCTCATGAAACGAATTGGCTACTGTTATTATCGAATTTCAAACTTTTACAAAGGCAAAGTTCGGTTAAAATCCGCAAGCCGACAATACTCAAAAAAGTGGAATTTTATAATATGAAATCTGCGGTTTTGGGCCAAGAAGGGCAAGAATAGTTATTTTTGAGTATTTCGCGTTATAAATATAATGTGTAATTTTGCACCATGATTACCAGACAGAAACGATACCTGACCTCCGATACGCTCCGCGACCTGATCCGCGACAATAGTCTGCTGCTTATGGTGCTCAGCCGCTTTGGCATTCCTTTCGGGTTTGGCGACTCTACAGTGGAGCAAGCCTGCAAAGCCCACAACGTCGACGCCGACACATTCCTTGCTGTGAGCAATTTGCTAAGCACCGGAGAAGCCAATCACGATGCTATCAACCTTGCATCGCTTATAGGCTATCTGCGACGCGCCCACACCTCATTTCTCGAGGTTAGCCTCCCGCGCATACGTCAGCACTTGATTGAGGCGATAAATTACACGACAACCGACAAGGTCTCGTACCTTCTGATGAAATTCTTCGATGATTATGTGGGAGAGGTAAAGCGCCACATGGACCACGAGAACGACGTCATCTTCACCTACGCAGAAAGCCTGCTCGCCGGCAAGCGAAATTCCGAACACAGCATAGCCGACTTTTCTGCCAACCATGGCCACATGGCCACTAAACTCCGCGAGCTCAAAGACCTCTTCATTTACCATTATAATCAAGCCGAGAACACGCGCCTGAGTGCCACGCTTTTCGACATTATCACCTGTGAGAAAGACCTCCTCTCTCATTTTGAAGTAGAGAATCGACTATTCATCCCGGCCGTCGAGCTCCTTGAAAACAATACGGAAAAAACCTCATTATCGACTACCAAGGAGGTGCGCGTTGCCTCGGATTCGCCAATCGCGCTCTTGGGGGAGAGGGAAAAGGAGATCCTGGCTTGTGTGGCTCGCGGACGGTCAAACAAGGAAATTGCCGACGAGCTCTGCATCTCCGTCCACACCGTAACCACTCATCGCCGGAACATTTGCTCCAAGCTCGACATCCACTCCACAGCCGGACTTACCATCTTCGCCATCCTCCACGACCTGGTGCGCATCGACGAAATCAAACCTTGCTGATGCAAAGAAAATTGCCCGAAACAGCGCAACATCCAACAAAATGTCTTAAATTTGCATTATACATATTGTATAACTCCAAATAAAAGACGCCGAAAATGGACGAAAAATACAAAGTGCTTCTCATCAACGGAAGCCCTAAGACCAAAGGGTGCACAGCCCGGGCATTGCAAGAGCTGGAGAAAACTCTGAATGAATGTGGCATCGAAACCGAGCTCATCAATGCAGGCAACAAAGACGTGCGCGGATGCATCGCATGCAACTACTGCAAGACACACGGCAAGTGTGTGTTTAACGACATCGTAAACGAAACAGCCCCGAAACTCGCAGAAGCAGACGGCCTTGTGGTGGGCACGCCTGTTTATTATGCAGGAGCCAACGGCCAGATTCTGTCGATGCTCGACCGGCTTTTCTACAGCACATCCGGCGCTTTTGACGTGACCATGAAAGTTGGAGCGGCCGTAATCTCATCACGTCGAGCCGGAAGCACATCCGCGTTTGACGAAATCAACAAATATTTCACCATACGCTCCATGCCCGTTGTGCCATCCACATACTGGAACGAAGTGCACGGCTTCACGGCTGAAGACGTCGAGAAAGATCTTGAAGGATTACAGACAATGCGTAACCTGGGCCGCAACATGGCGTTCTTGATCAAAGCCATCAGAGCGCAAAAGAAAGCCGAAGGACTGCCGGAGCAAGAGCACGAATACTGGACGCATTTCAGCAGCATTGACTGATTAGCGCTGATCCGGAAACATCAGCCTCAGGACTGGCGGAGCAAGCAAAGAAGCACAAGCCACGCCTAATATATTAGCCACCCCATCAGCCACTTCAGAGGGGCGGCCATTGACCAATACTCCTTGCATCCACTCATCGACAAGGCTAAACACCGCCACCCCAAGAGCCACATATATAATGATATGTGCTGACAGCGGACGAAACCTGCCGCCCGAAATCTTTTCTCGCCGCAAGTCAAACAAAATCGCGGCCACGAGCCCTCCCATCATCATGAAATGGATCACCTTGTCTATATACGGGAAAGGAGGCAGGGTCTCATCGCCCAGCGGATGGGAAGCCAAGGTGCCGTAAAGGATAACACCCAAAACAATCATAGACGGCCAGAACCGAGCGACAAAACGCATGCAGGCAAGCAGAGCAGACTTCATCGTTAATCTTCCGGAAGAGATGAATCAGGAAACTGACGGAGATATTCCTCGCATGTAAACTCGAGTTCGCGATACCAATCCTCGCCAAACCTACGAATAAGCGGCTGTTTCAGGAACTGATACACCCTCACGCCCTTGGCGCGGCCAAGAACCTCGGCGCACTTGCAGATCTTCCAGCGGTGGTAATTGACAGCCGTGAATTCCGGATAGTCTTTCAAGCGCAAAGGATAAAGGTGGCATGAAATAGGTTTGTAAAAATTGATTCTGCCCTCCCGATAGGCCTTTTCAAAGGCACACTGACACATTCCACCTTCTGAGTAGGTTGAAAACACGCAATTACCCGTGTCAATAATTTGCGTGACAAGCTCTCCCTCGGGGTCTCGATACGCCAAACCGGCTTCCTCGATTTGGCGTCGAGAAGCCGGCAGGAGATCGTCGAATATTTCCGGTAATACGCGCTTGATTTCATCAAGCTCAGCATCGGTGAGCGGAGCACCGGCATCACCATCGATGCAGCACTGACCAAGACACTTATCAAGGTCGCAGCAGAAGAATCTCTCTACCACATCGAGCGACACGAGAGCATTACCTATCTGTAACATAACTTACTGATTAACGAATACATAGGCTCCGAGATCCGAACCGCGGCGATTGCCGTAGAAATCCACGTCCAAAGGCATATCCGACAAGCCCGGAAAAGCCGCGCCGATAGCCGGCGAGTCAGGACGGAGACGATAATCAAAAACATAATCCTCTCTTACAGTGAAGAACAGCGGATCGGCATCCCAGATGCACGACACGAAGTTATCATCGTCTGTGCCGACGGCTTTGAAAAGGCATCGTTCAAATTTGATATCGCTGCCTGTAAGAGTGCCGGGGTTGGCATCAGAGCCGAGACCGTAAGTGATTGAATTTGTGACATAAACCTTTGTAGGAATTCCCGCCGGAGAGGGTTGAGGATTCTTCATTGCATCAGGGAAAATCCATGCTGCGTCAGAAATAGCGGAGAAAAGATAATTATTGGATAGGGTGCAGAGGTCAAAGCGGTATATGCCTCCATTGAGGAGCACAAGGCCGCCCGCAGCCTCGGAAAAGACACATCCGCGAGCGTCAATCCATGTATCAAAAGCCGTGAGCACTCGGCCGCCGGAATTGTGGAGATTGCTATTGATCAGAGAAAGTGCTGGAGAGGTCTCAGAGCCTGCGCCAAGCACTGTGACGCCATCGGTGGTATTGCTAATATCCGTGAATTCCAGACGATTGCCTTTTGATGTGGGTGAAAACCAGATGCCGCTCCATTGACGCGACATAATGTCGAACGACACACCGGGAATCACTTCGCCCATACGGTCGCCGGTGATGCGCACCGGACGCTCGGGGGTGCCGCGCGAAATGAGTGTGCCATCCACTGCTATGTAAGCCTTATCGTGCATCAGCAAGGTGGTGCCGGGGTCGAGGGTCAAGGTAGCTCCGGGAGCCACGACAAGAGAGTCAGTCACGCGATAAGGGCGCTCGCCGGTGAGATGGGTGTCGGAAGTTACGGTGAGACCGGATATGCGTTCAATATCCTGACCGTCAAGGGTTACCACTACGGGATAGTGCACACCGTTGACAAGAAAATTTACCGTGGCCGATGAGCGACATGTGGATAACCGTCCATGTGCAGGAGGAGTGGCTTCCACGAATACAAAAATCGAATCGTTGGCGCGGATCTCCACGTCCTTGAATTCGCTTCCTGAAAAACCGTCGACATTAAGTCGGAAAATCGAAGGATTGTCTCCTCCGAGGGTTACTTGACTGATATTCAATCCCTTTTTATTAGGATTAAACACCTTAAAACTAAACGTAGGAGTCACCTCATCGGTAAAAACAACACCCATTTTCAGAGTGTCGACCGAGAACGAGGGTGCGTCAGAGGGAGAGTGGGTTACGCCGTCTTCGATACAACTTGAAAACATCCCGGACCCTGCCAAAACCGCTATAAAGATGTATAAAATTTTTCTAAGCATACATATATAACGGAATGCGGGGTCAAATATTAGACCTCTGCTCTCAAAAAATGTTAAAGCATGTCTATGAAGCGTAAAGGGTTGAATCACTCAGCCTCCATCAGGAGCGTTGCGCCATCGTAACCCACTGTCAACGTGGACATTGCGCCTTCCACCATGGGGAAGTTTTTGGTGACGTGCCCAACAGGGAAATCAAACGCAATCGGAAAGTTTTCTTTTTCATAATATCCCCATCTGCGCAGCCAGGTGTAGATCATGCTTTCCATCGACGAAAAGTTATCATCATGCTTATATTCAGTGAACTGGCCCACTATTATACCTTGCACTCGGTCGAGCACGCCGCTGAGGTGCAGCCGTATCAGCACTCGCTCAATTGCGTAGATCTTCTCTGAGATATCTTCAATAAAAAGGATAACCGGCTCGTCTTTGCCCGCATCGAGCATGTCGAATTTCGTACCTGCCAAGCCGTTGAGCACCATAAGATTGCCACCGATAAGGCGCCCGGTAGCCGTGCCGAAATGATCATAGGGCGCCGGGGCGGAATGGTATTCGACGGGAAGGCCCTCAAAGAGGATTTGCTTCATATATTGCACCGTCTGGTCGCTGTCGGGCTCGTTGGCGATGTGCGAGGTCATGGGTCCGTGAATCGAGGCCACCCCGGCGGTGCGCATCAAGGCATGCAGAGCCGAAATATCAGAGTAGCCTATAAGCCATTTGGGATTATTGGCTATGATGCGCCGATCTACATGCTCGATTAAATGATTACATCCGTAACCTCCTCTGGTACACATGATTGCCTTGTACTTTGGATTGGAAAAAGCCTCTACAAGGTCGGCCAGGCGCTCCTCGTCGGTTGCAGGGTATGAGCCGAAATTCCGCCCCTTGGCATGGGGGAGACACTCCGCCTCAAGCCCCCACGTGCGTAGCACCTCAATCGCTGAGTCAATTGTCTCGGTGCGCTGAGAAGACGCAGGCGAAATCAGAGCTATAGTGTCGCCTCGTTGCAGGGATGGAGGAAATTGCATTGGAATCTGAGCAAAGGTGGTATTTGGAAGTAGAAAACTGATTATAAGAGAGATAAAGCTAAAAATAGAGAGTCGGGTCATGGCGATAATCGGTTAGGTGGTGCAAATTTAAAGAAAAAGTTTGGACAAAAAAAGAGAAATCTCTAAATTTGCCTTTAAATATTTAATCTCTGAATAAAAAAGAAGGAAATGATGCTTTCAAGTGCCCATAAGATATTGTTGATATGTCCCATTATAATGCTTTGCGCATGTAGCAGCGATGATGAACCCACTCGCCCCGATAGCGACTCATCCACATACAAAGACTTCACAATCGCCCGAGCTGAGATCCTTCCGGCAGAGGCAGGATATATCACTGATTCATACTATGTAGACTTAGTGTCAAAGCAAGGCGACCACCTTGACTTCTATCTCAACAACCATTGTCTTGGTCAGCCATCCGGCACTTTTTCATCCTCCAATTCGCAAGGCTCAGGTTCGCTTTACGGCATTTCGTATTCCCAAAGTTCCACCGTGAGGGATTCACCTGACTATCTGACACTTCACATAACTCCCGAGCCCTCAGGCACAGTCATTTCCGGAGAGCTCACCACCGTCCGAGGCACCTCTATCAACATCACCGGCCACCTCGACTTCTCTTTCCCGAAGATTCAGCACACTCTCACCTTCCCAACCCTTACCTCCCATGTAGAGAGTCCCGACGGCAGCCGTCTCTCATTTGACATCTCCGACCCCGATACAGGTGAAGGTTACAACCTCTATCTCCACCTCCCGGAGATCGCCACCGGCACCTTCGCTCTGGCACAATACCCGGCAGAGCTCACCGGTCACTATCTGACCGCAGGCAAGGGGCTCACCCACACCCGTTTGGTAATCTCCGACGGCCATATCAGCACGAATCTCACCGGTAACGTGTTCAGCGGACACATCGAATATGAAAATTTCGACCTTCGATTCACATGTGAGCTTCCCCAATCCGACTACCCTGATCCCGAATTCATTCCCCTAACCCATATTCTCGAAGTCAGAGAGAGCGGCAACGACTTCATCTCAATAAAAATGGCACAAGAAGGCATTGAGATGCTCCACGAGCCCATAACCTGGCAAGTCAGCTACAAAGGCTCCGGCCAATTCGTTGACCTTGAGATATATGCACCGGAAGGCAAACTCAAACCCGGGCACTACAACATCTCTTCGACACCCTCGCCCAACACCTTCCGCGCAGGCTGGGATCCGGGCGACATCTATGGCATCGGCATCCCCTTCCAAAACTGGGGCACTTGCCTCTACTCGCTGACAGACAAAAGCCTGACCACCCAGCACATCACCGACGGCATCGTCACTATCGACCTAAACGATTCCGACACTCCCCTCTACACTATCACCCTCATCTCCAGCCTCATCTCAGCCCGCTACACCGGTCCTCTGGCTGCTCCATAATCCAATAATCCCCCGCCGGGTCGGCGAGGGATTATTGTGGTTGGAAAAATGTAAGACGGGATTATTTGAGAGATTTTTTTACGGCTGAGAGGTAGTCGTTGAGACCGGCGAATATTTTTTCGGCCACGAGCTGGCGGAAGGCGGGATCGGCAAGTTTGGCTTCTTCTTCAAGCGAACTCATGAACATGCCTTCGACAAGGGTGTTAGGGAATTCTGTCGGGGAATTCAGCGAGAAGTTGAAGTTGCCGGTAAGTCCATATAATGGCAGCCCCGTTTCAACCAGTCGGGTGACTATTGCCTGGGCCAAGGGGCGGTCAAACAGGTGTTTGTAGTAGGTCGACGTGCCGGGAGATGCCAGAGCACCACCACCGCTATTGTTATGCACTGAGATGGCCAGGTCTACGTTGGCTTTCCGCCAGATATTTTTGCGCTCGGTCATAGAGGGTCCGGTGTCGCCTGTGCGGGTCATTACCACGGTACCCCCGGCTTTCTCGATGAGAGCCTGAAGGCGCTTTACGATGTCGAGGTTGACGTCTTTTTCGAGGATTCCGGAGATTGAGCGAGCACCGGGGTATTCGCCACCATGGCCGGCATCAAGGCCAATTTTCAGTCCTTTCATGCTAAGGTTTTTAGGAGTGTGGCGCACGTCGATAGTGAGGTTAGTGCCGTTGTAGTCTACCTTAAATCCCCACTGATACCGGTGTTTGAGTCGGATAATAACCTGATAGACATCGCTTTCAGGCTGCTGAAAATCAACGTAGTCGATCATGCCGAGTTCAAGAGAACGCTGCACGATCCAGTTGCTGTTGTCGGTGGCTCCGTAGAGCTCGATGACCAGGGCTGAGGGGTCGAGCAGAGTGTAGTAGCGGTAGGGCAGGCGTGCGGGCAAGGAGATGCTTACGCGGTCTTTGTCTCCGAGGTTGCTGACGCTCCAAGAGCCTGTGTTGACTGTGGCGGGACGCTGCGTTGTGGGCTCTGAATAGCTTACGGGAAGGTAAGCCCAACGGTTTTCAGAAAGGGCCACTTTGTATAGGCTGCCGTCCTTTTCGAGCACACGCATGGGTATGCCGGCTGCGATGTATCCGATTTTTGATCCTCCGAGGCGGTCGCCGCCGTTGCCGTACTGAAGGTAGGCGCCTTCGGTGCTCTGCACGTAGTCAGGCACGGCGACTTCAGCTTTCTTTACCGGTTTATCTTTGGGGGCGGAACGGAAGATGGTGAGGGTTTTTGAGGCTGTTTCTGAGCCTTGAGTCACGGTCACGTCAATTGCGTTAGGGCCTTCGGCAAGGTCAACTGCAGCGCCAAAAGATCCTGTGGGATAAACTTTTACGGCTTTCCCTGCCACTTTGGCGGAGGCCTCGGGTGAGGTTACAGCCACGACAGTGAAGCGCTCAGTGGTGATGGTGTCGGGCACAGTGCCGTAGATTTTAAGGGGCACTTCGGCATTCATGGGCAGCGCAACGGCGATAGCCGCGGCTGCAAGGAAGATAGACTTTTTCATGGTCAGGTATTTGTCAATCAAATTTTTTGCGGTGGAAAATGAAGTTGCGCCCGAGGTATTTTTCGCGCACTACGGGGTTCTCGGCAAGCTGTTCGGATGTGCCTTGGAAAAGGATGCGACCTTCGAAAAGGAGGTAAGCACGGTCGGTGATGCTGAGGGTCTCGGGAGCGTTATGGTCGGTGATGAGGATTCCGATGTTTTTTTCCTTGAGTTTGTAGACCACCTGCTGGATGTCTTCCACGGCTATGGGGTCCACTCCGGCAAACGGCTCGTCGAGCATGATGAATTTAGGACTGATGGCCAGGCAGCGGGCTATTTCGGTGCGACGCCTTTCGCCGCCGGAGAGTTGGTCGCCCAGATTGCGGCGCACCTTCTCAAGGGTGAATTCCTGTATGAGGCTTTCGAGCTTTTCGCGCTGCTGGTCTTCGGTCAGGGAGGTCATCTGCAAGACGGAAAGGATATTGTCCTCCACAGTCATTTTTCTGAACACCGAAGCCTCTTGTGCGAGATATCCGATTCCGGCCTGAGCGCGCTTGTAGACGGGGTATTTGGTTATGTCCAGATCGTTTAGGAAAATGCGGCCTTCGTTGGCCTGCACCAATCCCACGGTCATATAGAACGTTGTGGTCTTCCCGGCGCCGTTAGGGCCAAGCAGCCCCACGATTTCGCCCTGAGAGACGTCGATTGAGACGTGGTTTACGACCGTGCGCTTGCCGTATTTCTTTACCAGGTTATCGGTGCGGAGCACGGTCTTGGCCTCGCTCTCCACTATGATTTCCTGCTCAGGCGTGGCGATGATTTCTTCCTCCTCAATCATGGTTCTTGCGTTTGGCTGCGCGCAGTCGGCTTTCGATGTAATCGGTCAGGAGAGTGATGGCCACGACGTTGCTGCCGCCCTGGGGCAGAATAAGGTCAGCGAAGCGTTTTGACGGCTCGATGTACTGGCAATGCATGGGCTTAAGCACACCTTGATAGCGGTCGATGACCATCTGCGGGGTGCGACCGCGCTCTATGCAGTCGCGAGCAATGACGCGGATGAGGCGCTCATCGGGGTCTGCATCGACAAAGACCTTAACGTCCATAAGTTCGCGCAGCACGGGGTCGTTGAGCACGAGGATGCCCTCGATGATGACCACATCGGTGGGGGTGACAGTGACGGTCTCTTCCTGTCTGGTGCAGGTGATGTAGCTGTAAGTGGGCATTTCTATAGTCTGCCCTTCCTTAAGGCGGCGAAGGTGCTCGGTCAGAAGAGTCCACTCGATGGCGGCGGGCTCGTCAAAGTTGATTTTTGAGCGCTCCTCCATCGGGATGTGGGAGGAATCCTTATAATAGGAGTCCTGAGGGATAACGGCCACCTCGCCGGGGGCGAAACTATTGATAATTTTATTTACTACAGTGGTTTTGCCTGAGCCTGTTCCACCTGCGATACCGATTACGAGCATAATAGTGAATTTTCCGCAAAGTTACGAATATTTCCAAATTTATAAGTAACTTTGCATCAAAATTTCACACTCCGATGTCAAGAAAAAGAAAACAGCTACCACTTCTGGAAAATTTTCACATCACCGACGTGGCCTCTGAGGGAAATGCCTTGGGGCGCGACGGCGAGATGGTTGTGTTCGTGCCTTTCGGCGCTCCCGGCGATGTGGCCGACGTGCAGCTCACAAAGAAAAAACACTCCTTTGCCATTGGGCGCATAGTGCGCCTGGTCGAGCCTTCGGCCGAGAGAGTAGAGCCCCGTTGTGAACATTTTGGCGTGTGCGGAGGATGTGCATGGCAGCATCTGCCCTACCCTATGCAACTTGCTTTCAAGCGCAAACAAGTGGTAGATGCCCTTGACCGCATCGGCAAGGTCGAGCATCCCGATGTGCGCCCCACTCTGGGTTCTGAGAGCATTTATGAATACCGCAACAAGATGGAGTACACCTTCTCAAACCGCTCTTGGCTCACCCCCGAACAGATGCAGAAAGCCGAAGAGATCACCGACCGCGACGCTGCCGGGTTTCACATCTCCGGAGCCTTCGACAAGGTGCTCGACATACATAAATGCCACCTTCAAGACGATTTGGGTAACCGCATTCGCCTGTTTGTCAAGACTTTGGGCAAGGAGCGCGGATATTCTTTCTACGACCTAAGGGCCAACTCAGGCTTGCTGCGCACCCTGATGATCCGCATCGCATCCACGGGCGAGGTCATGGTCGTGATGGCATTTGGAGAGGACAACCCGGAGGCGATCAGCGATGTAATGGACGCCCTGCGCAAGCAATTTCCGGAAATAACATCGTTGATGTACGTGATCAACCTCAAGGTCAACGATTCGCTCACCGACCAGGAAATTCTCCTTCACTCTGGCCGCCCTTACATCGAGGAGGAGATGGAGGGATTGCGCTTCCGCGTGGGCCCGAAATCCTTTTATCAGACCAATTCTCGCCAGGCCTATACTCTATACAAAACCGCTCGCGACTTTGCCGGCCTCACAGGCTCGGAGCTTGTCTATGACCTATACACCGGCACGGGCACGATTGCCAACTTCGTGGCTCGGCAGGCACGGAAAGTGATTGGAATTGAATACGTCCCCGAGGCCATCGAAGACGCAAAAGTCAACTCTGAGATTAACGGAATCGAAAATACTGAATTTTTTGCCGGCGACATGAAAGACGTCCTAACCGACGACTTCATTGCTCGCCACGGGCGTCCCGACGTCATGATCGTTGATCCTCCCCGAGCCGGCATGCACACCGACGTTGTAGACACCATCATGCGCTGCCGCCCCGAGCGCATCGTCTATGTAAGTTGCAACCCAGCCACTCAGGCACGCGACTTGGCCCTGCTGTGCGAGGCCTACAAGATTGACGCCGTCCAGCCCGTCGACATGTTCCCCCACACCCAACACGTCGAAAACGTCACCCTCCTCACCCTCAAATAATCAGAGATACTTCGGCGCTTAGGACCCGAGGAGGTCGCGGAGGATGTCAAGGGCAGTGCGGATTTGATCGGGAGCGACGGTTTGGTTGATTTCGGGGTGGCCGGCGGAGCGAAGGAGGGTGAAATTGACAGCATCGGCCGTTAGGTTTTTCTTGTCATGGGCCATCAGCTCAAGCAGGCGCGGATAATCTTCACAAGAGATAGCAGGCGCGCCGTAGTTCTCTTTGACATAGGCACTTAACTGATGCAACTGATCTGAGGGAAAGCCCAGATTCAGATGCGAGAGCACCAATGTGCCCACCAATCCCCACGCCACGGCAAATCCGTGTGGCACCGGGAGCCCACGCTCCAGAGCATGGCTCTCAATAGCATGGCCGATCGTGTGGCCAAGGTTGAGTGCTTTGCGTAGTCCCTGCTCCGTGGGATCAAACTCCACTATCCGGCGTTTGACCTCAACGCTTAGCTCAAGCAAGTTTAGCAGCCGCCGGCTCGTAGCATTCTCGACCACGTCAAAATCAAGAAGCCCGGCCACTTCCGCCTCACCCTCGAGCAATGCATGTTTTACCATTTCGGCATATCCTGAAAGGAGCTCGGCCAGGGGCAATGTCCCGAAAAAATTCGTTGAAATCACCACTGCATCGGCCTCACAAAACGCCCCGATCTCATTCTTAAGTCCACAGAAATTCACCCCGGTTTTTCCTCCCACAGCAGCATCGACAGCTCCAAGAAGGGTAGTAGGGAAATTCACGAAACGTATGCCCCTCTTGAATGTTGCAGCTGCAAAACCTCCCAGATCGGTGACCACACCGCCTCCTACGTTGATCAAAAGAGACTTTCGCGTGGCACCACCCTCACTTAAACACCGCCACACGCCTTCGAGACTGCTTAGGTTTTTGTGCTCATCGCCCGGGGGGATCTCGATTACCTTGGCGCGGGCTATCTCAGGGGCCTCAGCGGCTAAGAAGGGAAGTACGAGCTCGCGAGTGTTAGTGTCAACAAGCACAAACACCGAGGCCGGATGCATATCCAGTATCAGGTTATTCAGATCCTTGCCGGGGCTATTCGTAAAAATGAGCTGTTGCATATTTAGCGGGCCATTAATTGCAGGAGATTCCGAAGATCTGAGGCAAACGCCGGCATGGAATCATAGAGCACATCTGCGCCGGCGTCAATCATCTCCTGAGGGGGGATGGGGCCGGTGTTCACGCCGATGGTGAGCGCTCCGGAGCGAGCTCCGGCTTGCACGCCAAGAGGAGCGTTTTCGATCACGAGACAGTCCCACGGTGTGGCCCCGGCACGCGCCATGGCTATAAGATACGGCTCGGGGTCGGGCTTGCCGCGCTTTACGTCATGGGCGGTGATGCGCATTTCGGGAGCGAAGATGCCGGGGAAATCGCAGTCGAGCTTTTCAAGCAGCGAGGCTTGCCCGGAGCCGGTGACAAGCACAGGGCGGATGCCATGCTCTACCAGGCCGGAGAGCATCTCAGGAGCCCCGGGCATCACGGGAGCTTCGCCAAATTCAACAAAATATTTTGCTTTTTTGCCGTAAAGTTCTTTGACCTCTTCAGCAGTGGCATCCCGTCCGAGAGCACGGCGGAAAAGGATGTTGATAGTGGAGGCGCCTGTGCGCCCCTCGTAGGCAAAAAATTCTTCGATCGTGCAGTCAATGCCAAGCTCCGTGGCCATTCTGTGCCAGGCGCGGGCGTGGCGCGGCATGGAATCGTAGAGGGTGCCATCCATGTCGATCAGAGCCACTTTAGGCGTTATGTATTTGTATTTATCGGTTAGCAGCATGTTGATAATCAATTATTTGTGAGATTACTTGGAAGCAGACCCTCTTTGATGAGGTAGAGTGAATCAGCTCGGGAAATCGTGTCTTCGTTGAGGTTGATAGTGGCGGCCTCCGGGCGCTCGGAGATATTAAGAGTGGCGAATCTTGAATTTCGCACACCGCGACGGAACACGTTTTCAATCTCCCTGAGGAGGTTGACGCGCGTGGTGTCGACGATTGCCACTTTCGAGGCTCCCGTCTTTTCGTTGAATCGCGCCCTGCCGAGGCGGATTTTCATGTCGTCGACGTTACCTTTTATATTAATACCGAATTTGAAAGGCAAGGGCGATTTGAGCACAGCGATATGGTAGTTTAGATTCATGGCCAGGTCGCTGCTGCCTTGCACTCCGATGCGGTAGCGGTCAAAATCAAAGACAAAGGGAAAAAGCTGGAGCACCCCGTCCTCTACAATCATTTCGGCGCTCATGTGGTCGATCATGTTTTTCTGTTTATCCTTGAAAAATAGCCACTTTGCCATTTTTTTGAAAGTGTCGGGGTCGATCACGGTGAGAGAGTCGCCTTGGATATTGATGGCGGCATGGAGGCGAGGCAGGGAGATATTCATCTCGCGGTCGATGGGTGCTGTGGCCGCGATATTGGCGGATACCACACCGGCAAAGTCGCGCATCAGAGGCATCATGGAGTCGACGGCAGGCACGAGCTTGAGGAATTGCGAGATATTGAACTTGTTGAGCTTCAACCCAAACCCGAACTGCATCCTATCTACCGTCGGGGCGGAATAGAGAGCTGAAAGATCTACCGCACCGACCTCCGACGAGGCTGAAAGGTCATGGAGGTTGAGCGCGCCGTCATAGCTCAGCACCGACCCGCGCAAGCCGTGGAGCAGAAGGTCGGAATAGACCACATTGTTGGCCTGCACGTGAAGCTCGGCGTCGATGTTGGTGGGGATCAGCAGGGGACCGCGCATGTCGGTGATTATTTCTCCTTGCTCGATGTCGTGTTCGAGAGAGTTTTCATCGTCAAATGAGGTTGACTTCAACTCGCGCCTGCTGTTGGCTGCTCCGGTGAAGAATGCATTGGCCAGCTCGTTGACGTCGATTGTGTCGCTAAGGACATCAAACTCCAGTTTCAGCGACTGGTTCTTCCGACGCGACACTAAAGCCCGGCGCAAGTTTGAGATGCGGCCCGAGAGCTGGAAGTCGCTGTGGCCGGCTTTGTACTGCACGTTGTTCAGGCGCACGGTATCGGTGTTGAAGTCAAGGTTGAAATTACGCACACGATTTCGCACCGGGAACGATGAGGTGAACAGACGAGCACGTTCGGCCTTGAGCGTGCCTTCAAGGTTCCACTCAGTCAGGAGCCGGCGCAGGGCTTTGCTCGTGCCCCAATCTATGACCTCGAGGTCAAGGGAGTCCGTAACGAGCTGCACTCGCTTTGGGCCGTGGTGGCTGCGTCTTCGCTCCAGAGCAAGCTCAAAGACCGAATCCATCGACATCGACGGATGCCGCAGTGCTATGGAGTCGGCTATCTTCTTGACCTCCAGGCGCATCTTGCGCGCGCGGGAGTTGGGTATGGGGTTGGCGTGGACGTTAAGGCTGGATTTGGAGATCATGAAGCGAGTGAAATTGTCGCCCACACTGATGCGGTCGATGCTCAGACGCCCGAAGAGGTTTGGCATTTTGGGGTTGGCCTTCAGAGGCACCATGGTGAGGGCTCCGGAGAGATTGCGCAGGCGCATGCCGGCGGTGTCGGTGAGGGTAAAGACGGAAAACATTCCGGTCTTGATCCTGCCGCCCAGTGGTGTGATTGAGGTTGTGTCGGCCGACGAGGCGCGATTGCTGACAGCCGCCGAAAGCATGAGGTCCTGAATCTGCATCTTGACTCCGCTTTGCAGGATTTCGGCCGAATCAAGCGTGATTTTCGCAGAGAGGAGGCTGTCGACCTGAACGCGGGAGCCTTGAAATTTCTCAGAGGTGCCGATGTGCACAAGGGCGTGATGCACCAGGGCTGCGGTGTTGGTGTCGGCTGCGATGTAGCGCACCTGTTCAAGGCTGATGTCGCCGGAGGCGTGGAAGCGGTGGAAACGATGCGGAGCAAACATCGATGGGCGCCCTTTAATTTCGGCGTTGGCCTTCACCACTCCGGCCAGCGAACCCGGGATGCGCGAGCGCAACACATCGGGAAGGCGGTCGAGCACCACGTGGCCGTTGACCTTGCCCTCAAAGAGCATGTCTGTGGCAAGGTCGGAGAGCTTGCAGGTGATGTTGAGGGTCGTGGCAGGCCCCTGCACCGTTAGCCGGCTCACCTCCACAATGGCATCATTGAGGTCAGGGCCGAGAGTGGTGAGCGTGGCACTAAGGGCGAACCGACGCAAGTCGATATTGCCCAGGCGGAAATAGCACGGCGGGATGTTGAGGGTGACAACCGACCGCGGCAGCCCTACTTGAGCGATGTTGTATGGCTCGGTGAGCTCTGCGGTCATAGCTATTTCAGCATCGGTGGCGATGCCTTGCGGTATGGAATATTTCTTTACCGCTTCGGGGGAAATTGAGGCGAGCATGTTGCTCACCGACAGAGGATTGATGTTGAGTGAGAGGGTTTTCAGCACGATCTCATCGTTGAAATCAACAATGGTTGAGAATTTGCCGTTGAGTTCCTGCACCCCGAAAAGCATATCCTTTATTTCCAGAATGTAAGGCAAATCAGCGCGCCAGACCACGTCGCCGGTGAAGCTCACGGGCAGGTCTTGAAGGTTGAAGAAGTCAAAGATGGGCGAGTCGATGTTGCTTGCGAAGTCAATGCGATAGGTGGGCTCCAGTTTGCCGTCTTCGTTGGTGAGAGACACGGTCTGAATCGTGGCCGTGACCTCGAGAGTGTCGGCGAGATTCATGAACCGGAGCGGCCGGGGGTCGATGAGGCGGAAGCTGCGGAGCTTGACGTCGGGGAGGTCGCCCAAAGCGGCGGAGTCGGCAGCTTCATCGCGCAGGCGGAAGATTGCGTAATTGTTTACCGAGTCGTTGACTGTCAGGAGATTGATTTGCGGTCGATGGAGCTCGAAATTGCCCAAATCCACAGCTCCCTTCAGAAAGGCTAAGACGTTTACTTCTCCGGAAAGGCGAGAGAATGTGGCCAACGTGTCGCCCCATTCGGGCATCACGGCCCGGGCCGGGCAGTCTTGGGGGATTGACCGTGAAATCACAGTCACGGAGTCAACATTAAGGCGCAAAATGGGGTAGGATTTCTGGAGCGAGAGCTCCACTTTGCCGATGCTGACCCGGGCATCAAGGGCGCTATTAGCTGCTCGCTCCACCAGCGGAGTGAGCATCTCGGGGGAGAGCATCTTCACGGCGCATACCGACACGCCCACGACCAGAAGCACCACGGCCATCACCACCCAGCCCACTACTTTCAATGAGGTGAGCAAGACACTTAAGGTTTTATGTTTGGGTTGCGACTCGGACATGGTCATGGCATTTAATCTTGTGGCTTAACCGCTGCAGGTCGTGCAGTGATGTGGAAACATCCCTGCTTGCGCTCGTGCTTGATGTAGCATTTTCCTTCGTTTCGGATGGCGAAAAGCACCTCGCCGAGCAGGTTTTTCAGGTCTTCCTGAGTGCGGTTGGTGGTAATGGAATCGCAAATAAATTTTGCGTAACTGATGTCGAATGTTGTGGCAAACTGGTGGGCGGATGAGTCGGAGGCATTACGGTTGACTCGTCGCAGACGGCTCACGGTGCGGGGCGTGCGCAGCACACTGGTCACCTTCAGACGATAGCTGCCACCGCCGCGAGCGCGGAGCGAATCGTTGAACCGCTCTCCGATTTCCTTAAGGAGCTCGGCGGCCTCGGGCACAAGGAAGGGAAAGCTATGGGTGAGGTCGTCGACGTAATATTCCCTGCACGAGGCAATTTTCACCAGGGGGCGCCGTGGGTTGCGCAGTTTGCTTATGTCGGAAATGGGGTCAATGCCAAGAGCCCGAGCTGCTTCCCAGTGCAGGTAGTTGCTGTCGCGGAACACACGGCCCAGGGTGCCTCCAAGGCCGTTGATTTTCATTTTCACGCAGCCGTCGTCGGGCATTGAATCCATGCGGATGTCAAAGACCGATCCGGCGCTGTCGTCCTCAGCAAGCACAGCCTCCACGGCGCAGTTCCGCTCCCTCACTTCCGGTGAGGAGCAACCAAGCCCACAGGCCGCAAAAAGTGCCGCAAAAAGGTAGAAAATCTTTCGCATACACAAAGTTACGTAATTTTTTTCTGATTCTCTCCAAACTTTTCCGTTTTTTATCGTCCGCCCGTGATAATCCTATAGAATCCGGGTACGAATTTCTGCAGTAAATATCTGAGTAATAGAGATATGGCCAACATCGATGCCACACTAAGGATATATGCCGCTATTGGCGCCATTCCGAAGCCGAAGCCTATGACCTTTGTCCAAAACATGCTCAACTCTAACGAATAGCACTGATGGCTGGCATAAATCATAAAGGTTGAGCCTACGAGGAATAAAACTATCCGATTTCTACCCCATTTTTTGTAACAGTAAATCCCGACACAGTACACCACATACATCTGTAGCGCGAATTGAATCATCCTCACTACGTTTTCAACTGTCCCATATCTGGTGGGGATAAAAAATACACGACATATCAAGATAATTACGCCTGTGCATATCGCCCAGAGAAATAATGATTTCCGAACTGGTGGAATTAGCTTTCGGTGTCGCGCCATAAAGGCCCCAAGCACAAACCATTGAAATGAGTACAGCCATACTAAAGAATCTCCAAATAAAAGTTTCCATCCCAACAAGAAAATAAAGGCCAGCAAGACGTTTTTGGCCAATAGCCACACCAACGGCGCCAGCACAACGAAAACCATCAGATTTCGCATAAACCAAAATGCAAACGCAAAGGGGAAAAACCCTGTCTGGGGAATTATCCAAAAGCCCTTAACCAAATTCTGCCACTCCACTGCTCCTCCGGCCATAAAGACTCCCTCGCCGGACAGTCCGAAATAGTTGGCCCGGATGTAAAGAATAAGACAGCACACGACGTTCCAAAATAAATATGGCACCAACAACGTGCGGCCGCGGGAGCGGAGCTTTCTCAGATAGGCCGTCCACGTGAATTTTTCCACGCCATAAAAGAACAAAAATCCCGAAATGATGAAAAAGCACGGAACGCTGGCTTTACAAATCATTCTGACCCAAACATTCAGGACTTCTATTTCACAAGAGCTAAGGGCCTGATATGCCTGATTTTGAAGGATAAAATCACAATGTTGCATCACAACTCCCAAAATCAGCAGAAATTTCATTTCTGAAATGCCCTGCAGCTTCTTGGGCCGTGATGCGGAAGAAAGAGACATAGTTAGTGAGGAGTTAGGAGTGTGGAGTGAGGAGTCTGGTGTTAGGAGTGTGGAGTGAGGAGTCTGGAGTGAGGAGTCTGGAGCGAGGAGTCTGGAGCGAGGAGTTTGGTGTTTGGTAAAATTTAAATAGGGGAGGAATCAAAACGGTGGTTTTGGTTTCTCCCCATGGTGGTTGTAGCGCCTCGGAATGTGGGACGCTGATTAACGGTCGAGATCGGGTAAGGGATTACTGGTCAACGCTTTCCACTTCCATTTCTTCTGCCTTGACGTCTTTTTTGATGTTGGGCTCTTCAAGGCCGTAGTGGTGGAGTTTGTTCTCGTGCTTGAGCAGAATGGTGAAGATGAAGGCCAACAGACCGAAGGATGAGAAGATGAGCATCGGCACAGTGTAGCCGCCGGTGTCTTGAAGCACATTACCGATGAGTTTGGGCACGAAGCAGAGACCAATGTTTTGAATCCAGAAGATCAGACAGTAGGCCGAGCCCAGCACTTTTTCATCGATAATCTTCGGCACGGAGGGCCAAAGAGCCGCAGGCACGAGCGAGAAGCTGACGCCCAGGATGGCGATGAGAGTCACGGCCAGCCAAATCATCGGCACTGCCGGCAGCAGGAAAGCGAAGCAGAGGTGGCATCCCATCATGATGGCTGCGCCGACAAAAAGCATCGTGGCTCCCTTGCCCTTGACATCAAGAAATGCACCGAGCAGAGGGGTCAGCGCCATGGCCAGAATGGGGAAGAAGCTGAAGAGGCGTGCAGCCAGCTCTGCATCCACGCCGAGGGTGGTCTCCAGATAGTTGGGGGCATATCTCTGGAAGGGGAAAATGGCGGAATAGTAAAGCACGCAGAGGATGGCGACAATCCAGAACATCTTGCTGCGCAGGATGATGCCGAGGTCGGAGATGTGGAATTCGTCTTCGGGGTCCTTCTCCGTTGTGGCCTTGCCGGCAGCGACGAGCTCTTTGTCGAGCTTGGTGTCCATCAGAGAGAAGACTGTGTAGTTGATGAAGCCTACCAGAAGCAGGATGGCACAGAACCCGATGGGGGCTGAAACGATGTTGCCGTAATCCTTGGCGATAATCGGCGCAATCCACATCACGGCAAACACACCCAAGCGGGCAATTGCCATCTCCATACCCATGGCCAAAGCCATCTCTTTGCCTTTAAACCATTTAGCAATAGATTTCGAGACCGTGGTGCCGGCCATTTCGCAGCCGCAGCCAAAAATCATAAAGCCCAGTGAGGCTATCTTCGCGCTGCCGGGAAGGCTCACCCACCAGGAGTCGAGCCAAAGGGCAAACTGCGTGGTCTGGAACCATTCGGTCACGCCGATCCATTTGATGCCGGCGCCGATGACCATGAGGCCGGCCGAGAGCAATCCGGTGAAGCGGATGCCCATTTTGTCCAGTATGATACCGGCAAGAATCAGGAAGCCGCAAACGTTGAGGATATACTCTGAAGCGGCGTAGGTGCCGAAGGTCGAACTTGACCAATCGAGATTGGTCTCAACCAACGACATCAGGGGGGACATCACGTCGACAAACATATAGGCGAAAAACATCATTGATGCGATAAGCACCAACGCTGTCCAGCGCGCCCAGGCTTTGTCGTTGAGAAGTTGCTTAAGTTGTTTTGTCATTTTAGTGTTAATGATTGGTTATTTGCTGCAAAGGTAAGCAAAAAATTTCGTTTCAGATACAAAACTTGAAATAAAAGACCCGAAAAGGACTAATGCATAAGTTCCGGTGCATGAGATTTCGGAAAAGCTGCGTAGTCGCTGCCGTAAGTGCCGAGATCGTGGCAGCATGGGGCGGCTCCGCACTCGCCACTCTATACGAAAAAAGCCGCGCCCGGGAGGGGGAGCAGCGATTCTCGCCGGCAAGAGAGCCGGGCGGGTATGGGGAGGGTGGAATTATTTCAGAGCTTCCTTAACGGCGTCGTTGGGTACCATCTCCTCTTTGAAGACGTAAGCGCCGGTTTTGGGCGATTTCACCATTTTGATAACTTTGCTGAATGTACGACCTTCGCCTTTCTGCACGGAGGCCACGGTTTTCTTTGCCATATCTTGTAAGAGTTATTGCTTATTTTATTTCTTTGTGGATGGTCATGCGCTTAAGAATGGGGTTGTATTTCTTAAGTTCAAGACGCTCGGGGGTGTTTTTGCGGTTTTTGGTGGTAATGTAGCGTGAGGTGCCGGGCATACCACTTGCTTTATGTTCGGTGCATTCGAGGATAACCTGTACTCGGTTGCCTTTTGCTTTCTTTGCCA
>CAZNRK010000039.1:0-20751 GCA_964575435.1 uncultured Bacteroides sp.
GATGGTGAAGAAGAGGTTGCACACCAGGCAGAAGTCGGCGATGAGGCCGGGGATCCAGCCGTAGAAGCAGATCATGAAGATGGCCAGAAGCACCAGAGCCACAACGAATGAGATGAAGCCGGCCTTGATGGCTTGAGCGCCGAGGCTCGGACCGATCACCATGTCAGAGATGATGTTGACTTTGGCGTTCATCTCGCCGGATTTGAGCACGTTGGCAAGGTCTTTTGCCTCGTCGATGGTGAAGTTGCCGGTGATTGAGGATTGGCCGCCTTCGATAGCGTCGTTGACAGAAGGAGCGGAGTAAACTTGATCGTCGAGCACGATTGCGATGGGTCGATGGCCGTCGGCTGCGTTGGCTGCCGTGATGCGGGCCCACTGGCGAGCGCCTTCAGAATTCATGCGCATCGACACTTCGTTGCCGCGCAAGGGATCGTAGTTGGAGTTGGCATCGGTGACCACGCCGCCTTTCAGAGCGGGCTCGCCGCCGGAGGTGCGGAGAGCGTAGAGGGCGTAGCCAAGCGACACCTCGGTGTCCTTGCCGTTTTCATCCTTGATGGTGCGTGTCTCGGGCTTCACACCCCAGCGGAGCACGAGGTCGGCGGGCAGGAGCGACTTGGCCAGAGGGCTCTCAACGGCAGCGTTGAAGGCCGACATGTCAATGGGGTTCTGCAGGTAGCCGAGCATTACGGTGGAGCCGTAGCCCTGCTGGTTGGTCTGTGCCATTTGCTCAACGATGGCCACTACGGGAGCAGCGTTGATGGTGCTGTCAGATGCAGCGCGCTGGGCCAGCTGGGTCATGTAGTTGAGGATTTCGCTCACGCGGTAGGTGTCGTAGAATTCCAGAGATGCAGAGCGCTGGAGCAGCTCGCGCACGCGAGAGTGATCTTTAACGCCGGGGAGCTCGAGAAGCACCTGGCCATCCTTGCCCTGAAGCACCTGGATGTTGGGCGAAACCACGCCAAACTGGTCGATACGTTTGCGCAGCACGCTGTTGGCTGCGGTCTCTGTGATGGATTTTACTTTATTTTTAAGGATGCCAACCACCTGAGCGTCGCTTGCATCGGCAGGCACCAGGTTATCTTTAAACACCACTGAGAGGTCGATGTCGGGCTCGGCTTTGCGATATTGCTCTACGAAGGCGGAGAGCATATCGTCGGCTTTGTGCGAGGCCACGAGCACGCGGGCGGTGTCGATAGCATTTTCAAACACGGGGTCTTTGGCTTTGTTGGAGATGGAGCGGAGCATGTCGGGGAGGTCCACTTCCAGGATAACGTTCATACCGCCCTTGAGGTCAAGGCCAAGGCCCACGCCCCATTTGCGCACGTCGTTGAGGGTATACATACCCAGATACACTTTTTCTTCTCCAACCGAGTCCATGTAATGCTTGTAGGCTTGGTTGTAGGCTGAGTCATCGTTATTGCCGGAGACACTGAGGGCGTAGGCCTCGGCTTTGCTCTCATGTTTCGAGGAAACAAAAGAGAAAGAGAGGTAAAACACACACACAATGGCCAGGAAGATGGCAATAATGCCGGCAACGATGCTACCTAATTTTCCTTTGTCTTGCATGATTTAGAGAATATGTTTAATTGGTTTATAATTTTGCGAAAGAATTTCAGCTTGCAAAGATACGGATTTTCTATGATTTAACAAACAATAATCGTAAATTTTACGAAAACGGGCCTGCAAAAGGCCCGTAATCCGCGCCCCAAAAGGCGAACAGAGGTGTATGCACCTTTATTTAGGTTGAGATTTTGCGGTTAAAGTAATAAGGAATATGTTATTTCTTTATTAGTCCTTTCTCTTTTAGGAAATCGGCCACGGCTCCGGGGTTCCGGTGTCTGTCGGGAGAATAACCCCACTCAAGGAGATTAAATGGATGTTCTGTCTTAGGTACAGGCAGAGACAAAACATAGTCATCGAAATGTTTAATTATTTGAAACAATTCTTCTGCATCCCTTTCAGAAAAGTTTATGCGTGGTATACGGCGGAGTCTTTCATTATGATAATCTTGTAGAAGTTTAATAACAGTATCAGGGGTTATACTTGGTGGAAAGATTTGTCTAAAGATGCTATCGGGATAATTGTAAATATAATTCGGGTGATACTTGCAATTGATAGTGATGCTCCAATTGCGTTTGTTTTTAAAGTCATATCCGTCATAATTACAATATGATTTTAGACAGATTTGTGGAGTTAAAGTGAGCTCAAACGCAGTAGCATCAATAACTCCACTTGGAATTTCGTAACGTTCTTTTATAGAATCAGTGGTATAGCCGTAGAAATCGTTAAAAAACTGGTAGAGGGTATCGTTGTGTTCGCTAAGGTAATCGATGACCTTCTTATAGGCATTTGCCAGCGTCTTTGAGGGCACACGTGATGAAGAATAATCCCACGGTATAAAATAATCTCCCTCAATAAAACATAATGTTGCCGGTGCTCCGTAAAAATCAATAGGAGTATTTATCACATTTTCAATAAACCACTTTTTCCCGTGGGTTTCTAACAGAGCACGGCGCAATTTCGCTTCATTTCTACTCCAAAAAGGAGTGTATACATCACTCATGACTAAAGCAGCAAAGTTTATCCTACCCTGCATCTGCAAAGGGAAAAGACAGAGGATTATGAAGAAAATCCTTGTCGGGAAAGAGATAGTCAGCCGGCTCATATTTTGAAACTTTATTTAGGTTTAGATTTTGCATTTAAAGTTAAGAGGAGTATATTATTTCTCAACTATTCCCTCCTCCTTCATGAAATCAGGCACATCCCCGGGTCTTAGGTGTTTGCCTGGGGTATAACCCCATTCCAGAAGCTCCAATTGATACGGGCGTAGAGTAAACGGGAGCGAAAGGACATAATCGTCGAAACTGTTGAACAATTGATATAGCCTTTCTGTCTTTTCATCAGGCAAATCCGTGTCGGGTTTGTGGATATCGTTCCAAAGGTTCAAGATGATTTTGGGAGTGACATCCCGTGGAAATATAGTTTTGAAAATATAATCATCCACGCTATTGATATTGCAGATACTATAATTCCAATATATTGTTATCATTGGCATGTTTTGGAAGTTGAAATCGAACCGGTCGAAATTATACTTCAAATCAGACATTTGCGGTATTGTCCAGCTCACAGAGACGCTTTTGGAAATGGTCTTCTTAAAGACAGGATCAGCCAAGGCAGAATATACATCATCATACCCTCGATCAATCTGATATAAAGTATCATTGTTGGCGCTGAGATAATCTATAGCTTTTTTTAAACCTGCGGCAAATTCATCTCCCCGTTTTTGGGGTTCATAAACGAAATAATTTCCTTGTATGAACACTAATTTTTCGAGTGTTGAAAATTTCCTTGGTTTTAGTATATGTCCAATGAACCACTCTTTTCCGTTGGTAACTAAAAGCGCCCGTCGCAATTTCGCATCATTTCTAAACCAAAAAAGGTCGGTTTCACCTTCCAGGACCAAGGCAGCAAAGTTAATCCGCCCCATGCTTAACACCGGCCACACCGCCAGCAAAATAAACAAAAATATTTTTTTCATAAGTAAAGTTTTTTATGGTTAATGAGGTAGGATCTTCCACCGGGACACGGAACAATTGGGCGAGGCTTTATTCTTGCAAGATTGAGAAAGATTTTGGAAAGCTCCTGAATATTTATTTAGGTTGAGATTTTGCGGTTAAGGGGAATGTATTTACAAGGAATCTGTCGGGGCAAAGAGGGAGTCGACAGGGGCTGAAATAACCTGGGATATGGAGTCAGCGGGCCGGGGAGATTTTTCTGTGGCATCGTCATCTTTCAGACCCCTCAGCCGCTTATAATATACAACATTCGGACCATAGATAGGAATACCGAAGAATTCCTCGCAAACCCCAATATTCCCATTAAGAGCTAAAGTAAACGGAAGAGTTTCTCCGCTGGTTGGCTGAACCCATTTAGGAAAAGATGTTAAAGAGTGAAGGTATATGATTCTATTGTTGAGGATTGTGTATCCGAAACGCTGATCTTTCGTTTCATCAAACTTATGCAGGAATGCAGATACTATTTTTACGAATAATATCTCTACGTTGTCACCCCCGCCAACGACAAGTGTTATATCCCCATTCTTCTTGTCATCGTCAAGGCCATTGATATAATCCACAATCGCGTTTCTTATTTCGTCATTAGCCAGATAATACTGCTTGATACGGAAAGATTTCGTGTAGCTGTAGTTGTTCTGTTGTTTTGGTGATAATTTGCTTAATTCTCTTAAGGTGAGTGGTCGGTCAGTAGGGTATGACATCTCGGTGTCGTCATCATTTGCAGAGATTGAATCCGGTACAGGGGCAATTTCTGTAATTGAATCAGATGCAACGCATACGACAGAATCCATTTCTGTGCTTTCGGCATTCTCCGTCATGGGCTTATTGCTTACATCGCACGAAACGAGCAACATCAACCCAAGTATTACAAATATAAGTGCATATCTTCCCATAAAACGAATTATTTCTTTATTAGTGCTTTCTCTTTTAAGAAATCGGCCACGGCTCCGGGGTTCCGGTGTCTGCCGGGAGTATAGCCCCAGTCCAAGAGCTCCAATTGATATAGAAGCTGAGGAAACGGGAGCGACAGGACATAATCGTCGAATTTGTTGATCAATTGATATAGCTTTTCTGTCTTTTCATCAAGCGAATCCGCATTGGATTTGCGGATATTGCTCCATAGATCCCAGATGCTGTCGCGAGTTACATCCGGGGGGAATACAGTTTTAAAAACATAATCATCCACACTGACGATATTCAAGATACTGGAATCCCAAAATATGTCTACCATAGGTTTACTGTAGCGGTTGAAATCGAACCGGTCGAAATTGTATCTCCAATCAGCCATATATGCTCTGGTAAAGTACACAGAGACGCCTTTGGAAAGAGTCTTCTTTAAAACAGGATCAGCCATGTCATGATAATCTCCTCGGGAAAACTGATACAAAGTATCATTGTTGGCGCTGAGATAATCTATGGCTTTTTTTAAACCCTCAGCATATTCATCCAACTTCTTGCTCCCCGATTTAATACCGGAAATTACAAAATAATCACCTTGTATGAATATTAATTTTTTCACTTCCTCTACAGCGTCCACGTTCTCCATTACATTTTCAATATACCAATTCTTCCCATTGGTGACTAAAAGAGCACGGCGCAACTTTGCATCATTTCTATGCCCAAAAAGATCGCTTTTCTCATCCAGGACTAAAGCAGCAAAATTTATCCTTCCCATGCTCACCGCCGGCCACACCACCAGCAAGAAAAACAAAACAAATTTTTTCATAAGTAAAGTTGGTTTCTCATGGTTATACAGAGGTGGGATTTACAGTCGGGTATCGGAGGGGTGGAGGGGCGGGGGATATTTTTGCATGATTGAAAAAAGGTTTTAGAGGGGATAATCATGCGGTGGGATAATTCGGCTCGTAAAGATACGAATTTTCTGTGAGTTATCAAATTTTAATTGCGAAATTTGCAAAAAACTCACCTATCCTCACCAAAAATCAGCCAAAGAGGGGTGGTCTGGTGAGGAGGAGGGGCGCCAGGAGAGGAAGTGGGGGGGTCAGGAGGGACAGGTAGGGGATCAGGAGGGGATCAGGAGGGGACGCCAGGGGGCGGGGACGGGGACGGAGAGGGCGGAGCGCAAATCAAAGGCGACCATGACGGTGCGGGCGGTGCAGTTGATTTCACCGGTGGCGGGATTGAGGATTTCCTGCTCGAAGGTGAGGGATTTATCGCCGATTTTTGCCACTCGGGAGTGCACTTCTACTTCATTGCCGGGGAGAATGGGCAGGGAGAAGTCGCAGTTGATGTTGACGGCCACGGGTACAATGCCATGGATGTCAAGCTCTTCGGCGAGGCGGGAGCGGAAAAAGTCGGTTTTGGCCAGGTCGAAGTATTGGAAGTAGATGGAGTTGTTGACGTGGCCGAACATGTCGAAATCGGTCCAGCGGGGTTGAATTTTTATTTTATGGTTTTCCATAGGTTTATTATAATAAATGGTGCAGAGGGCTGTGGCCACAGGGGGGCGAGCCACACGGCTAATGAATTATGATTTTGGTGATGACGGTGCGCCCCATAATGTCGTTGAGGCGGAGGGTGATGGAGTCGGTGAGGTACATGAGCTCGTTTTTGAGCACTGAGGAGTCAAGGCACACGTGCATGCTCTCTCCGTCGATCCAGCGGCGGGTGGTGTGACGGTTGATGGTGGGGCCTACCACTTCGGGCCAGAGAAAGACGACTTGCTGGCGGGCGTACTCGTCGGCGTTGCCGGTGGCTGCTATTGCTCGGCTTATGATATCGCCTACCGAGAGGGCCTCGCTCTTTTTCATATTTGGGAGAATGTGCCGGAGCTGACGCTCCAAAGGGCAAAGTCGGTGGTGGCGGCTGCTTGCATGACTTCGTCGAGGTGCTTGCGGTTGGTGTCGGTGATGAAAATCTGGCCGAAATTCGGGCGCGACACAATCTGCATGATGCTGCCCACGCGGGCGGCGTCGAGCTTGTCGAAGATGTCGTCGAGGAGCAGAATGGGGGCCATGCCGCAGGCGCGGTGCAGGAAATCGTACTGAGCCAGACGCAGGGCTATGGAGAAGGATTTCTGTTGCCCTTGCGAGGCTGCCTGGCGCACGGGGAGACTGTTGAGAAGCATCTCCACGTCGTCGCGGTGCACACCTGCAGAGGTGTGGTGCAAAGCCGCATCGCGCCCTCGTCGCTCGGCAAGGAGGTCTGAGAGGGCAACCGAGGGGTCGGAGAGATGTGAGACGTATTTCAGCGACGGCGCCTCGGCTCCACCGCTGATGGCTGCATAGTATGGCTCGAAGATTTCGGTGAGCTTCAGCAGGTTGTCGCGCCGGGCATCGGCGATGATGCGAGCCGATGATTCGAGCATCATCTCCACAGCGAGGTAGAGATTCGGGTCGCTGATCTGGTCGCGCAGCATGCGGTTGCGCTGCTCCAAGGCGTGGTTGTATCGGATGAGCGCGTCGAGATATCGGGCATCGGTCTGGGAGATGAGGATGTCGAGAAACCGGCGCCGCTCCTCGGGGGGACCGGCCACAAGGTCCATGTCGGCCGGGGAGACGAGCACCAGTGGGAATTTGCCGATGTGCTCGCTCAGGCGGCGGTATTCCTTGCCCGAGCGCTTGAATGATTTAGCCCTTCCGGGGCGGAGAGCCACGGCGAGGTCTTCAATGCTCTGTCGGCGCTGATATTGCGCCTGAATCATAGAGAAGTCCTCGCCACGGGTGATGAGCATCGAGTCGGGCGCGCCGGTGAAGCTCTTGCAGAAGCTCAGAAAGTGGATGGCGTCAAGGAGATTGCTTTTGCCCATGCCGTTGTCGCCCAGAAAGCAATTGATGCGGGGAGAGAATTGCAATTGGGCGGAACGGATGTTTTTGAAATTATTCAGAACAATCTCCTTGAGAATCATTTCTTGGGGGCTGATTTGAATGCTTGGTCGAAGAATACGAGATGGTGGAGCAGGGATGTGTGCCAGTAGTCGCCGGTGTGGTTGCCGGGGCGAGTGGTGTAGTCGTGGGGGATTTTCTTTTCGGTGAGGACGCGGTGGAGGTTTTCGTTGACCTCGGCGAAGAAGTCCTCTGTGCCGCAGTCAAATGTGATATTGAGCTGGCCGGGGGCGAGCTGTTGGGCTTGCACAATCACTGTGCTATTCTCCCATGTCTCGGGATTTTTGTCTTTGGGGCCTAAGAGATTCTCCATTTTCCACTTTTTCATAAACGGGCGAATGTCTACGCCGCCGCTCATTGAGCCGGCCGAGCCAAACAGGTCGCTATGGCGCATGCCGAGCCAAAGGGCACCGTGGCCGCCCATGCTCAGGCCGGTGATGGCGCGATGGTCGCGGTCGGCCAGGGTGGGATAGTTGGCATCGATGTATGGCACGAGCTCAGAGGTGATGAACGATTCCATCTTCATTTCGGGCTGGGCGGGCGAATCCCAGTACCAGGAATCCTTGCCTGAAGGGAGCACGAAGATCATGCCGTACTTGTCGGCCAGGGAGGGGAGGTCGGGGTGGATGCGGAGATATTGGTTGCGGTCGCCGCCGAAGCCGTTGAGCAGATAGACCACGGGGAAGCGCTTGCCGGAGGGGTTGTCAGGGGTGATTACGAAGATGTCGTCGCCGTCGGGCACGAGTGATGATTTCACGTGCACGGGCTCGACCGTGGCTGCCAGAGCTGCCAGGGCGAAAAGGGCAAAAATGAAGGTGGAAAAGAGTTTACGCATTGGAGTGGGGTTTTAGGAGTGTGTAGGGACGCACCATGGTGCGTCCGTTCTGTTTTAGTTAGGGGTTATGGGATGGGGAGTGGTGGTCAGAAGCGCTTGAGGGGAGGAAGATAAGCATCAGGGATGTGCTCGATGGTGAAATTGTCTTCAGTGCCGATTACGGAGACGATGTCGAAGCGAAATTCGTGAGGAAATTCGTTCATGCGGAGAAAGACGTCGGCCGAGGCTGCTATGCGCCTGCGCTTGCGGGAATCCACAGCTTCAACGGGGTCGTAAACCTCTGAGGTGCGGGTTTTTACCTCAACAAACACAATGTAGCGTCCATGCATGGCGATTATGTCGACCTCGTAGTGCTTCATGTGCCAGTTGGTCTCCATGATCGCGTAGCCCTGAGCGACCAGATATTGCACGGCTTTCTCTTCGCCCCATTTTCCGACTTGGCTGCGAGCCATAGGCGTCGGGGATCAGAGAGCCAGCAATTCTTCGATTTTTGCCTTGAGGGCGGCACGGTCTTGCGAGCCTACGGCGCGGATGGCCGT
This sequence comes from uncultured Bacteroides sp., assembly GCA_964575435.1. Lineage (GTDB taxonomy): Bacteria > Bacteroidota > Bacteroidia > Bacteroidales > Muribaculaceae > CAG-873. Next base: position 8,795 of record CAZNRK010000039.1, read on the forward strand.
CTTCTTTCCGTCCTTGAAAAAGAGGATGGTGGGGAGCGACATCACGCGATACTTGCCTGAGAGCTCCGACTCCTCGTCGACGTTGTATTTTCCGATGACTACGCGGCCTTCATATTCCTCGGCCAGGGCGTCGATAGTGGGAGCCATGCCCACGCAGGGTCCGCACCATGTGGCCCAGCAGTCCACGACCACGGGCTGTCCGGTTTCGATTATCTCAAAGACGTTTTCGTCGGTAAAAGTAAAAGCCATAATTGAAAAAGAGATATTGGATAAGAGATATATTTGAAAAAAATATTTGTAGAAAATTTCTTTACAAAGGTAGCCCTTTTTCCAAAAATGTGCAAATTTTTCTCCAAAACAAATTCAGCAAATGCTTTTTGCAGACAACACTTTTTGAGAAAAATATAGTCCGGAGAGAGCAATTTTTGTCTTAAATGAGGACGAAGGGGTGCTGAGAGCCGTTTCAGGGCAACGGTGAGCGAGGGAAGGCGTCGATGAACGAGCCCGGGGTGGAATTGAAGATCTCCACACCTTGGGATTCAGCCCAATGCTGCAAGGCATGATAGCTCTTCAATGCCACGGCAAAACTCTCAACCACCTGATGCAGACGCACATCCGCGTAGACGGCATCCACGCGGCGCTGCTCGGCGGCCGATTCCTTATAGAAATGGGGCTGCACGCTGATTACGCGATTCTGCTCGTCGACCTCAAGGTTTTTAATCCAGGAATGGTCGGCGCCGAGGATGTAGATTTTGCGAAATCCCGCTAATATGCCGCAGGCTATGGCCGGCACCAGCACGTTGCGCGGTCGGGGCATGCCCCAGCCGTGGCTGTAGGCCATGCGCTTAAACCAGTTCCAGCCCTCAATGCCCACGAGATTGTAGGTGTTGATAGTTATGAAATCGTTGGCCGTTAGCTCTTTGGGGAGATTTTTGGCCTGGGAGACGGGCACGAAGAGGGTCATCGGCCAATCCACGGCTGCGAGATTGCTGCGCAGAGCGGTGAGATTGGCATCGGGAGAGGAAGAGAAAAAATGCGGGTCGGCCAAAACGTAGAAATCCGGTTGTAAAAGCTTGAAATCCGGGGCATTAGCGGCAAAATTTACCGCCATTGTGGTGGCAGCTTGAAGCTTTTGGAGCGAAGTGTCAATGGCCTGGCGCAGTGAGGGGCCATTGGCCATTATCACCAGAGGACCGGGCCTTTCGGAGCGGTCGATGCGGCTCCGGCGCGATTGCAAGAGCAATTTACACAGGCTTTTGAGCGAGGCTAAGGCTGAGGAGAGGGAGTCAGAGGCTGGCATCGTCGTAGATGTGGGTGCGGAGGTAATTTAATGTGTCTACGGGAAGGAACCCGGGGAAGGCGGTGGTGAAGGTCTCGACCTCAGAGGTGTCGGAGGTGAGGAGGCGGAAGAAATCACGGCTGTACCACCACCGGCAGAGCCTGGCAGGTAGGGAGAAAATACGCTTGTTATCAATGCGATAGGCAAGGGCCTCGGCAAGGTCGTGGATTGTCGGAGATGTGCCATCGGTGAGGACGTAGTCGCCATTGCTGCCGGCAGCAAGGGCTGCAGCGCGAGCCACGTCGACGGCGTGAACCACAGAAGTGCGCCCCTCGGAGCCGGAGATGTGGAAAAACGTGCCTTTGTAGATGCCCTCGGCGATGCGACGCGGAAGGCCTTGCATGCCGGTGCCCACGATGTTGGGGCACCTCAGAGTGGCCACCGGCAGAGATTGCTCGCGGCAGAGGGCCTCGAAGCGGGTGTCGGCCTGAGGTCTCTCGTCAGTGCGAAATATACGTACAGCGGCCACCGGAGCCTGTTCCGGCTCGGGCTTTTCGGGGTCAAAGTCAGGCGTGAGCTCCCGGCGGAGATAGGGGACGAGGAAGTCGGAGCTCCCGAGGTCAAAGAGGATGTTGGCGATTTGAATCATGACAAGTGCAAAATTAGTGATTTTTACGCAAAAACCAGACGGAAAAATGAACAAATTCGCCCTCCTGCGGTTTCTATTGTATAATTTATGTATAATCCCCAAAAAGATAACCTCTGAAACATGGAAACAAAAAGCATAAAAGGCACCCGCACCGAGCATAACCTCCTTGCATCCTTCGCCGGCGAAAGCCAGGCACGTTCTCGCTACACCCTCTACGCTGAAAAGGCCATCGAAGAGGGCTATGAACAAATCGCAGCCATCTTCCTGGAGACAGCTAACCAGGAGCTGAGCCACGCCAAACAATTTTTCTCATTCCTCGAAGGCGGCACAGTGGAGATCACCGCTGCCTATCCCGCCGGCAAAGTGGGCACAACGGTTGAGAATCTTGCAGCCGCAGCCGCAGGCGAGCGCGAAGAGTGGGGCGACCTCTACTCCTCATTTGCCGAAACAGCCAAGGAAGAAGGCTTCCCGAAAATCGCAGCTCTCTACAACCTCATCGCCAAAGTAGAGCAAATGCACGAACAGCGTTACATTCGTCTGATGGAACGCCTGCAGAACGGTCAGGAATTTGAGGAAGAAGTGGAAGTGGAATGGATGTGCCGCAAGTGTGGCTACACCGTGAAATCGAAATCAGCTCCGAAGCGTTGCCCGGTCTGCGGTATGGATCAAGGCTGGTTCGAACGTAAGGCCAATAACTATTGATTACATAGGGACAAAACTCACAACATATCAAAAGCGCGACCTCTGTGGGGCCGCGCTTTTGATATGTGAATGTTGAGAGGGAAATCAGATAGCGTCGTCTTCGATGTTTTCGAGTTTGTCGGCCACGGCAGGAGCGGGAGCATCTTCGGTAGCGGTTTCAAGGCGTTTCATCATTGCGAAGATGAAGGCGGCTGAGATCACGCAGAGCACGATGAGGATGATCCAGATGTACTCCACGGCCATCACATTCCAAAGCATAGCGGGGATGGCGGTGAGGAGGTTACCGATAGCGGTGGCACCAAACCAGCAGCCCATCATCGCACCTTTGTACTGCGGAGGAGCCACTTTTGATACAAACGAAATACCCATGGGCGAGAGCAGGAGCTCGGCAAAAGTGAGCACCAGATAGGTGGAAATCAGCCAGTTGGGGCTAACTAATGTGGAGGAGACGCCTTTTTCGGGAGCCATGCCCAGGCCGATAGAGCCGATGGTCATGATCAGGAAGCCCAGGCCGGCCACGAGCATGCCGTAGCCAATCTTGCGCGGAGCAGAAGGCTCTTTGCCTTTCTTTGCCAGCCAGGAGAAGATGGCCACGGAGAATGGTGTGAGCGCAACCACGTAGAAGGGGTTAAACTGCTGATAGATCTGAGGCTGGATGCCTGAGACGGGGTCGGGAGTGGCTTGATAGAAGAAATAAATACCCACCAGGGCTGCAATGAAAATCACGGTTGACACCACGCGCGATGTGCCCTTGCTCTGGAAGATATTAAACACGGCATAAACGCCTACAACCACCGTGGCCAAAGCCCAGATGTTGAAGCCGATGCGAGTGAAGCCTCCGGCCTCGGGCGAGGTGAATTGCTGAGCGAACTTGGTGAGCGTAAGGCCATTCTGGTGGAACACCATCCAGAAGAAGATCACAACTGCGAAGACCAGCAGCAGGGCCACAATGCGGCTGTGGGTCTGCTCTTTGGTGAGCTGGGGAGCAGCAGAGTCAGCGGCTTTGCCGTCTTTGGTCTTCTCACCGGTGTTTTGGTAAGTGCTCTTGCCCACTTTATATATTATAAAGGAGAGAACCATCGAAGCGCATGCCACGGCAAATGCGTAGCTATAGCCGGTAGAGAGCACAGACATGTAATTTTTGCACCATGCCACAAGAGAGGCCATGTCGGTCGAAGCGATTCCGGAGAAGCCGGAGAGCGAGGCCAGGTCGGCAGCCGAAACGGAGTCGCCGGCGATGATGGCATTGCAGATGCCGGGCATGGCGGCGTTGTAGGTGAGGTCTTTAGCCTCCAAAGCCATTGAGCAGAGAGCCTCAGTGACAGAAGGAGCAAACATGGCGCCAATGTTGATGGCCATGTAGAAGAGCGAGAAAGCGACATCGCGCTTGGAAGCGTAGCGAGGATTGTTGTAGAGGTCGCCCACCATCACTTGGAGGTTGCCCTTGAAGAGGCCCGTACCGCAGGAAATCAGCAGCAGGGCGCCGAGCATGATATAGAATGCCGGAGAGCTCCAGGCCGAGCCATCAGACATGGCCGTGGGGATGGCCATCACCAGGTAGCCCAGAAACATTACGATAATGCCCAGGGTCACAGTCTTTTGGAAATTCCATTTATCAGCAATGATACCGCCAATCATGGGCATAAAATACACTAAGGCCAGGAAGATAGAATAAATCAAACCTGCCAGCGACGTGCTCAACGCAAACTTAGCTTGCAGGAAGAGCAGCAAGATGGCCAGCATCGTGTAGTAGCCGAAACGCTCGCCGGTGTTGGCGAGGGCAAGCACGTACAGGCCCTTGGGTTGGTTCTTAAACATAGGATAAAATGTGATATGGTTAATTTTGGCGATAAAGGTAGTGATTTTTTGGGAAAAATGCGCAGAAAAGCAGGAAAATTTTGCAAAATGCGCGAAAATTGCTACCTTTGCGCCGTAAAAACAGCACCGTTGCCCGAATGGTGGAATGGTAGACACGAGGGACTTAAAATCCCTTGGCCATTACGGCTGTGTGGGTTCGAGTCCCACTTCGGGTACAGCAAATCCCTTTTAACTCATTGAGTTTCAGGGGGTTTGCTTTTTCAAAATACTAGGACTTAAATTTTTGGCTGAAGAAATATTTTCAACCAAATATATGGTATCAGCGCATCTTTGAGATTTATTCGACCTTAAATGGGGGGACGTTTACGCTTCTAAATATTCAGATGATGCTCGTTGGAGTGTATCTTTCTATATCAATTACCGGGAGCTTGCTGCCTTTTGCAAGGACCGCACTAATAAAAGCATCCACTTCTGCTTTTGTCATCTTTTTTCTTATAAAGGCATAATAGAGAAAATCTGTTGTTGTAAGATAAGTTATCTGATTCTTACTGCAATATTCCTTGATGTCTTTTAGATTACTGCTGCCGAGCACATCATTATTGTCTCGACAATATACCATACATGCACTTTCACCTTTTCCCAAAAGCAGCGAAGAACGGAGTCTGGCATATTCCAATCTTGATTCTCCTCTTGGCTTGAATTTTACACAGACAATACGTGTGCCAAATAAGTTAAGATAGTTGTCAATCATTGTCTTTGTGGTTCTGCTGACTGTAACCTCATCATAAACCACATCCAGAATCAGGTACTGATATTCAGGGAATATGTCGAGCAAAAAACTGAACTGTCCGGCCTTGACGAAGTGGATAATTACATCGGCATCAAGCACTATCTTAGTCTTCGCTATCATATATGCCTATTTTGTGTAATAATTCCATATAGTGTCCCTCTGAAATCTTTTCCTTTTCAAATAGCTTTCTCGCTTTTTCTCCAAAGTTGCCTATTACAAGACCTTCGTTCCCCGGTTCGTATAGCGAGGTATCATATCCGTATGCCCTTGCCGTTTTCTTTACTGGGTACTGGAGAAAATGTTCTCTCTCGTTTCGGTCGATCAACTTTAGGTCAAAAAGCCGGTTCACGACAGCGGCATGTGATACAGAAAAATAATGCTCGATTCTCAGGGTCGTTGCTAATGATACGTGCCCGGAAAGCAACTCGTTATCAGGAATCAGTTGTCTTACCCCATTTTCCGGCATAAGAAAGATTTGTGCAAACGCATCGGCACATTGTTCTGTATCGTTTTTCCTTCCCTCTGCCGAACAGTTATTAGGCATAGGATTCAGATCCATGAAAAGATGATAAAGCTCGTGGGCAATTGTGAAGTGCTGTCTGCATCGTGGCTGATTGGAATTAATCAGCATAAACCTCTGCTCACCGCTTTTAAGGCTCATGCCTGAAAACTTCTCTGACAAAGGACGATATATAGTGAGCACATTAAGTTTTAGAAGCAGACTTTTCAAGTTAACCGCCTCGGTATCACTTAATCCTACACTCTGACGAAAACGAGAAACCTGATTTTCAACAATGTTCAACAATGATGCTTTCATCTTGCTTCGATTATCTCCATTTTTAAATATGACTTGACAATATCCTTAAAGCGCATGATTTCGGACGCATCTTCTGCTGTCATACCGTCAATACGGAAAGCGGAGGCAAGAATCATTGCGTCTACATTCTCATTCTCTTCAAATAACATGGCTATATCACACCCGAAAAAATCGCTTGCCTTTTCAATTACATCGTACGGCACTTCCCTATCGCCCGACTCATAATTGCTGTAAGTCGAACGTGTTATGCCAAGCGTCTGTGCAATTTCATCTTGCGTATAACGCGCTGTTTCCCGCAGTTTCTTTAAATTCCGTGCGATTATCTTATCCATAATGGGTGTTGATTGTGTGGCAAAATTAATAAACTATATTTAAATAATAACGATTTGCCACAGCAAAATATTGTGTATATTCAAAACTTTTCATGAATCCTTCTCTTAACCGGCAAGTGCAAAATTAGCGAATAAAAAAAGACATCTTTTGGGCATTTTAATCGAGTTTTTTGCACGGACGGCAGTTCAATTTATTTGGGGACTTTTCTCTTGCGATTTCGATTATTATTCTTAACTATATCACTCAGCACTAATTATCTTCCCCTTTTTTTGCCTTGCTTATGGTCACCAGCCATACGCCTGTGAAAATCAATGCAATAGCCAGGCCTTTGACAGGAGTGAATGAGTCCATGCCAAGAATGATGCCCGTGATGGTGGCAACGATGGGCTGAACGTAGTTGTACATACCCACCAATGTCGGACGCAGCCGTTTTTGGCCTATCATTATGCAGATATATGCAAGGAAGGTGCCGCACACGATCACATATGATATCCCAAGCCATTCCCGGGGGGTGATGCCGGTCCAGTCTGTCGTGGCAAGCCAATGGATGCTTCCCGGAAGTGCCACGACCGAGGCCGAGAGGAACATCCATTTCATCAGCGTCACCAATGAATATTTGCGGATAAAATTGCGATAAAGAGTCAGATACAAGGCGTAGCTGAGTTGGGCGCACAGCACAATCAAGTCGCCCAAAGCCGAGTCAGAACCTCCGCCCACTGCTCCGCTGCCTAAAATCAGGATAATTGCACCGCAGGCGCCGAGCACAATGCCTCCGATTTTCTTGCCGGTGATAGGTTCTCGCAAGAAAACCCACGCCAGGAGCATGATCCACATTGGCATCGTGGTCGTGACCAGCGAAGCCTCGCCCGGCGAGGTCAAGCTCACTCCGAAAATAAAACACCCCTGGTTAAAGAGCACACCCAGCATTCCGGCCCCGAAAAGTCGGAGTATATCTTTTGGGGGAACGTGCTCGTACGGCACAAAAAGCGACGCAAACCAAAAAAGCGCAGCCGCTCCAGCTACACGGAAATCCACCATCACAGCCGGGGCGATCAGCCCCGAGGCAAACACCATTTTGGTGACAGGCGACATCAGTCCCCACATGAGATTAGCCCCCAGCATAGCCAGATGCCCCTTCAACGACTTTCTTTCCATTGTACCGTCAATTAATTTGTAACTTCTTAAGGTGTAAATCAATCAGGAGCACAGCATGGTCTTTTTCTTCACGCGGAGCATTTTTCGGGCGCCATGCCACGATAAAACGGATAAAGGCGGCATCCACAATATATCCTCTCTCTGCCCACTGGCTGAGCTCAAGCTGCATTTTTTGTGACAGTTGCGCTACGGGTTTACCTCCGGTGCATTCATGCAGGTAATTATTGCTGTAGCGAAGCGGCTGGCCGGCTCTGAGGGCAAGGATATCATTTTTCCTCGGCTTGAAGAAACCAAGGTTCACGTCTTTGTGCGAGAGCTGCAAAACAATCCGGTCAGGCAATCCGAACGTCTCGGTATATTTTTTATGTTCATCTGCCGGCATCCCGTCAAAGAGAAGGCTGTCGGTATGGATGAATAAGCGCTCCCTGGCACGTGTCGCTCCGACATAATACCGGCGCAGCTCACTGTCGCGGATCTGCTGAGGCTTCGTTATGAGCATGTACACATCGTCAAACTCGCGCCCTTTTGCTTTATGGATTGTCGAGACCACGACATCTGCACCTGAAAGGTTACAGAAGTCCTCGACTGAAGACTCAAAAATGAATTCCTTGAAGTCGGTAAGATACTTGGCTTTGTTTGTCTCTTCAAAAAGCGAGAGGCATTGCTGCAGGTAATGCAGGCTCGACGATGTGGCATAGGCCGAGAAGGTCAAGTGCTTGGCTCGGTTCCATACCTCATCGGGAATTACCGGTGTCTTCACCGCAATATGTTTGAGAAACATGCGCACTTCGGCCATATTTATGAACCGCAGGCCGTCCATGCTCTGCACAAGACGGCTGTTCAAACCGTATTTACGCAACAAAGCAACGAGGATTACTGCTTCGTCGTTGGTCTGGGTAAGAACGCATGCCGTGCCTTTGCCGTTATGCTTCAGCAGGTCATTGACGAGAGGCTGGTACATAATGTGCGAGGTGTGGTGGCGGATGGCTGTGAATCCTTTTCCGGAGTTCATGGATAGGATCGGCAGTCGCTTCATTCGTCTCGAGATGCGTTGTGCCAGAGCATTGGCGAAATCCACAATCTGTGGGCAACTGCGGTAGTTTTCTGTCATTTCAATCAGCCTTGACCCCGAGACCTCGAGCAGCCTTTTCATAAAGCCTGAGTCAGAGCCGCGGAATTCGTATATATTCTGATCGTCATCTCCCACGGCTATCACCCTCATCTCCTCGTTGACATTCATAAGCGCACGCACCAGTCCATATTCCTTGTCACTCATGTCCTGGGCCTCGTCAATGACCAGGACGGTCTTGGCTATGCGATTTGGCTCAACGTCGCCGCTTTCGATCATCTTTGTGGCAAGGGTCACCACATCGTTGGCATCATCCAGATTGCCGATACGGCCCAAAAGGTCGAAACAATAAGAGTGGAAAGTTTTGATTTCCACAAAGTGGGCGGCATTTCCGATAAGTGCCAGCAGTCGCTGTTTGAACTCGACGGCTGCCGCACGTGAGAAGGTGAGCATCAGCAGCTGCTCGTGCTTGACATCCTCAAGGAGCAGAAGCGAGGCAAGTTTATGGACAAGGACGCGCGTTTTCCCGCTTCCGGGCCCGGCTGCTACAACGATGCAACGCGTATCTTTGTCAGATATGATTTCCTTTTGCTTTTCAGAGAGCGCGCCGAATATACTTTTATATTTCTCAGGTGTGATGTTTTTTTCAATCTCGCGGGCTCGCTCGCCCTTGAAATATGTGGCTATAAACTTCCTGTAGTCCATATGGAAGTAGTCCTGCACATACTGAAGTGCCGCATCATAATCGCGCACCATAAGATTGGCGTATTCTCCCACGATATGCACCTGTTGCATCCTTTGCTTGTAGAATTCGCTGAGCATGCGATAGTCGTCCTGCTTGTAGCGCAACCGAGAGTCTTTGATGCGGCGGATATCCATAGCATTATAAAGAACGAGGAATCCACCCTCAAGTTTCAGAGCATCGATCTTTGAGAGGTAAAGCAGCGCTTCCTCCACATCGTCGATCCTGACGTCATTCAGGCTGCCAAGCAGATTGCTTCCGGATGATTTCAGATCATTAAGCAATTCGATAACAGAGAATTGCAAGGCATTGTCCTTGGTCTGCTCTTCACGGCCGGAGGAAAGGCGCCTGTAGAGCCAGTCGATTGTAAAGCGGCATATTTCCAGGCGCTTCTCAAAGCGTTGTATCGCAATGTCGGCATCTGTCAGGCAGGAAAGCTCGATAATGTTGGTGTCCTGTTCTCGCTTATGGGCGTAGCCTTTGATTGCCATGAAATAGAGCAGAGTACGGATGTCTTTCTCTTTTGCCGCGACCAGCCCGCCTTTCTGCGCGATGTCGTTGAGTTGCTTGTAAGATAAGCGGATAGGGTCTGAGGAAATAAGCTCGAGGATAAACCGTTCGAGTTTAGTAAACCGATCAAGCAAACGTCTTGAATTATTTTCCGATTCTCCTGCATCATTTAGAAATGCTGAGATGTCTTTAGAGTCGGCCAGAATACCCTCCTGACGCATTCGCTCCACGCATGAGACGACTTCTGCTTTTGACAGGGCCAAGAGGTCGGCAAGATAATCAATTCGTGATTCGGCCTCGGCATTCTGCGCCTTGGATTTCTGAGATATAAGCGATTTTATGATGCGGACGGCCTTCTCCACCTCTTCTTTTTCAAAAAGGATTGATTCGGTGATGCGTTTGCGAGCTTCGTCGATATTTTTTACTGTGATGCCGGTGGCATAGACGTGGGGCACGTTGTTTCCGCGTTCAAGATACCCGGCTTCCTCCAGAGTGGACAATGCGGTGCGGACGCGGGTCTCTATATCGTAGACAGAATCGTCCCAGCCGGCCTTACGAGCGATTTCCAAAGCGGAGCAACAAATGCGCGGGCGCAATTTTGTCAGATCTTTAACGGCCTTCCAGACCTGTTGTATCTCGCTTATGCTCAGTTTTGTCTGGTTTAGCAGCACAAAGTGCTTGTCAAGGTCTCCGTCGCTGTACAAGACGTAACATCGGGCCTGAAGGTGAGGGTCGCGTCCGGCTCGTCCGGCTTCCTGCACATAATTTTCTAAGGAGTCGGAGATATCGTAGTGGATCACCAGTCCGACATCTTTTTTATCTACGCCCATGCCAAAAGCCGAGGTAGCCACAATTACGGGCACACGATCCTTCATGAACGCTTCCTGATTCGCAATTTTCTCATCAGCCTGCATCTTACCGTTGAAGGGAAGAGCGGGGATGCCATCGCGAGAGAGCTTGTCGGCCAATTGTTTGGTGCGCTTGGTGCGCGAAACGTATACTATGGTTGGACAAGGCGATTCTGAGATCAGAGCGCGTAATTTCGTATATTTGTCTTCGTCGGTATCAGCGTGGATTACGGAATACCGCAAGTTGGTACGGCTGGCCGAAGATGCGAATATCTCCAAGTCAAGATTTAGTGTGCGCTTAAAGTAATCGCGTATATCTTGTATTACTTTCTGCTTTGCTGTGGCGGTGAAACAGGATACGGGAATCGGCTCGCTGCATCTCTTTTTCTCCTGGTATTGACGGATAAACTTACCGATGTAAAGATAATCGACACGGAAATCCTGCCCCCAGGACGAGAAGCAGTGAGCCTCGTCAATCACGACGCGCACGATATGCCTGGCCATCAGAATCTTCTGTATGGTCCGGGAGCGGAGCATTTCGGGAGCTATATAAAGAAGGGATGCATCGCCGCTTATCACCCGTTGGATCGCATCTGAGCGACTAATAGGGTCAAGAAGCCCGTTGATAGTGACAGCGTCTGAGATTCCTCTCTCGGCAAGATTGTCAACCTGATCTTTCATTAGGGATTGCAAGGGAGAGATGACCACAGTGAGCCCATGCACCGTCCGGCCCTCCATCAAGGCCGGGAGCTGGAATGTAAGGGATTTTCCGCCTCCGGTGGGAAAGATGGCCAATAATGATTTTCGCTCGACGGCTGCTCTGGCGGCGTTTTCTTGAAGAGGTTCGCCTTCGTAGGTGCGGAACTTGTCAAATCCGAAAAATTTACGCAGATTCAGATGCACATCAAGAGCCTTGTCGCAATATGCGCAGCCATCTTTACACCTTCTGTGCCTGAGGATGCGCACAATGTTCTCAACAGCAGGAAAGTTATAGAGGACCCAAGACGGAGTTACTGACCGGTGGTCGGTGGTGCTGATCAATGCAAGAGCGTAAGCAAGTTCACACGGCGAACACTTTATCAAGGCCCGAAGATCAGCATTTTCGCATATCTTACCTTTAAACTCCTTGAGGATTAACTCAGGCAGAGCGCCTCTATCTCCTGCCCCGGCATTGACAAATGCGAGAAAGCCGTCAAACTCCGCGCGATCGTGGAGCAGCGTAGAATATATGGTCTGAAGTGAAGG
>CAZNRK010000040.1:0-19464 GCA_964575435.1 uncultured Bacteroides sp.
CCCTACTCTCGTCGACATTGGTCTCGCTCCAGTCGGCTATGTAGTCTACATCTTCATTGCCCAAATTCTTACCACTATCATGGAAGCTTTCCCGTGGTTCGACGCCAATCAGGCTCAAGATGTCGGTTTCAATTACTTCGTCAATGGCTTTGATCGGTTCATCGCCATGATTGCACTCGTGCTTATCACCCCACTCGCCGAAGAGCTAATCATGCGTGGCTGGCTTTATGGTAAACTTCGTAGCAAGCTCAAAGCCCCTCTAGCGATGCTACTCGTCTCAGTACTTTTCGGCCTACTTCATGGTCAATGGAATATCGCTGTTAGCACTTTCGCCCTCAGCATCATTCTCTGTAGCCTACGCGAAATCACCGGCACGATCTGCCGGGGGCTCGTTCATCTGGCCGAAGACCAGAGTAGCCTGAGATTCTGAAAGCTCATTGAGGTCAACGTCGTGGAGGTTCCACTCGCCTTTCTCCATGCCTTCTTCAAATTTTTTGCCGTACTTCATAACGCCGCTCTCGATCATCTCGCGCAGCAGGTCGTTGCCCTCGCGTGTGCGTTCGCCCACGCCGGTGAAGACCGAGAAGCCGTCATGCCCCTTGGCAATATTGTTGATAAGCTCCATGATGAGCACCGTTTTGCCCACGCCGGCGCCACCGAAGAGGCCGATTTTGCCACCCTTGCTGTAGGGCTCGAGCAGGTCGATGACCTTGATGCCCGTGGTGAGGATTTCGGTGCCGATGGTGAGGTCTTCAAATTCGGGTGCAGGCTGGTGGATGGGGCGGAGGTTGTCGCGGTTGAGAGCCGGGAGGTTGTCGATGGCCTCGCCGATGACGTTGAGCAGTCGGCCCTTGATTTGCGAGCCTGTGGGCACGGCGATGGGGCGCTCAAGATTGTCCACACGCATGCCGCGCTGCAAGCCGTCGGTGCTTTCCATGGCCACACAGCGCACGGTGTCCTCGCCGATGTGCTGTTCCACTTCGAGAATCACTTCGCCGCCTTCGTCGGCGGGGCGGTCGATTTTGAGGGCTGTGTAGATGGGGGGCACCATGACATCGTCACCTTCAAAGATGACGTCGACCACCGGGCCGATTACCTGTGCCACTTTGCCAAATTTATCGCTCATGGAGATTTGGGGATATATTGTTTTTTTGTTTTATTTACTTGAATTTCAGAGTAGTAGCTTTGCTCCGGGAGGGGATTAGAAGTGCAGGCCGTAGACGATGATGATGGCCATCAGAGCCAGGTTGAAGAGGTTGATGGGGAGGAGGTATTTCCACTCCAGGGCCAGCAGATGGTCGATGCGAAGGCGGGGGAAGGTCCATTTGAACCAGATAATAACGTAAGAGAGCACGAACGCCTTGCCCAGGAACCAGATCACGCCGGGGATATAGTTCATCACATTGTTAAATCCTTCCCAACCGGGGATGTGCAGGGGCATCCAGCCACCGAAAAAGAGCAGCGCAGCCACACCTGAAACGATGAATAGGTTGAGATATTCAGCCAGATAGAAGAATCCGAAGTGGATACCGGAATATTCGGTGTGGTAGCCCGCGGTGAGCTCACTTTCGGCCTCGGGAAGGTCGAAGGGGCCGCGGTTGGTCTCGGCTGTGCCCGCAATCAGGTAGATGATGAAGGCGATCAGGGCCGGGATGTGACCTTTGAAGATGAACCATAAGTCGCTCTGCTCTTGCACGATGCCCGTAATAGACATTGTGCCTGCAAGGCAGACCATGGTTACCACCGACAGGCCGATCGAAAGCTCGTAGCTCACCATCTGAGCGCCCGAACGGAGAGCGCCGATGAGCGTGAACTTGTTGTTTGACGACCATCCGGCAAGCAGGATGCCAAGCACGCCGATCGAGCTGACGGCGATGAGGAAGAAGATGCCGATGTTAAAGTCGATGATTTGCAGACCATTGCCCCAGGGGAGCACCGCAAAAGCGAGCATCGAGGCGATAATCACCAGATAGGGCGCCAGAGCGAAGAGGAAGCGGTCGATGTGGTTGAGGTGGATGAGCTCCTTGATGAGAATCTTGAACATATCGGCAAAACTCTGCAACAAGCCCCAGGGACCCACACGGTTCGGGCCCACGCGGCATTGGATAAAGGCGCAGAGCTTGCGCTCATAGTAGATATAGAACAGAGCCAAAAGGGCGTAGACCAGCAGCAGTCCCACTCCCACGAGCACACATTCCACGGTCGTGGCCACCCATCCGGGCAGGCCCAGAGTGGAGAGCAGGAAATTGTTGATCCAATCGGTTATCACTGAAAAGTCTTGCATATTGAGGCTGGATTTTCTATGATGTGATGATGAAAATTTTGCACGGGGGGTTAGCGGTCCATGTCAGGGATAATATAGTCGAGCGAACCGCCGATGGTGATAAGGTCGGCAATCTTCATGCCGCGCGAGATGTGGTCAACCACGCCGGCCAGGGGCAGGCAGGGGGGCACGATCTTCATGCGGTAAGGCGATGTCTTGCCGTCGCTTTCGATATATACGGCAAACATGCCGCGGCAGCCTTCGCCCATCTCCATCCAGTGGCCCACAGGGAGCTTGATGACCTTGGGCACCTTGGCGCAGAAATCGCCTTCGGGGATGTTGTCGACAAGCTGAGCCAGGATTTTGGCAGATTGCACCACCTCTTCAAGGCGCACCTTGAAGCGAGCCATGGCATCGCCTTCAGTGGCCAGAACCTCCTCAAAGTCAAGCTCTGAGTAGATGCTGTAGGGGCGGATTTTGCGCAAGTCGCAGCTCCATCCGCAGGCGCGGCCCGAGGGGCCGGTTACGTCCCAGGCGATAGCGTCCTCTTTTGAGATCACGCCCACACCCTCCATGCGGTTTTTGGCGATGACGTTGCCCACAAACACCTTATTATATTCTTTGATATTGGCAGGCAGCACATCGAGCAGAGCGTGCACGTCCTTGGCGAAGTCAGGAGCCAGGTCTTGCATTACACCACCCACGCAGGGATAGTTGAAAGTCATGCGGGCGCCGCAGGTCTTCTCCATGATGTCGAGAATCTGCTCGCGCACACGCAGAGTGTAGAAGAGCATCGATGTGGCACCGAGGTCCATGCAGAATGTGCCCATAAACAGGCAGTGCGATGCGATGCGCGAGAGCTCGTCCATCATCACGCGTATCACCTCGGCACGGCGAGGGATGGTGATTCCGGCAGCGCGCTCGATGCAGCGACACACGGTGCTGTGGTAGTTCTGAGCCGAGAAATAGTCCAGACGGTCGTAGAAGGGGAGGGTCTGGGGGTAAGTCAGGCTCTCGCAGAGCTTCTCCACACCGCGGTGGATGTAGCCCATGTAGACGTCGATTTTCTTGATGGTCTCGCCGTCGATAGCCGTGCGGAAGCGGAGCACACCGTGGGTGGCGGGGTGCTGGGGTCCGATATTCACCACGAAATCCTCGGGGGCAAAGATGGGAGTCTCAACGCGCTCGATTTTGCCATCGGGCTGCTCCACCCAGCTCTGAGTGAAGTCGCTCTGGCGCTCGCTCATGATCGAAACGGGATTGATGTCGGGGTTGGCGTCATAATCCTTGCGCAAGGGATAGCCCTTCCAGTCGATGTTGAGGAAGAGGCGGCGCATGTCGGGATTATTGATGAAGATGATGCCGAAGAAGTCATATACCTCGCGCTCGAAGAGGCCGGCCGATGGCCAGAGGTCGGTGACGGAGTGGATCATCGGATTCTCGCGGTTGGGGGCGAGGACTTTGACGCCCAGGACGTCGTTGCCGTTGGAGGTCGACATCATATAATATATACAACCGAAGGCTTCGGGCCAATCCATGCCCACGATGGTCAGCAGACAATCGTAAGCCAGCGAGGGGTCGTTTTTAAGAGTTTCAGCCAACTTGTGCCAGTCGCTCTCGGCGATGGTCACCATCAGCCCGTCGGAGGTATCGAACGAGGCTGCGGGGAAGAGTTTGGCGATGGTCTCTTGAATGTTTGCCATATGGAGATGTGCTGTTGGTAAGTTTCTTATAGTTGAATATCGCAGGAGCCGGGGTGATTATTCGGCATCTTCGATAGGGTGGTTTTTGAGAAATTCTTCCTGGCTTTGCTGGCGATTCACGCCGCCGAAAAATTTTTCTACCTTGATTTTGCGCGAGAGCTGCATGATGCCGTAGATCATAGCCTCCGGGCGCGGAGGACAGCCGGGGAGAAACACGTCGACCGGCACAATGTCTTCAATGCCCTTAGCCACATGGTAAGAATTGCGGAACGGACCGCCCGAAATGGCACACGAGCCGCAGGCAATCACATACTTAGGCTCTGCCAGCTGGTCGTAGAGGCGACGGAACACCGGCACCATGCGATGCACGATCGTGCCGGCCACCATCATGAAGTCGGCCTGTCGGGGGCTCGAACGAGCCACTTCCCAGCCAAAGCGAGCCATGTCGAAGCGAGCAGCTCCAAGGCTCACAAACTCAATGCCGCAGCAGCTCGTGGCAAAGGTCAGCGGCCACAGAGAATTGCTTCGGCCCCAGTTGATGAGTTGGTCAAGCTTGCCCACGACCACGTTGGTCCCGCTCTCTTGCAGCTTCTTTACCAGAGACTCGATATATTCGTTATCCTTCCATGCCGAGTAGGGCATGCTTTTGGTGGTTATTTCCATTCAAGAGCTCCTTTCCGCCAGGCATAAACGAGGCCCAGCACTAAGATACTGAAAAACACTGCGATGCTGATCAAGCCCTTCGCTCCAAGATCGCGCATAATCACGGCCCAGGGGAAGAGGAAGACACACTCGACGTCAAACATCAGAAACAGAATGGCAAAAAGATAATATCCCACCTTGAATTGCGACATGCTCTCGCCTCGGGTGGGAATACCGCATTCATATGCCTCGCCTTTCTGAGGATTGAACGAGCGCGGAGATATCAAGCCCGCAATCCACATGGCCAACGCTACAAGAGCCGCGCCGGTGAGCAGTGCCACCAGGGCCATCAGAGCGTTGCCTGTACCAAAAATTGCTGTTAATGTCATATTTCGGTTGATTTATTTTTCAGATTCAGAGTGAAACGCGTAGGGGATGCATGGCAATAAAAAACACTTAAACCGGAGTATCTATGTGATACTCAAAAGTTTAAGTGCGTTTTTCACCACGAATCGCGCCAATCGGCGCGCAATTTCAGTTGCAAAGGTAATGAAAAATCTCCAACGCAGCAATTTTTTTGGCAAAAAATTCCACATCCCCCCTCAGGCCCCTTTCACCCCAGCATGCCCCTTACCACAATATCGTAAAACCAAACTTTTTGGGGAAATATTTGTTTGTGATATAAATTATATGTAATTTTGCAGTATAAATGATATCACTATGGAAGTAGCAATCAATAGAAGGTCGGCAATGTTCAGATTGCGCACCGACCTTCTCGACCGACTCAAGCAACTGGCAGCCAGAGATAACCGCAGCCTGAATAATTTTGTAGAAACAATACTAATGGACGTGGCTTACAACACCCCAAACGCAACCACTCGGGCCGCTATCGAGGAGGCCCGAGATGATCGCAATCTCACTCCGGTAAACATGGACAGCTATGAGGCTTTCTTAAAATCCTTAGTTGATTAAATGAAAGAGATAAAGGCTTCAAGCCAATTCAAAAAAGACTTGAAGAAATTGGCCAATCAGCCAAAGAAGCTACGCAAACTTTATGATTTTATCAATCAGTATCTTATCACCGGAGAAGAAATTCCTACAAAATATCGCCCACATGTCCTGATCGGTGATTACGCCGGGCATATGGAATGCCACCTTGAGGGGGACTACCTACTAATATGGTATGATGCAACAGCTCAACTCGTGAAGCTCGTGCGCGTTGGAAGCCACTCGGAATTGTTCGGTTGAGGAAGGCTCGAAACGAAGTTATTTCAATATAGGTTGGCCTTTGGCGCAGTGGCCGCAGGGCTTGATGCGATCGCGTTTTTTAGCCTCTTCGCGAGTGACGTAAACGATGCTGCAAGTGCAATTATGGAGTCTTTTGCACTTGCTATCCAGATGATAGGCATATGCGTAGGGCCCGAGGCAAATATAGACTTTGCCGGAATTTTTACTTTCAGCAAGCCCCGAGGAGCAATCCGGTGTCGGGGCCACATTTTCAGTCGTCTCCGCGCTTTGGGGCATGGATGCATCACTGCCCGAGGCCTGCTGCTTATCATCAGAGGCCAGGGCAACTCCCACACTCCAGATTGCAAACAGCGCAAAAAGAAAGATACGTTTAATCATAATATAAAGATGTATGTGTGTGTTGTAAAAAGTAAGAATTCAATCCTCATCGGTTTTCCACCACGCACGCCAAAAATGGTCGCTCAGCCGAGCATGCTCGCGGATTTTGGAGCGCAATTGCGAGGATAACTCATCATACTGTGGCCTCAGCGCTCTCTCTTCCTGTTGGAGCCGGGCCAAAATATCGCCGAGAGATTTTCGGCTTGAGCCTTTTTCCTTTTCAAGCGAGGCCATATCACTCTCGATTTTGCCCAGCGAGCCATTCATTTCCGCGCTGAGCGATCTCAGTCGGATGTTGAATCTATTTTTTATATCCCTCTCTTCTTCGTCATATTGCCTGCGCAGGCTGGCCATTTGTTGGTCTGCATGCTTTCGGAAATCGGCAAAAATGGCCGACAAAGCGGAGATGTAGGCAGCATGATTTTTCATCTGGCAGAGGTGCGTTGGATTAGCTCGGTTAAGGCCTGGATATTACGGTTTACGTAAGGAATATCCTCAGTCTCAATCTGATGAATCATATTGTTGATGGCTCCGGTGTTGCGCTTTTGGTAAGTCTCCTTGTAATTTTGTGCAATCTGAACCGGTAAGCCTGCCTCGGGCATAGCATTGATCACTGAATTATAAGTGCCGGAGAGTTCGCTCAGGCCTTGCATGTATTTTACCAAAAACGCTCTAAGTTGTTCAAGGGCTTCAAGTTGGCGTTTTAAATCTTGCATTGTAAAAAAAAATTAGCGTGAACGGGTATTATTATTCAAAAAAGCCGCAATGTAATCGGCGTGCATGTCTCTTTGATTCTGAGGCTGAGCGTCGTCAGCTTTTTTCTGTAAGGCTGCCGTGACAGCTGCCATTTCCTTCACCTTCTCGGATGCTTTTCTGAATTTTTCCTCCTTCGACATAGAGCCGGAAGAAGATGCAGAAGAGGTGGCGGCAGTTCCGGCCACTTCCATAGCAGTCTGCAAGCCTTCGATGAGGCGATTTACCCAGGCGATATCATCACTCTCAATCTTGTCGATAAGAGAAGAGATGGCAGAGGTCATTTTCACGATATTCTGACCCTTTAGCCGCTGATACATCTCAGTAGACAGTCCGCTTTGCCGCAACGAATCTACGGCTGTGGCATATGAGTGGCGCATACGCTGAAGATTCTCGATCGTATGATTAAGGGTAGCCTTAAGTTTTTGTATGTTTTCTAACTGAAGATTATAATCTTGTGCCATAAGCTGAAAGGATTAAAGGAGATCAATCGTCGTCATCTTTTGAGGACGGGAAGAATATGCTGAGGAAACTGAATATAATACCAAAGATAAAAAATGCAATCTTAAAGAGGCCTCCAAATGTGCAGATGATGCCCCAGAACACGCGCCATGTTTGAAGCCATCGGATAGACCGCGTCTCTTTCTTGATCTCCTGCTCCATCGATTCAATCCCCGACTTGAGATTTTGGACTTCATCGGTCAATGATGCGATGGACCGTTGCATTTGATTCTTATTCAAATTGAATCCTGTCTGCTCGGAGGTGAGTTTCGACTTCTGAGAAGATACGCGGTCGTCCCAGTTCACTTGTGCCTGCTCGTATTGTGCATTAAGGGCAGAGGTGAGCTCTTCGATCTTCTTTTTGCGTTTGTTGGGATACTCTCGCAGGCGGATGTCAAGCAATACGCAACCGGGAGCCTGCAGCTCCATGTTCAAAGATCGGGTCACGCGGTTGGAGACCTTATCTTGAATTATATAACTTGTGTCCAGACTCATTGCAATTAAATATTATTCCGGTATAGTTTAAATTTCACAATATCGGGGCTGTTATTAATCTGCAGGAGCCCCATGCCATTGGCTTTAACCGGGAGTTGCGATTTATCGGAGATAGATGCAGAGCCAAAAATTCGATATCCCTCACCGCCGCATATTTCGATTTTTACATCAAAATCCGGGAGAATGTCGTGGATGTCGAAAATCTGAGTAAGATTGTTATACGAAGCTGCATAAACAAACGTGTGGATGCCGACACCGGGACCGTCCTGTATGATTTCAGATAATTTCTGCGTCAATTCCGGCCGGGTATAGCCAGATTTTCTCAGATTTCTGATTTCGTAGATATTGTAAAGGATCAGGATGGTCCGGGGGCCGAAGCTGCGGTTTTGGCGCCGGTCGCGCATCTCGGCATGTATGGCTTCAATATATAAGGCGGCATCTTCCTCCCATTGCGTCACCTTGATTTTATCGGGCCACGGCGCGAACGCCTCCTCAAGCTTCCCGGAGAAATCGCTGTCGTCAATGGTCTTGTCGACAATGAAGATTCTCGCATCAGGTCCCGATTGATTGAGGATCTGTAGGGTGGAAAATGAAATGATAGAAAAGGCGGCAGCCTCGTCGGCGCCCACGATCAGGACGTTCGAGCCGTTTTGCCTGCGCAGACGGTATGAGACGTGGTTTTCATCCAAAGCCACCGGCTCGCCCAAAAAGATTGTGGCAAAGCGATCGTTGGGAGTGGTGAAATCGGCAAGCGCCCGGTTTTTTCGGATGTCGGCACTGCAAGAGCCGTCGTAGAAGAAGCGGGTGTAGGGAGCCGGAGCCCCGTTGTATTGCATCTTAGCCATCTCGTGCATGGTGGCCACGGCCTTCTTCAGTTCATCTCTTGAGGCAAAAGCGGTCTGGAAGAGGATGTTGCCCTCGGTGAGTCCGGCACGCGCATTATATACGGCCTGGCCCGGACGGGTGAGGGTGGTGTAGGGCACGTTATTGCCGTCAGAGAGGAAGCGGTCGCAATCAAAAAGCGTGTTCAGGTGCAGGATAATCCTCAGCCCCAGACTTTGCTGCACGCTGCTGATGTTGACGTTGAGCAGGCTCTGTGTTGACAGTATGAGATTAATGCCGAAGCTGCGTCCTCGCCGCCCCACGTCTTCCATCGCCCCTGAGACGTAGGCCGCAGTTTTGGCATCCCCGTCAAGGAGTTTCTGAAATTCATCGATAATCACTAACATTCGCGGCATCTTCTTGCCCGCGAGCTTATTGTAGGAGCCGATGTCCTGCACGCCGGCAGCTTTGAAAGCCTCGCCGCGGCGTCGGATTTCCTCATCGATAAATTTAAATACCGAACAGCCGTATTCCTTTTCACTCTGAATCGATAGCACGCGCGCGTGAGGGAGATCTTCATAGACCTTAAATTCTGTGCCTTCCTTATAATCGAGAAGAATCATTTGCACTTCTTCAGGAGAGTAAAGCCAAGCCGTATTGCATATGATATTATGGAGGAGTACGGATTTTCCCGTGCCGGTAGAGCCGCCGATCAGGGCATGGTTAATATCATCTGCAAGGCGGAAATACTGGATTGTCGAGACGTTCTGCTTGCCGATAGGCACCTTGATGCCTGAGGAGGCGTCGCCGCTCCAGAGGTTCTCTTCCTTCAGCACCGAGGCCAGGTTGACCGTTACATCCTCTGCTTTGTCGAGCTTCTCCGAGATTGAAGCGAAGAGTCTGCTCCGGGTTTCTGAAGAGGGCAGTGTGCGAGCAAGCCGGAACGGAAAGAAGTTATAGGTCTCTTGGTCCGGAATGTTTTGCCACATGAAGGAGGAGTCAATATAGTGCACGATGTTGGAGGTGTGCTTTAAGATGCTTTTTGCCTTGCTGTTCGGGAGGTTATCGGGCAGATGGTTGTCCGAGAATGTCATGAATGTAAACACTCCGGCTTGCGGTCCGGATTTCACGATGCGCTCCACCAGGTCGCATTGCTCGGTGCTGAGCCCCTCGGGGTAATCCTTTAGAAAAAGGAAATAATAAGGCTCGCCGGCCTCGCCGGCTGATTTGTTGTAATCGACGAGCGATGAGTTGGAAAACTTCGACCCGAGGATGTCCTGAATCACCGTGACCACTCTGTCTGATAATTTCTCCAAGGCGCGAGTGAGTTCTGACGACGAAGTCAGAATCTTCTCACCCTTGATTCTGGGGTCGACATCTGAAAGGGCGATCAACCCCCTGCCCAGCCCAACGCCGTCGTATAGCACAAAATTGCACAAGGCCGGATCCACTGACGATAAAATGCGAAAAGCACACGCCTGTAAAAAGTCGACCAAGGCGTCTTTGTGCGTGCCATCGTCGATGACGCACACCGATCCGAATTTTTCCACCGGGATAATCACCGGCACAACCTCCGAGGAGCCCGGAATTGCAAACGTGCCTGCATAAAGCCCGTCGCGAAAGAGATCGGCACTTTCAAATTCTGAGAAATTCTCGCTGTTGGCTGAGGTGGCGGGAGTGTTTATTTTGCTATAGAAACTCATGGAAAAGAGGAGGGAAAGGTGGGACGTTATGGCGAAGGTAGTGAAAATTCCGGAGATGGCAAATTTTTGTGGAGAAAAATCTGCGGGAACTAACGGGAACTAATATGTGATGTCGGCGAGGTAGAGAGCCTGAGGGGGCATGGAGGTGCCGGCGCTGCAGCGGTCGCGGCGGCCGATGATCTCGGCGATGGCTTCGGGGGGGATTTTGCCGCGGCCGACATCGACGAGGGTACCGACAATGGCACGGACCATGTTGCGCAGAAATCGGTCGGCGGTGATCACGAATCGCCATACCTCGCCATCCGGGGTGCAGGGCTCCCAGCGGGCGCAGGTGATGGTGCAGATGTTGGTTTTCACTTGCGTGTGGAGCTTTGAGAAGGACGTAAAATCCTGTGTGCCAAGCAAATACTCGGCGCCTCGATTCATGGCCTCAAAATCGAGCCCGGGGGGAGCCTGCCAGGTCAGCGGATAGAGGAAAGGCGACTTGCGCGTGGCTGCATAATAGTGATAAGTGCGCGATGTGGCGTCAAACCGCGCATGAGCCTCCGCCTCCACCGGCCAAATCTTCTGAATGGCTACGTTTTTGCCCACCATGCAGTTAAGGCGGTAGACTAAATCTGCCGGCAGGGGGGAGTCGCAATCAAAGTGGGCAATCATCATCAGGGCGTTGACCCCGGTGTCGGTGCGCCCGGCGCCCGTCACGGCAATTTTTTCATGGAGCAGGCGACACAGAGCCTTCTCGATTTCGCCCTGCACAGTGGGCTCTTGCGGCTGGATCTGCCAACCGAGAAATCCCGTGCCGTTATAGGCCAGCTGCATGAAATAGCGCATAGTGTGTGCTTTAAGTTGGGGGGAAGGATGCGAGGTGGGGCGGTCACTCCAGATAGGTGTAGCCGAAAAGGCCGGAGCGATAGGTGGAGAGGAAGTCGCGGCCCTCCTCGGGGGTGATCTTGCCGTCTTTCATCGAGCGGGTGACCCACGTCTCCACGTTGCGCACCAGTTTCTTGGGGTTAAATTGCACATATTCAAGCACTTCGGCCACAGTTTCGCCTTCTATCTGGCGGTCGATCTCATAGCCGTCTTCGTTGACGCGGATGTGCACGGTGTTGGTGTCGCCAAAGAGGTTGTGCATGTCGCCGAGGATTTCCTGATAAGCGCCCACGAGGAAAACGCCGATGTAGTAAGGCTCCTCGGGCCTTACCGGATGCACTGGCAGAGCCGAGGTGATGGAATCGCCGTGGGAGATGAAGTTGGCGATTTTGCCGTCGGAGTCGCAGGTGATGTCTTGGATGGTGCAGGTGCGCGTGGGCTTCTCGTCGAGGCGCTGAATGGGCATGATCGGGAAGATCTGGTCGATGGCCCAGCTGTCGGGCAGCGACTGGAAGAGCGAGAAATTGCAGAAATACTTATCCGGCACCATGCGGGCGATTTTGCGGAGCTCTTCGGGGGCGTGCTTCATCTGCGCGGCCATTTCGCCCACCTCCCGGGCGATGCTCCAGAAGAGTTTTTCCACACAGGCGCGTGTGGTGAGGTCGAGCATGCCCAGGGAGAAGAGGTCAAGAGCCTCCTCGCGGATTTGCAGGGCGTCGTGCCAGCTCTCGAAGAGGCGCGGCTGGCTCAGCGTGTCCCAGATCTGGTAGAGCTCGCGGGCAAGCTCGTGGGCATCTTCGGGCAGCTCCTCATTGTCGCGCCACCAGGGCAGCGAGGTGGCCGCCAGGGTCTCGAAAATCAGGATCGAATGGTGGGCTGAGAGCGAGCGTCCACTCTCGTTGATGATGTTGGGCTGTTTGAGGTCATTTTTGACGCATGCGTCGACGATGGAGGAGACGGCGTCGTTGGCGTATTCCTGAATGGAATAGTTCATCGAACTTTCGCTTCCCGACGAGCGCGTGCCGTCATAGTCCACTCCCAGGCCGCCGCCGATGTCGATGAAATCGATGTCAAAGCCCATACGGGAGAGCTGGACGTAGAATTGCGAAGCCTCGCGCAGGGCGTTTTTGATCAGGCGGATTTTGGTTATCTGGCTTCCGATGTGAAAGTGGATGAGCTTCAGGCATGATGTCATCTCTCTCCGCTGCAGGAAATCGATGGCTTCGAGCAGCTCGGAGGAGTTCAGACCGAACTTCGAACGGTCGCCTCCGCTTTCGGCCCATTTGCCTGACCCCGAGGAAGATAGCTTGATGCGGATGCCGATGTTGGGCATGATCTTCAGGCGCTTGGCAATGGAGGTTATCAGGTGCAGCTCGTTGAGCTTCTCCACCACCAGGAAGATGCGTCGCCCCATCTTCTGGGCCAGCAGGGCCAGCTCGATGTAGGCGCGGTCCTTGTAGCCGTTGCAGATTACAAGAGCGTTGTCGGCGATGTTGGTGGCCAACACGGCGTGGAGCTCGGGTTTTGAGCCTGCCTCCAGACCGATGTCAAATTTCTTGCCGTAGGTCACGATTTCCTCCACAACGGGCTTCATCTGGTTCACCTTGATGGGGTAGATGAGGAAGTTGCGACCTTTGTAGTCATATTCCTTTGCGGCCTGGGCAAAGCAGTTTGAGATCTTCTCGATGCGGTTGTCGAGGATGTCGGGGAAGCGGAGCAGCACAGGGGCTGTGACGTCGCGCACGCGCAATTCGTCAATCACGTCCTTGATGTCAACTGAGGCCATACCGGCGCGAGGGGTCACCACCACGTGGCCCTTGTCGTTGATTGAGAAATAGTTACGACCCCAGCCGATGATGTTGTACAGCTCGGCGCTGTCTTCGATTCGCCATCTACGCATTATAGTCAGGATTGGTTTTAACGGGTTTTAACGGGTTTAATCGGGATTCATCGGGATTTGTCGGGATTCATCGGGATTAACCGGGATTTATCGGGTTTAATCGGGATTCATCGGGATTCAACCCGGTTTCAAATCCCTGTATAGGTGTCGGGGCTTAGGGCGCGGAGCTCGGCTTTCACGGTCTCGGGCACGGAGAGGGTGTCGATAAATCGGCTGATGCTCTCTTTCGTGACGGCCTCGTTGGTGCGGGTGAGCTCTTTGAGTTTTTCGTAGGGGTTGGGATAGCCCTCGCGGCGCAGGATGGTCTGGATGCCTTCGGCCACGACGGCCCACATCGCCTGCAGCCGTGCGTCTATCACATCGCGGTTGAGCAAGAGCTTGTCCAGGCCCTTGACCGTGCTACGGATAGCGATGAGCGAATGTGCCATCGGCACGCCCAGGTTGCGAAGCACGGTCGAGTCTGTGAGATCGCGTTGCAGACGCGACACCGGGAGCTTGGAGCTCAGGTGGGCGTAGAGGGCATTGGCGATGCCGAGGTTGCCCTCTGAGTTTTCGTAGTCGATGGGGTTCACCTTGTGAGGCATGGCCGAGGAGCCCACTTCGCCTGCGCGAATCTTCTGCTTGAAATAATCCATCGAGATGTAGAGCCACATGTCGCGGTCGAGGTCGAGGATTATGGTGTTGATGCGGCGCAGGGCATCGAGCAGGGCGGCCAGATTGTCGTAGTTGGAGATCTGGGTGGTGAGCTGTTCGCGCTCGATGCCGAGGTGGTCGCTCAGGAAGGTGTTGGCGAAGTCGTGCCAGTCCACTTCGGGGTAGGCGGCGTGGTGGGCGTTGAAATTGCCCGTCGCACCGCCAAACTTTCCGGAGATGGGCACAGCCTTGAGCTGCTCGATCTGCTGCTCGAGGCGATAGACGTAGACCATAATCTCCTTGCCCAGGCGGGTGGGGGAGGCGGGCTGCCCGTGGGTGTGAGCAGGCATGGCCACAGCGCCCCACTGCAGAGCGCGCTCCCGGATTTTCTCCACCAGCTCGTCCACGGCAGGGAGAAACACACGGTGCACGGCATCGCGCACGCTCATCGGCACGGCCGTGTTGTTGATGTCCTGCGAGGTGAGCCCAAAGTGGATGAATTCGCGGTATTCGTTGATGTCAACGCTGAGGTGGGCGGTGTTGAACTGCTCTTTGAGGAAATACTCCACGGCCTTGACGTCGTGGTTGGTGGTCTGCTCGATTTCCTTGACCCTCAGAGCGTCTTCAGGGGTGAAGCGGCGATAGATGTCGCGCAGGGTCTCGCAGTCGATGTGCGTGAGCTCAGGCAGCTCGGGCAGGGAGAGGTCGCACAGGGCGATGAAGTACTCGATTTCGACTTGCACGCGGTATTTGATCAGAGCGTACTCTGAGAAATACTCGTCAAGGCTCTCGCACTTGGAGCGGTAGCGGCCGTCGACGGGCGAAATGGCTGTGAGGGAGGAAAGGAGCATTGTTTATTCGGGCTTTAACGGGTTTTAACGAGTTATATCGGGATTCAACGGGTTTAATCGCGATTCAACGGGATTTATCGGGATTCATCGGGATTCATCGGGATTTATCGGGATTTATCGGGATTTATCAGGATTTATCGGGATTCATCGCGATTAATCGGGTTTGTTATTTCACTTCCCAGGTCTCGCCGGCAAGGATCATATCGCGCAGAGAGCCGAAGCCTTTGCGGGCGCGCACTTCACGCACCTGGTCGGCCACTGAGTCGTTGTAGGTCGGAGCCTCCACGTCGCGAATCACGCCCACGGCCAGCGGAAGCTCGATGCCGTCCATCATGGCCAGCTGCTGATGCAGGAAGTTGGAGGGGGTGTGAGCGTCATGCACCAGCACATCGTCGATGGTGTAGCCGTCCTCGCCCAAAGTCACAGCCTTCAGGCCGAAGCCGTTCTGCACCAGGCCGCGGTTCATCTCCTTGCCGAAGAGCATCTTTTCGCCTTGGCGCAGGTGGATGGTGCGGTCGGCGCGTATCTCGCGGTCGGTGATGGCATTGTGGATGCCGTTGTTGAAAATCACGCAGTTCTGGAGGATCTCCACCACCGATGCGCCCTTATGGCGGGCAGCGGCGGCAAGCACCTCCTGCGAGGTGGCAAGCTCCACGTCGATCGAGCGGGCGAAGAATTGGCCACGGGCGCCGAAAACGAGCTCGGCGGGGATGAAGGGGTCTTCGGTGGTGCCGTAAGGCGATGATTTTGACACAAATCCGCGGGCACTCGTGGGGGAGTATTGTCCCTTGGTCAGGCCGTAGATCTTGTTGTTGAAAAGGAGCATGTTGATGTCCACGTTGCGGCGGATGGCGTGGATGAAGTGGTTGCCGCCGATAGCCAGACCGTCGCCGTCGCCGGAGATCTGCCATACGGTCATCTCGGGGTTGGCGATCTTGAAGCCGGTGGCGATGGCAGCTGCACGCCCGTGGATGGTGTGGAAGCCGTAGGTGTTCATGTAGTAGGGCAGGCGCGATGAGCAGCCTATGCCGGAGATTACGGCTGTCATGTGGGGCGCGATGCCCAGCGAGGCCATGGCCTTGTGGAGGGTGTTGAGGATGGCGTGGTCGCCGCAGCCCGGGCACCAGCGCACATTTTGGTCACTTTTGAAATTGGCTGCTGTATATGTTGTCTCCATCAAAACAGAGATTAAATTTAAAAATTAAGAATTAATCATTATGCAATGAGCATTGTGCATCGCATCATGCATTTTGCATTATACTCCGCACACCGTCTACGATTTCCTGCACCTGGAAGGGCTGGCCCTGGATCTTGTTGATGCGGCGGATGTCCACACCCGGGAGCTTGGCCTGCAGATAGTCGGCCAACATGCCGGTGTTGAGCTCGGCCACGATCACGTGCTTGTAGCGGCGGATGAGCTCGAGGGTGTTTTTGGGCAGGGGGTTGATGTAGCGCAGGTGAGCGAAGGCCACGGGTGTGCCCTGGGCGCAAAGCTCCTCGGCTGCGGTGTAGAGGTGGCCGTAGGTGCCTCCCCAGCCTATGAGCAATGTGTCGCTGTCGGCGCAGCAGAGGGTCTGCAGCTCGGGGATGTCTTCGGCGATGCGTGCGATTTTCTCCCGACGGAGGTTCACCATCTTTTCGTGGTTTACGGGGTCGGTGGAGATTGCTCCGGTGTTGGCGTCTTTCTCCAGACCGCCGATGCGGTGCTGCAGACCTTCGGTGCCGGGGATGGCCCAGTAGCGCACACCGCGCTCATCGCGCTGATAGGGGCGCCAAGAGCCGTCGCGCAGGTCTTCGGGCACGTAGTTGGGCTTGATTTCAGGATATTCCGATGCCTCGGGGATGCGCCATGCCGACGATCCGTTGCCGATAAAGGCATCCGTAAGGAGGATCACCGGGGTCATGTGCTCAATGGCGATGCGGCAGGCCTCAAAAGCCATGTCGAAGCAGTCGGTGGGCGATGCTGCGGCCACCACGCACAGGGGGCTCTCGCCGTTGCGGCCGTAGAGTGCCTGGAAGAGGTCGGTTTGCTCTGTCTTGGTGGGCAGACCGGTGGAGGGGCCGCCGCGCTGCACGTCGATCACCACCAGGGGCAGCTCTGCCATCACGGCCAGACCGATGCCCTCGCTCTTAAGAGCCAGACCGGGACCGGATGTCGAGGTCACAGCCAGGTTGCCGGCATACGATGCGCCGATGGCCGAGCACACACCGGCGATCTCGTCTTCCATCTGGCAGGCCTTCACCCCGAGATCCTTGCGCTTGGCCAGCTCGTGCAGGATGTCGGTGGCGGGCGTGATGGGGTAGGAGCCGAGGAAGAGCGGACGTCCGGCCTTCTCGGAAGCCATGATCAGGCCCCAGGCCGTGGCGGTGTTGCCGCTGATGTCGGTGTAGACGCCGGGGCGCGCCGTCTCAGTCTCGATGCGGTAGGTGGAGACAGAGGCGTGGATATTGTGGCCGTAGTCGTAGCCGGCGTTGAGCACCTTGATATTGGCCTCGGCCACGGCGGGTTTCTTTGCGAATTTATTGCGCAGGAAAGCCTCGGCAGCAGGCAGCGAGCGGTCAAAAAGCCAGCACACCAGGCCAAGGACAAAAATGTTTCTGCATTTCATCACGCTCTTCAGGTCCATGCCGCTGTCGGCCAGGGCGGCCTTGGTCATGGAGGTCACCGGCACCTCTACCACCATCTCGGGGTTGATGCCGAGCTCGGCGTAAGGGTCGGAGGTGGTGAAGAGGGCCTTTTTCAGGTCGGCCTCTGTCAGCGAATCGCTGTCAACGATTACCACCCCGCCGGGCTTCAGATGCTTGATGTTTTGTTTGAGCGCGGCAGGATTCATGGCCACAAGCACATCACAGCTGTCGCCGGGGGTGTGCACGTGCTGCCCTACGCTTACTTGGAAACCGGATACACCGCTGAGCGAGCCCTGCGGAGCTCGGATCTCAGCCGGATAGTCGGGGAAAGTGGAAACTTGGTTGCCCACTCCTGCCGACACGTTAGTGAAGATGTTGCCTGCCAGCTGCATGCCGTCGCCGGAGTCGCCGGAGAATCTCACGACCACTTTGTCGAGAGTCTTCACGTTTGTTTTTTCTAACATCGTGGATAATGGAAATTAAGGTTATTTCGTGTTATGCGGAAAATCCGTGCAAAGATACGAAATAAATTTGAATATACAATAAAATCTTACCTGACCTCCCAGGCGAGAGTAGGGTCGCCACTTGTGGCGACTTCCATGGCCCCCAAAGGGCATCGGGTCACGATTTCCGTCGCCACGAGTGGCGACCCTACACTCGATAATCCGTGAAATTCGTTTAATCCGTAGTTTTTATCAGCAATGTCGCGCGCGGGCCGCACGCGACCTCCCAGTCACGTGAAATCGTAGTTTTTTCCCTAATGTCGCGCGCGGGCCGCACGCGACCTCCCAGTTACAAAAAAAGCCCACCGCAAGGTGGGCTTTTTTTATGAATATTGGAGGGAGGGATTATTTTACAACTTTCACTGCTTTGTTGCCGCGCACTTCGATGAAGATACCGTTTTCGGGATTCATCACGCGCACACCCTGCAGGTTGTAGTATACAGGAGCCACGCCGCCTTCCATTTCGATAGCCTCAATGCCGGTGGTAACCTCTTCAACAGACACTTTCATTGTGTTGAGGTTAACAGTCACATTGTAGATGCCTTCTTTGATTTTCCAAGATGCGCAAGCAGAAGCGTTAACGCCGGCTTTGTAGATTTCTACATCAGCGGGAGCATCTGCAGTGAGGGGAGTGTCGTTGGCAGGAGCGCCGTAGCGGTTGCCGGAGTTTACGGTTGTGTCCCAGTCGCCTGTGCCTTCGGTGTCAACTACGGTTGCGAAGTTGATGTAGCCGTAGCCTTCGCCTGCATTGCCGATGTTGGCTTTCTCGAATGTGTAGACACCATCCTCAGCGGTGGTGTTTTTCATGCCGTTGAGGGTAGAGAAGTCGTGGCCGTCAACATAGCCGATGAGGTAGAGAGCCTCGGGCATTTCTACTTCTTCGCTGAAGCCGGTTACGGTGAACGAAGTGGTGGCTTCGTCAGGAGTTACGACAAATGTGCCGGGAGCTGTGATCTTGAAGATACCGTTGTTGTGGTCTGCACCGTTGTTGACGATAGCCTGGTAGGTACCGTTCTCGGTGATGAGCTCGTCAATGTTGCTCAGAGGATGCCATGCTTTGTCCCAGTCGCCGGTGGTGGTGAAGGTGAAGAGAGCGTCGATGTCGTTGGTAGAGTCGAAGGTGTAAGAACCATCCTCGTTAAGGTCTTTAACTTCCCAGGAAGCACCATCCTCGCCTTCCATGTAGATGAGGATCTGAAGTTTTTCAACTACGGGGTCGGGACCTTCGCCGGAGAAGCCGTCGATGGTGAAGGTGGTGTTGTCAGCATCAGGAGTTACGGTGTAGGTGCCGGCCACTTTGATGATGAAAGTACCGTTTGAACCGGTAGCAGCAGCTTCTACTGTGCCGTTTTCGGTGAGCACCTGGTCAGCGCCTGTTTTGGGGCGCCATGCTTTCTCCCAGTTGCCGGAAGTGGTGAAAGTGAAGTAAGTCTGAGAGGTTACTTCGAAAGTGTGGCTGCCGTCTGTGAGGTCAACAAGCTCCCAGCCTGCACCGTTCACATTGCCGTAGAATTGAAGTGACTCAACAACGGGATCGGGGTCTTCACCCTCGTATACGCCCTGGTCGCCTG